>NZ_CP163512.1:4040171-4350954 GCF_041075285.1 Providencia rettgeri | reverse complement strand
TAAGACCGCAAAACTGGCGTGCTTTCTCTAGCGCAAGTGCTGCATCAGGGTTATCCCCCGCAATGATGCACCCATTTTGCGCCCCTTTTTCTCTCAGTAAGCGAGTCAATTTACGTGTATCAATATCTGCGATTGCCACAACATTGTGACGTTTTAGATACTCAGATAGCCCTTCTTGCCCGCGAAAGTTACTGTATACCAATGGTAAGTCACGAATGATTAAGCCTTGTGCATGAACGTTTGGAGATTCTTCGTCATCAGCATTAGTGCCGACATTACCAATATGGGGATAAGTGAGAGTAACAATTTGGCGGGAATAGGAAGGGTCTGTAATGATTTCTTGATATCCGGTCATCGACGTGTTGAAAACGACTTCTCCAACTGCGGCCCCTTCAGCACCGATGGCACGCCCGTGGAATTGGGTTCCGTCTTCCAGAACCAATATAGCTGACTTAATCAAAACACCCTCCGGAGAATAATAAATCACGTTTTTTGCATATTAATTCAGATTTTGCGATCTAAATCAATGCCAAAATGAGTTTTTAAGCAAATTTTTGGCAAATTGCGCGCATTCTAATGATGAGATAGGGTCTTGTCTAGAAAAAAATGCATTTTTTACACTTTTATCTTACTTTTATAGCCAGCACCCCCAACTTAAGCCCCATGAGCATTAAAAATGATAGCCAATATGAATAAGTAAACGGTTGCCAAGTAAGATAATTGTGTAATTGATAATAACTCAGCTTGAAATGAGATTAAAGGTAAATCAACACAAAGAAAAGTCAATTAAAATGAGGAAATCAGCAAGAAATAGCTGCTTTATTAAAAATAAAACAACAAACCATTATAAACCAATGAATAATAAAAATATCATTGATTTATAATGGTAATTTAAAAACAAAGACTAAAGATCATCAAGACAAAGCACATCTTTCATATCATATAATCCATCTTTTTTACCGAAAACCCAAGATGATGCCTTGATTGCGCCATTTGCAAATGTCATTCGGCTAGATGCTTTATGCGTGATCTCTACGCGTTCACCAATATCAGCAAACATTGCGGTATGCTCACCAACAATATCCCCCGCACGAATTGTAGCAAAACCGATAGTCCCCGCTTCGCGCTCACCCGTATGCCCCTCACGGGTATATACTGCACAATCTTTGAGGTCTTTACCTAATGCATTTGCGATAGATTCACCCATGGCTAATGCAGTACCGGATGGGGCATCAACCTTATGGCGGTGATGGGCTTCAACAATCTCAATATCGGTATAGCTTCCCATCACTTTTGCCGCTTTTTCGAGTAATTTAAGCACTAAGTTAACACCAACGCTAAAGTTTGCAGCGAAAACAATTGGAATGACTTTTGCCGCATCCGCAATCGCTTGTTTACCTTGTTCATCAAAGCCTGTTGTCCCGATAACCATGCCTTTTTGATTTGCTTTACAGAAGGCTAAATAATGTAGTGTCCCTTCAGGACGTGTAAAATCGATAACAACATCAAAATCATCAACGACTTTATCAAGAGAATCGGTAACATAAATGCCTAGTTTACCAACCCCTGCAAGCTCACCTGCATCTGCACCAATCAGTGAGGAGCCTTCTCGCTCAATAGCTGCACCTAATTGAATACCATCTTGTTGTTGTGCCGCTTGAATTAGCTGCCGCCCCATACGACCACCGGAGCCGACGATCGCAACACGTACCGCTGAATTTACCATGGTTCATCCTTTTTCATTATTGATGCAACTGACTAAATTTAAACTGCTATCCCAAGTAAAAATCAATATATTACTCGGTATTTTAATTAATGATTACGTTACAGATTAACCATCATGACAGGATCCTGCCAGTAATAATCGACAGTTATTAACAAAAACGTAGAGCGTAGGCTAATTATCAGAAAAAGTGTTGATGATAAGAAAAATAGGAAAGAAAAACAGGTTTGAGCCACTTTGATATCACAAAGTGGCCCTTTGGACAGGATGCATCTAGGGGCTGTTTATCTTTACTGCTGATTTTTACAGCCCCAAAAAGCTCCCCCAAAATGGCAAAATGTATCCGTCGTACTGATTGACGACGATTTGAATCAAATATTGTGCCTACAGTTGCCCTACGGGTTCGATTAAAGCTCGTTTCACTCATTTAATGCTGCGTTGAGAGGCTCTTGCCAAGTTCACAAGGCGGCGAACCTCTCGCCTTGCCTAAAATGGCTTTAATTCGAATAAAAATTAACCATCAAAGATCAACAGCCCCTAGATATTAGTTAATTTCCTTCACTTCTACTCGCAATTCTTTTGGCACTTCAAAAACAATATTTTCTTCACGACCTTGTAATTCAACAACAGAATTCGCACCCAGTTCTTTAAGCTTATCAATTACTTGTCTAACTAGAATATCTGGTGCAGATGCCCCCGCTGTTAGACCAATAATATTTTTATCGGTTAGCCACTCGGTTTTAATGTCTTCTGCACCATCAATTAAAAATGCCGGTTTTTGCATTCTTGATGCCAGTTCAGCAAGGCGGTTTGAGTTTGATGAGTTCTTCGAACCAACCACTAGCACAATATCCGCACGCTCAGCCAGCTCTCTGGCGGCTTCTTGGCGATTAGTTGTTGCGTAACAAATATCATCTTTACGTGGCCCGACAATGCTTGGGAAGCGAGCTGTTAGTGCATCAATAACATCTGAAGTGTCATCCACTGATAATGTGGTTTGTGTCATAAACGATAAGTTGTTTTCGTCTTTGACTTTTAATTTCCAAACATCTTCAGGGCTTTCAACAAGGTACATACCACCTTCAGGGTTACTGTATTGCCCCATGGTACCTTCGACTTCTGGGTGCCCTGCATGCCCAATTAAAATCGCTTCTTTGCCTTTACGACTGGCGCGAGCCACTTCCATATGTACTTTGGTGACTAATGGGCATGTCGCATCAAATAACATAGTTAAGTTACGAGAACGCGCTTCTTGGCGGATAGCTTGTGAGACACCGTGAGCTGAGAAAATTAAGATAGCACCATCTGGCACTTCAGAAATTTCTTCAATAAAAATAGCGCCACGCTGGCGTAAATCATCAACAACATAACGGTTATGCACCACTTCATGGCGAACATAGATAGGTGCACCATAAAGTTCTAACGCCCTTTCTACAATGCTAATTGCGCGGTCAACACCAGCACAAAAACCACGAGGGTTAGCCATTAATATTTGCATTGTGATTCTCCAATTGCGGGTCTACTTCAAGCACTTCAATTTCAAAGCTAATTTGTTGCTCAGCGAGTGGGTGATTAAAATCAACAGTAATTGATTCTCCTTCAATTGATTTTACTACACCCGGCATTTCGCTGCCATTCATTGCCGTAAATAACATAATAGTCCCAATCTCGGGAATACCCGTATCCATAAAATCACGCAATGAAAAATACTGAACTAAATCAGGGTTATGCTTACCAAAAACAGTATCTCCAGGTAATGAAAAGGTTTTCTTTTCACCTTCATTCAGACCAACTAGCTCAGCTTCAAGTTCCGGTGATAACGAACCATTCCCTAGCACAAACAGCGCAGGCTTTCCTTGAGCGTGTGAAGAATCTGCTGTAGAGCCATCTTCCAATTTCAATGTGAAATGCAGTAAAACAGCGCTCTGAGCCTGTATTTGAATAGACATAACCAAACCTATTTTGTCATAAAGTTCAGCCCAGAAAATCTGGGCTGAGGTTGTTGACAAAGTGGAGTAACCGCGTGTTTTTTCCCACTTTGTGTTATCAGGCGAAAATCAATACATTGATTTTCCCAGTCTATTTTTTAAACCTATTCAACCTGCCGCAAAACACTTTATATTTATCAGCAGGTGAGCCCAGAATACCTGGGCTCTGTGTTATTACATTGTAACTTATTGTGCTACCAATTTATTTTGTTTTCTCCTGCTTTGATTTTTCAGGTAAAAAACCTTCCAAAATAACTAAAGCAGCACCAATACAAATTGCCATATCCGCTAGGTTAAATGTTGGCCAATGCCAATTACCGACGTAAACATCAAGGTAATCAACGACAAACCCATGAACCAGTCGGTCGCTAAGGTTGCCGATTGCCCCACCAATAATGAGTGCATAAGCAATATTGGATAAGCGTTTTTGCGCACTTTGGCGGTACATCATCACCATCAAAATAACGGAGATCCCCACCGCGATCCCAGCAAAAAACCAACGCTGCCAACCACCTTCATCAGCCAAAAAGCTGAACGCCGCGCCAAAATTCTGCGCGTACATAATGTTGAAAAATGGCATCACAGGATGAGGCTCGTACAGATTTAGGTCTTTTAGCACTAATTGCTTTATCCCTAAATCTGCCACGATGATCACTATGGTTAACCATAACCAACGCAGACCGGTAGAACAAATAGGTGTTTTCATTAAGCAAACTTACGCAATTCACCGTTACCGGCTACGTTAGTCACACAACGACCACAAATTTCTGGTTGTTCACTTGAAGAGCCGATATCACTTGCATAGTGCCAGCAACGTGGGCATTTTTCGCCTTCCGCTTTACTAAAGGCGATTTTCAGACCTTTTAGCTCGCTTTCCTGTGCATCTGCGGGTGCCGTTGCAATATCTGCCACAGTCGCCTGTGAAGTCAGCAGAACGAAACGCAGCTCATCGCCTAAGCTTTGCAGCTTATGCGCTAAGTCTTTATCTGCGTATAACGTCACAGCAGCTTCTAATGAACCACCAATGTGCTTATCTGTCCGTGCTTGTTCTAACACTTTGTTCACTTCACCGCGAACAGCAAGCAGTTCAGACCAGAAGCTATTGTTCATTTTATTTGACTCATCTAAGCCAAATAAGCCGTTGTACCACTCTTCGGTCAGAACAAATTTCGCGCGTTTTCCAGGTAATTCATTCCAGATTTCATCTGAAGTGAAGGAAAGAACAGGGGCAATCCAACGCACTAACGCTTCAACAATATGGAATAAAGCCGTTTGGCAGCTACGACGCGCTAGGCTATCGCCTTTTGCGGTGTACTGACGGTCTTTTATGATATCCAGATAGAACGAGCCCATTTCGATCGAACAGAAATGCATTAAGCGCTGAATAACGGAAAGGAAATCATATTCATCATACGCTTTAGCGATTTCTTGTTGTGCTTCAAGGGCACGGCTAACCGCCCAGCGATCTAACACAACCATATCTTCTGGTTTCACCATATCTGTTTCAGGGTTGAAACCGTTAAGGTTCGCCAATAAGAAACGTGCGGTGTTACGAATACGACGGTATGAATCCGCTGCACGCTTTAAAATTTCATCTGAAACCGCGATTTCGCCAGTGTAATCCGTAGAAGCGACCCATAAACGTAGGATATCCGCACCCAGTTTGTTCATTACGTCTTGCGGGCTAATCGTATTGCCTAATGATTTAGACATTTTACGACCTTGACCATCAACGGTGAAACCGTGCGTTAATACTTGACGATATGGCGCTTTGCCTTTCATTGCCGTTGACAGCATTAATGAAGACATAAACCAGCCACGGTGTTGGTCTGAACCTTCCAAGTACATGTCAGCTGAATTGCCGTGAAACTCTGGACGAGCATCAACCACAGCAAAATGGGTTGATCCAGAATCAAACCAAACATCCAGAGTATCGGGAACTTTGCGGTAAATTTCAGCTTCATCACCCAGTAATTCAGCAGGGTCGAGATCCCACCATGCTTGAATACCGTCAACTTCAACACGCTTAGCCACTTCTTCCATCAATTCTAATGTACGAGGATGCAGCTCTTCGGTCTCTTTATGGACGAATAGAGACATTGGAGTCCCCCAAGTACGCTGACGAGAGATACACCAGTCAGGACGGTTTTCAACCATTGACTCAATACGAGCACGTCCCCAACCAGGGATCCACTGAACAATATCAATTTCTTTCAGAGATTGTTCACGCAAACCGCTTTTATCCATGCCAATAAACCATTGTGGTGTTGCACGGAAAATAACCGGTGTTTTATGGCGCCAGCAACATGGATAGCTGTGGGTAATTGCTTTTTTATACAGTAGCGCGCCTTTTTCATTTAATAGCTCAACAATTAAATCGTTAGCTTTAAAAATAAACACGCCGTCCAATGTTGGATAAGTATCTGCTAAGAAACAGCCATCTGGACCAACTGGATTCGCAGTTTCTAAACCGTATTTTTGACCAACAACATAGTCTTCAGGACCATGACCAGGGGCGGTATGCACCGCACCTGTACCTGCATCTAACGTAACATGGTCACCTAAAATTGCAGGGACCTCAATGCCCATAAATGGATGTTTAAAGCGCAATAATTCAAGTGCAGAACCGTCACATTCACCTAAAACATCCCAAGCATCGATGCCGATAGTTTTCATGACATCTTCAACAAGATCAGCTGCTAAAATGACTAATTCGCCATTTGCTTGTACCAAGTTGTATTTGAACTCCGGGTTCAAAGAGATTGCACGGTTGGCGGGCAATGTCCAAGGTGTTGTAGTCCAGATAACCAGTGATGGTGTTTTATCGCTACTGATACCAAATTTTTCACATACCGCTGCGCTATCTACCGCAGGGAAGCGGACGTAGATGGATGGTGAAGTTTTGTCATAATACTCAACTTCAGCCTCTGCCAGAGAAGAACCACATGCTGTACACCAGTGAACAGGCTTAGCCCCTTTCACTAAGTGACCGTTTGCAATCGTTTTGGCTAACGCCCTGATGATGTGGGCTTCTGTTTCGAAGTCCATGGTTAAGTAAGGTTTATCCCACTCACCTAAAACACCAAGGCGAATAAAATCAGCTTTTTGGCCTTCTATTTGCTCTTTAGCATATTGACGGCATTGTGCGCGAAATTCAGCGGCGGAAACTTTTTCCCCTGGTTTACCCACGATTTGTTCAACTTTGTGTTCAATCGGTAAGCCATGGCAATCCCAACCAGGAATATACGGGGAATCATAACCCGCTAACCCTTTGGATTTAATAATAATATCTTTGAGAATTTTGTTAACTGAGTGACCAATATGAATACTACCGTTAGCATACGGAGGACCATCGTGCAGGATAAAGGTTTTCTTGCCCGATTTTGCTTTACGGATTGCCTGATACAAACCTTCTTTGTACCAGCGCTCTAACATCTGTGGTTCGCGTTTAGCGAGATCGCCACGCATTGGGAACCCTGTTTCCGGTAGATTCAGGGTATTTTTATAGTCACTCATCGATTCTCAGTTCCAATTTTCCGCTAAATTATCTGATTCCTATTGCAGTGAGATACTCTCTAGCTGCAATTACATCATTAGCAATTTGCTCCTTAAGCGCTTCCAACGAAGCAAACCGCTGCTCATCACGTAATTTCTTACGTAACACTACATCGATATGACGCCCGTATAAATCCATAGAGGCATCAATCAGATGAACTTCTAACTGCGTTCCTTTTCCAGATACAGTCGGTCGTGTGCCGATATTCGCCACACCCGGTAAAGGCTTATCACCTAGACCGTAAACTTCTACAGCATACACACCTGTAACCGGTGTGACCAAACGTTTTAACGGTAGGTTTGCCGTCGGAAAACCTATCGTTCTACCAAGCCGATTACCATGGACCACTCGCCCGCTAATACGATAAGCATGCCCTAATAGGTTTTCCGCTAATTCAAGGTCATTATCTTGAATCGCCTTACGGATTGCGGTGCTACTAATACGAAGACCTGAGTCACAAAAGCTTTCCGTATCGGCTACCTCGAAACCTAGCTCTTTACCCGCTTGTTGCAAAAACGCGAAATCCCCCATACGATTTTTCCCAAAACGGAAATCATCACCGATGGCGAGATATTTCACCCCTAACTTGTCAACGAGTAAATCAGAGACAAACTCAGCAGGTGTTAAAGAGGCAAAGTGCTGATTAAATTCGACACAGAGAAGGTAGTCAATACCGCTATCAGCGAGGTATTTCACTTTATCTCGCAACCGTGTCAAACGCGCAGGCGCTTTGTCACCAATAAAAAATTCAAGTGGTTGCGGTTCAAAAATCATCACAACCGTAGGTAAGCCAAGTTCCTTACCCTTGCATTTCAAATTTTGAAGTAACATTTGGTGTCCACGATGGACACCGTCAAAATTACCAATAGTCAGCACGCAACCATGATGGCACGCCCGGATATTCTGTATACCGCGAATTAGCTCCATAACAGGCTCAATACCGAGGAAATTGCAGGATTATACCTTGTACGACGCATAAGGTTAACCTTAGTTCGCAAAAGGTTTCATTAAACCCTATCTTTTTGATCTCTACACACCTTAATTAGCCATTCATTTTACGTGAACAGCAAGCTATATTGCTACCCTCTATGAGCGCTTAGGTGTGAATATCAAAAAAGTTGGGATAACCAATGGATTATCAATACAACAAATTTGCCCCGAGGTCTCTAAAAATATTAAATTTTTATCGTTTTATCATTATTGCCGATAGCTAAACATATTTTGTGGCTAATAAGCAATCAATTAACGAGCAATTATCATACACCCCTCTGATTGATGGGCTAAATTTTTTTTCTATCATGATTGTTTTTAATTTTCTGACATCAATTACGCATTTTTTCACGCTAAGATCTGTATTCTTCTCATATTTGCTGATAGAATCTTGCACCATTCACAACGCATGAGCATCGAAGTACACGATGTTTATTTGCACAAATCCATTGACAAATGCAGGGCGAAAGGGCATATTCCTCGACCTTTGAATTGTCCTCAATAGAATACATTTGGGAGTTGGACCTTGGCTAATATCAAATCAGCTAAGAAACGTGCCATCCAGTCAGAGAAACGTCGCCAGCACAATGCTAGCCGTCGCTCTATGGTACGTACTTTTATCAAGAAAGTTTACCTTGCTATCGCTGCTGGCGATAAAGAAGCTGCTCAGAAAGCATTCAATGACATGCAACCTATTGTTGATCGTCATGCCTCTAAAGGCCTGATCCACAAAAATAAAGCAGCACGTCATAAAGCTAACTTAGTTGCTCAAATCAAAGCAATGTAATTTAGCTTCTTGATTAGCTAAAAAAACCGGCCTTGGCCGGTTTTTTTGTTTGCTCAGTTTATTGCTCTAACCTATCGAATGGCACAGAAAATAATTCTGAAAAGTCTTTATTACAAACTCGCTGCACCGCTGGATGCTGGATCATTCTTTCTGCAAAAATAACGTAATATTCTTCTTTTACATTTTCTAATCGCCCTAACTCGACAATGTCCTCCCCACCGAGCAGGTCAGGTGTATATTGTGAGGGTGCAACAAAAATCGCATTATAATGCATACCAAACGCTTTCATTAACGCGGCATCATCGAATTCACCTAATACCTCAACTTGTAAGTTTTTATTCCGTATCCAAGCTAAGATATGTCGACCTAATAGATAGCGTCTGCCTGGAATAAGTAAGCGGCGTTCTTCGAGGCACTCTGGAAATGGCTTTTTCGGAATTGGCTGACGACAAAAAAAGCTCATATTGCATTCACCCAATTTTACAGAGAACAGCCCCTCCTGTTGCGATGAATCCACAGGACAATCCGATAAAATCATATCCAGTTTATGTTGGCTAAGCTGTTCTAATAACAGTTCATGAGTTGATTCAAAACAACGCAAATGAATCTGTTCATGTTCAACAACCGTCGTTTCTAAAATTCGGCTCACTAACTGTTTTGATAGTGTATCCGCAACACCAACATCAAATAATAAATTAGATTCTCTGCTGTAGTTGACAATATCCAGCATTTCCTGACTAAGCATAAACATTTTGTCTGCATAGCGAAAAATTAATTGCCCAAGCTCAGAAGGCACTAAACCGCGCCCTTGCCGCTTAAATAATTTACCACCTAAGCGCTCTTCTAGCGCCTTTATCTGCCCCGTAATAGTCTGAGGGGTCAAGTAAAGTGCTTCTGCTGCTCCAACGACGGAGCCTTCTTTACATACATGCCAAAAGTAGTAAAGATGGTTAAAATTTAAATGTGAAACCCGCATATCGATTCCTTTTGTACCGTCAATAACAACCTTTGGCGTTATTCACCATACATATCTACCTGTACCCCATGACTCAGGCGCTTTTATTATATGTACCGCAGTGTATCTTCAATAAGATACACCACGATATATCATAGAATATTAGTTCGGAAATTCTTACTAATAATTAATTAAATTACTTTATAACTCTCGTTCACGCTAATTGTTTTTGTTTCGGTAAGACCGCCCTTAACATAAAATAGCCCATTAGTGCCGCAACTGTCGAACCAATCAAAATACCTAAACGTGAGTAAGTACTATATACCTCATCCATTCCATCAAATGCGAGGCCGGTTATAAAAATAGACATAGTAAAACCGATCCCACATAGCACTGAAACGGCAAAAACTTGCTTCAAATTAATCGACTCAGGTAATTTTGCAAAACCAAGTTTTACCGAAACCCAACTGAATAAGAAAATACCAATTGGCTTACCAAATATCAGCCCAACGGCCACGCCAAGCGGTAGTGGGCTCAATAAACCATCAAGAGTCACACCTTGCAATTGCACACCTGAATTAGCAAATGCAAAAATGGGCAAAATTAAATAGACAACCCACGGGTGTAAAACGTGCTCAAGTTCTTCTGAAGGTTTGGTTTGGTTTGTCCCTCGTAAGGGAATTAAGAACCCCACAATAACCCCTGCCAACGTTGCATGAACACCGGACTTTAATATACATACCCACAACACAAGCCCTATCACTAGGTAGGCTGCGGTATTCTCAACTTGACGCCAATTCATCGCTGCCAATATGGCAATACAGAGTGCGGCTAAACTGAGCGCAACCAGTGAAACAGAACTTGTATAGAAAAAGGCAATAATCACGATAACGCCAAGGTCATCAATAATGGCGAGCGCTAACAAAAACACTTTTAATTCCGTAGGTACACGCTTACCTAATAGCGCCATTACCCCTAATGCAAATGCAATATCTGTTGCCGCAGGGATAGCCCAACCCTGTTGAGTAATTTCATTTCCACCATTAAAAAGCAGATAAAGTAAGGCAGGTGCAATCATCCCACCTAATGCTGCAATTGCTGGAAATATCGCTTTATCACGACCAGCTAGGGATCCTTCCAATAATTCACGCTTAACCTCCAAGCCCACGACTAAGAAAAATATAGCCATTAGAAAATCATTAATCCATAAAATTAATGGCTTATCTAACCCAAACTCAGAAATTTTAATCGATACTGGAATATTCAAAAATTGCTGATAAATCCCTTGTAATGGCGTATTAGCCATAATCAAAGCAACTATGGCAGCAATAATCAGGAGTAAGCCCCCTGCTGCTTCTAACCTTAAAAATTTACGAATAATTGCTGTCATTTCATTTAACCTCAATATTTTTTGAATGTTAATATTATGCTAATTATTAATTCGTAAAAAATCGTTTATTTATCCATTAACACTCGGAATTAACGATCAGTTTAGGTTAGAGATCACTCAAAATGATAATAAAACGTTAATTTCACTATAGACAATTTTTATAAAAACAAATAATAAATTTTTTAAAAAAGTGACTTTATAAGTTCAATTTTTCACGTTTTTTGTAATCTACTTTTTCGGTAATCCACATGCAATCACCTATCAATCATCTCTTTTTTATCTTCGAGGGGTTTCGCAACAATTTTTAATGTGGGAGACTGGTTACAAGCGTTTTGTAAGGCGCTTCGCAAAAACTATTTGCTTTATTTTTCAAACAAAAAACTAACCTTTATTCTTTATTTATGACAAGTTACGTATTATTAGCCGTCCTTTTTGCTGCGTTTTGCCATGCCAGCTGGAACGCCTTAGTTAAATTTGGTAATGATCGCTTTTTTGGGCTCGTCATGATTTCGTTTTTTTCAGGCATATTAGCGATCCCGGCAATACTTTGGTTGGGGTTGCCTTCACCTGAAGCCGTGCACTGGTTGGCATTATCCGTCTTGTTTCACATTGGCTATACCTACTTTTTAAGCCAAGCCTATATATACGGTGATTTGAGCCAGATTTACCCTATTTCACGGGGGTCTGCCCCCTTAATTACGGCATTACTTGGTGCCTTATTATTCAACGAATTTATTTCATTGATGGGCTTTATTGGCATATTGTTTATCATTAGTGGTGTTATATTAATTGCCTTTGCAGGGCGAAAATTCACATTAAATATCAAAGGAAAAGCATTAACTTTTGCTTTATGTACTGCCTTTTTTACTGCCTGCTATACGCTTTCAGATGGTCACGGTGCACGAGCCAATGAAGATCCTGTGGTATATACACTTTGGCTCTTTTTATTAAATGGTATCGTTTTAACCATTCCCGGTATTATCAAATATCGCAGAACACTCATCATAGGCATACAACAATATTGGCGCTCTGGTTTGTTAGGTGGACTAATGCAACTGGTAAGCTATGGCATTGCTATTTGGGCAATGAGCCAAGCACCTATTGTGATGGTGGCAGCAATCAGGGAAACCAGTGTGCTATTTGCAATGTTCCTTTCGATTGTCTTTTTAAAAGAGAAATTCAGCCTAATGCGAGTTCTTGCCTGTATCGTTATTTTATCGGGTGTTTTACTTGCCAAACTCAGTAGTTAACCTACGCTAATGGACTGAAAATAAATGTTAATCCCTTGCATTTTGCTATTACAAGAAGAAAAAACACAAAATGCGATAGGCCAAGAACAGACAGATGCCATGAGGTACATGGTTGCTTCTTCCGCTAATATATTCATTAACCGTTTGAATAGATGACTCGACAACAAATTTAATCTGATAATGATATTGTGGTACGTTTCAAGCAAAGTGAAATAGAAAAGCGGCTCACTGAACCTGTTGTTACGGCGCAATTTAGTCAATATGACTCCCTTATTTTACATGGAGTTTCAGTGCAAGCACATGATGGTGTATCCACAGAAATATGGGTAAAAAAATGGACTCGTCACGATATTAGCTTTCATCTTTTATAAAAAGTAAAACCTGATTTTTCATTTAGATATGAGGTAATAATGTCTTTTACAAAGTCTTTATTAGCACTTGCAACAATAACAGCTTCTTTTGCAAGTTTTTCTACCACACCAGCGGATATTATGATCGTTGATGGTACTGTTTTAACGATGGATGCTAAAAATCATATTATCGAAAATGGCACAATCGTCATTAAAGAAAATAAAATTATCGCCGTCGGGGGCCCTGAGCTCGTTAAAGAATATCAAGCACCGAATGTGTTAAATGTCGATGGTGACATTGTTATGCCAGGTCTGATTAATACCCACACGCATGCTTCTATGACCGTTTTTCGTTCACTCGCGGATGATGTTCCTGACCGTTTACATCGCTATATTTTTCCTTTGGAAAGTAAAATGGTAAGCCGTGAAATGGTTCGTGTCGGAGCAAACCTTGCTAATATTGAGATGATTAAAGGTGGCGTCACAACTTACGTCGATATGTACTACTTTGAAGACGAAGTGGCAAAAACAGTGGATAAGGTTGGTCTAAGGGCTGTTTTGGGTGAATCCGTGATCCAATTTCCTGTTGCTGATGCACAAAATGCGGATGAAGGCATTCAATATGCAGTAAACTTTATTAATCAATATAAAGATCATCCTCGCATAACCCCTGCTTTTGCACCTCATGCCCCATATACCAACTCAACTGAGCATTTACAGCAAATTTCGAAATTATCTCAAGCGTTAAATGTTCCAGTGATGATCCACTTAGCGGAAACCGATCGTGAGCAAGAAGAGATCGCTAAACGTACTGGTGGAAAAAGCCCCGTTCAATACATGGCCGATATCGGTGCGCTGAATAATAAAGTTATTGCTGCCCATGCGATTATGGTAAATGAACAAGATCTAGATTTACTGAAACAATACGATGTCGGTGTTGCACATAATATTAGTGCGAATACTAAATCAGCTAAAGGCGTTGCCCCTGTCATCACCATGTTAGAAAAAGGTATTCGCGTGGGGTTAGGAACAGATGGACCGATGTCGAGCAATACGCTAACAACATTAAATGAGCTGAATTTAGTTGGCAAAATTCATAAACTGGAAAACAAAGACCGAGCGGCGATGCCACCACTAACCGTGGTCGAATTAGCCACCAAAGGATCCGCTAAAGTTCTGCATATGGAAGAAAAATTAGGTTCACTTGAAGCGGGTAAGCTTGCTGATATTATTGTTATTGATACTAAATCACCAAATATGGTGCCTATGTATAGCCCATATGCCGCACTCGTCTATGGGGCGAATGGTGCCAACGTTCGTCATACCATTGTTGATGGTAAAGTTTTAATGAAAGACCGTAAGTTACTCACTGCTGATGAAAAAGTCATTATCAAAGAAGCTCAGGATTTTGCAAATAAAGTACGCGAAACGGTTATCGCAAGCGGAGAAGTGGTTAAATAACATAAAAATGGCTGGTTCTGCGTATCACAGACCAGCCATTCTAATTTAGCCAATGATTAACCGATTATTTATTGGTTAAATCATCAAAGAATTTTTTAACGCCATCTAAGAAACTTTTCGAGCGAGGGCTATTTTTCTCCCCACCTTTGCCACCTAAAGATTCACCAAACTCTTTGAGTAATGCTTTTTGTTTCTCATTCAGTTTCACTGGAGTTTCAACAACAATGTGGCACATCAAATCACCTTGCAGACCACCGCGCACCGATTTCACGCCTTTTCCTTTCATACGGAAAATTTTACCGGTTTGTGTCTCAGCAGGAATTTTTAACTTCACACGACCATCAAGTGTTGGCACTTCTATTTCACCACCTAATGCCGCATCCGCAAAATTGATTGGCACTTCACAATGCAGGTTATTACCATCACGTTCAAAAATATGATGAGGTAATACACGAACCTGAACGAATAAATCTCCCGCTGGAGCTCCTTTTTCGCCAGCTTCACCTTCACCGGATAAGCGAACACGATCGCCAGTATCAACACCCGCAGGGATTTTAACTGACAATGTTTTATATCTTTCAACACGACCATGACCATGACATTTATTGCATGGATCTTTGATAACTTTTCCACGTCCGTGACAAGTTGGACAAGGTTGCTGCACTGAGAAAAAGCCTTGGCGCATATGAACTTGCCCCATACCATGACAGGTAGGACAGGTGTCTGCACTGGTTCCCGGTTTCGCACCATTACCATGGCATACATCACAGGTTTCTAGCGTTGGAATACGAATTTCTTTGGTCACTCCACGGACAGCCTCTTCAAGAGTCAGTTCCATGTTATACTGCAGATCAGAGCCACGGCTTGGGCGTTGCTGTCTGCGACCGCCTCCGAAAATATCACCGAAGACGTCACCAAAGATATCGCTAAAGTCCGCACCAGCACCAAAGCCGCCACCGCCGCCCATTCCGCCTTGTTCAAATGCGGCATGACCGTATTGGTCATAAGCGGCACGTTTTTGCTCATCGGAAAGCACTTCGTAAGCTTCTTTAATTTCTTTAAATTTTTCTTCAGATTCGTCTTTATTACCCTGATTACGGTCAGGATGGTATTTCATTGCTAAGCGCTTATACGCTCTTTTAATGTCTTTTTCTGAAGCATTCTTTTCAAGTTCTAAAACCTGATAAAAGTCTCTTTTTGCCATTCAATTTACCCTTAACATGCGGAACGGGCGCAGAGTTCCCTCAACGCCCGTATCCGGTATCAGTAACTATTAACCATTTTAGCTACAGCTACTGCGCCCGCTAAGGGCATTATTTTTTGTCTTTGTCGTTAACTTCTTCAAACTCAGCATCAACAACATCATCATCTTTCTTCGCTTCAGCGTCAGTTGCACCGCCCGCTTGAGCTTGAGCTTGTTGCTGTGCGATTTCCAGAAGTTTTGCAGATGCAGTGACTAAAGCTTGGATTTTCGCTTCGATATCGGCTTTATCTTCACCTTTCGCAGCAGCTTCTAACTCAGATGTTGCTTTTTCGATATTCGCTTTATCGTCAGCAGGTAATTTATCACCCGCTTCTTCGATTTGTTTACGTGTACCGTGGATCAATTGGTCAGCTTGGTTACGAACCTGCACTAACTCTTCAAACTTACGGTCAGCTTCCGCATTCGCTTCCGCGTCACGTACCATTTTTTCGATTTCCTCATCGTTCAGACCTGAAGAAGCCTTAATGGTGATATTTTGCTCACGACCACTGTTTTTGTCTTTCGCCGATACATGCAAAATACCATCCGCATCGATGTCGAAAGTCACTTCAATTTGTGGCATACCGCGTGGTGCTGGTTGAATACCATCTAAGTTAAACTGACCCAGTGATTTGTTATCACTCGCACGTTTACGTTCACCTTGCAGAACATGGATAGTCACGGCTGCTTGGTTATCTTCTGCAGTTGAGAACACTTGGCTGTGTTTTGTTGGAATGGTTGTGTTCTTCGAAATTAACGAAGTCATCACACCACCCATAGTTTCGATACCTAAAGACAGTGGTGTTACGTCAAGTAACAGAACGTCTTTAACATCACCCGCTAAAACACCACCTTGTACAGCAGCACCCATTGCAACGGCTTCATCAGGGTTAACATCTTTACGTGGCTCTTTACCAAAGAAGTCAGCAACCACTTTTTGAACCATTGGCATACGCGTTTGACCACCGACTAAAATAACGTCGTTGATTTCACTCACGCTTAAACCTGCGTCTTGCAGAGCAACTTTCACAGGCTCCATTGAACGCTTAACTAAGTCTTCTACCAGTGACTCTAATTTTGCACGAGTCACTTTGATGTTCATATGTTTTGGCCCTGTCGCATCAGCGGTGATGTATGGCAGGTTCACATCCGTTTGTTGTGCAGAAGAGAGCTCGATTTTCGCTTTTTCCGCAGATTCTTTCAGACGTTGCATTGCTAACGGATCGTTACGCAGGTCAACACCTTGTTCTTTCTTAAATTCTTCAACTAAATAGTTGATTAAACGTGTATCGAAGTCTTCACCACCTAAGTGAGTATCACCATTGGTTGCCAGAACTTCATAGGTTTTTTCACCATCAACTTCATCGATTTCGATGATTGATAAGTCGAATGTACCACCACCTAAGTCGTAAACAGCGATTGTACGGTTACCAACTTCTCTATCTAAACCGTAGGCCAATGCCGCCGCTGTTGGTTCGTTGATGATACGTTTTACATCTAAACCAGCGATACGACCCGCATCTTTAGTCGCTTGACGCTGAGCATCGTTGAAGTATGCAGGAACGGTAATTACTGCTTCTGTTACAGGTTCACCCAAGTAATCTTCCGCTGTTTTCTTCATTTTTTTCAGAACTTCAGCTGAAACTTGTGGTGGAGCCATTTTTTGGCCTTTCACATCTAACCAAGCATCGCCGTTATCTGCCGCAATAATTTTGTATGGCATGATAGAAACGTCGCGCTGAACTTCTTCGTCTTGGAAACGACGACCAATCAAACGTTTGATTGCAAATAATGTATTTTCTGGGTTGGTGACAGCCTGACGTTTTGCTGGCTGACCAACTAAAATTTCACCATCTTGAGTGTACGCAATGATGGAAGGAGTCGTTCTATCACCCTCACTGTTCTCCAGAACACGAGCAGTAGTACCATCCATAATTGCAACGCATGAGTTAGTTGTACCCAAGTCGATACCAATAATTTTACCCATCTAAAACGCCTCCAAAGGAATTCTTTTCACAATGATTTCGATATCAATCTATATGTGGCTCAATATTTCTTTTTCAAGGGCGTTTTTAACCCTGAGCCTAAATTATTTTTCAAAACGCAATAATTCACAGAGATATCGGTTGATGCTTTAAAGATGGGGTCGTAAATCCATTCATCAAGGGGGGAATTAAAAAAAATTTGCATTTATTGCAAAAAAACCTGTCTTGTGATCATTGTTTAGACAACTAAAACTGCGTATGATTCGCCGCCGCTGTCATTTTGGTGGTATTTATTTCATTTTATCTATTTGAATTTTATATATTTTACCAGAGGTTATATGCAGTCTAGCGCTCTTGCAAATCCAGGCCCACTTGGTTTACTCGGCTTTGGTATGACAACTATCCTGCTGAATATTCATAACGCAGGATTTTTTCCGCTTTCATCTGTTATTTTAAGCATGGGTATTTTTTATGGTGGGATTGCCCAATTTATCGCAGGGCTAATTGAGTATAAGAAAGGCAATACATTTGGCGCAACCGCATTTACCTCTTATGGGATGTTTTGGATTGCATTAGTGGGCTTGTTATTTTTACCTTCCATGGGGTTAGCCGAGGCAACTTCCCCTGAGTTTTTAGGTGTATTTCTGGCTATTTGGGGCATTTTTACCTTCTTTATGTTCCTTGGCACATTTAAGGCTAACTTGGTACTGCAATTTGTTTTCGGTAGCTTAACCCTCTTATTTGCCTTGCTAGCTATCGGTAACTTAGCGGGCAATGCCGCATTACTTAAATTTGCGGGTTTCGAAGGAATAATCTGTGGTGCTAGCGCGTTTTATTTAGCCGTCGCAGAAGTATTAAATGAGCAATACGGAAGAACAGTTCTGCCGATAGGGCAACGTGGTTAATTCTTGATAGTGCTACTTAGTCAGGTGAGTATCAGTTCACCTGACTAAATGAAAATAGACACTATAGTGTCCAAAAAAATCAATTTTTTAGTATAACTAGACATAAACGTATCCATTTAGGAAGCGTTATGAGACTAATATTATTGACGGATACTGATGTCAGCCAAGCATTTGCAGCACACTTACATAAAAAAGAGAGTTGGCAAAACTCTCAAGAGAGGAGCTTGCAGAAAAAAGTACAGTCCCTGCTTCGACAATAAAAAATTCGAATTACAAGGCAAAATATCCTTTCGACAGTTATTACTGCTATGGCAATGCCTTGATGAACTAGGCCGCCTATACTCTCTTGTTCTCGACCAAGAAAACAAAAAGCAATCGACACCTAAAACCATTAGTGAGCTGCTCAAAAATGGTTTTTAAACCCAGACAAAAATTAGATGTCATACGAACTTTTTCAACGGGTTTAAATGTACACGTCAGTATACTAGCCCAAAACCCAGCAGGGGTTTATTTTCAGAAATTGCCAAAATTTTTGATATCAATAAGAAAACAAGGCAAGAAATAGAAAGTACACTTTCTAAATGTCTACAGACAATCAACACATCAATAAGTAAAAAGCTATTTGGCTACAATGGAACCATCTCTTCAGATTGTATTGTAGCCAAATTTCAGTTTTATTAGTCTGTAGTGCGGATCGCTGATTTAGGCCGAAAAGCCTTCACTACCGCGGGGTCTGTTTCAACATAAGGACCATCCAATAACTGAATGCAATAAGGGACACTGGCAAAAATTCCAGAAACCACCACATTCCCTTCTTTATCTTTTAGCCCTTCTAATGTTTCCGCAATGGCTTTTGGCTGCCCCGGTAAGTTCAAGATTAAGGCTTGATTACGGATCACCCCCACTTGGCGCGATAAGATAGCTGTTGGCACAAATTTCAGGCTAATTTGGCGCATCTGTTCACCAAACCCTGGCATTTCGCGATCGGCGATGGCTAATGTTGCATCTGGCGTAACATCACGACGAGCCGGCCCCGTGCCACCTGTAGTAAGCACTAAATGACATGCGAATTCATCCACCAGCTCACATAAGGTTTGTTCTATCATAATTTGCTCATCGGGGATCAACCGCGTTTCGATGCGAAAAGGCGTTGTTAACGTTTTTGCTAACCACGCTTCTAGTGCAGGAATGCCTTTATCTTCATAGATACCACTCGAAGCACGATCAGAAACGGAAACCAGACCTATGCGCAATTCATTCATACAAACCTCAAAACTTGACTTATCAGAAACTGTCTACTTGCCCTTAAACAGGGGCAGTATCATATCATGATGCGTATTTTCATGCAGCGTTGTGGTTTTTTTTATATTTAAATTGAGAAGTAACTCAATGAAAAATAGCCATAAAAAAACCCAGCCTATAGCTGGGTTCGAGCAAAGGGCGGAAAATTACAGTAAATCTGCAATCATTTTTTCCAGTTTTTCTTGGTCTACCGCAAACTTACGGATACCATCAGACAGCTTATCGACCGCCATTGGGTCTTGGTTGTGCTGCCAGTAGAATTCAGCTTCAGTCATTTTCGCACCCGGTTCTTTTGTCTTGCCTGCATCAGTCAGCTTGCGGACTAAAGTACCTTCAGACTCAGACAGTTCTTTCAGTAGGCCTGGGGAGATGGTTAAGCGGTCACAGCCGGCTAATTCAATGATTTCGCCCACGTTACGGAAGCTTGCCCCCATCACCACGGTTTTGTAGCCGTGCGCTTTATAGTAGTTGTAGATTTCAGTTACAGAAATCACGCCAGGATCTTCTTGTGGTGCAAATTCTTTTTTGTCTGTATTTGCTTTATACCAGTCAAGGATACGACCGACGAAAGGAGAGATCAGGTAAACCCCGGCTTCCGCACAAGCACGCGCTTGAGCAAAAGAGAATAATAGCGTTAGATTACAGTTGATGCCTTCTTTTTCCAGTCTTTCTGCCGCACGGATCCCCTGCCAAGTTGATGCTAATTTAATCAGGATACGGTCATTGCTGATCCCCGCATCATTATACATTTTGATTAAATGACGAGCCTTAGCAATACACGCTTCTTCATCATAAGAAAGACGCGCATCAACTTCGGTAGAAATACGACCCGGAACTAATTTCAGAATTTCCAGACCGATATTGACTGCCAGTTTGTCACAAGCATCAATAATTTGTTGCTCGCGATTGCTGCTTTGCTTACGTGCCCACTCGACCGCATCATCAATTAATTTACGGTACTCAGGAATTTGTGCAGCATTTAAGATCAGCGACGGGTTAGTGGTCGCATCTTGTGGTTTGTAAAGCTTCATTGCTTCGATGTCGCCAGTATCAGCAACAACGGTTGTCAGACTACGTAAGGAGGTTAGTTTATCGGTCATCTCTTTAATCTCGTTGTTATACCCGTCATACTTCAAGTTGTAGGGTAGTTAGCTGCAACTTGAATTACTTTGCGTATTATAAAGGAATTGTGGCTATCGCCGCACCGTCTACAGATAATATCATGCATCCATATTGCTGCAAGTAAGGAAATCTGGTTAAAAGCAACTATCTGATTGGCAATCGGTTTCGCTGTCAGATATTAAGCTGAATCCATTTAGCGAAATATCTTGTTAGCCAACAATAGCAAAGAACAATATCGGTTTGGCTTATTGTATCAATTAGCTATTTAGGATGAATTTTTGCTAAAGTAAGCGTTATTATTTTTTATAAAGGGTCAAGTCATGCTTATTACTATTTCACCTGCAAAAACGTTAGACTACGAAAGCCCACTTGCAACCGCGCAATTCTCGCAACCTGAATTATTAGCGGAATCGCAAAAACTGATAAAAGAGTGCCGTAAGTTAACCCCAGCGGAAATTGCAAGTTTAATGAAAATCAGTGACAAACTGGCAGGATTGAATGCCGCTCGCTTTGCAGAATGGCACGCTGACTTTACCCCTGATAATGCACGCCAAGCCATTTTAGCCTTCAAAGGTGATGTTTATACGGGGATGCAAGCGGAGACATTTAGCGCGGAAGATTTTGAGTTCGCCCAGTCTCATTTACGTATTTTATCTGGCCTTTATGGGGTGTTACGTCCTTTAGATTTAATGCAACCTTATCGGCTTGAGATGGGGATTGCCCTCAAAAATACGCGAGGCAAAAACTTATATGAATTTTGGGGCGACATTATTACCAAACAATTAAATCAAGCACTTGCACAGCAGAAAGACCCAGTTTTAGTCAACCTTGCTTCTGATGAATATTTTAAATCCGTCAATACCAAAAAACTCGATGGTCAGATTATTAAACCCGTTTTCCTTGATGAAAAAAATGGCAAATACAAGGTTATCAGTTTTTATGCAAAAAAAGCACGTGGTTTAATGAGCCGGTTTATTATTCAAAATAAACTGACAAAAACAGAGCAATTATCGGACTTTAATTTAGAAGGCTATCAATTTGATGAAAGCCAATCTAAGGGGAATGAATTGATTTTTACTCGCCCAGAAAATATTTAATCGACTCATGACGGGGATTAACTTACGTTGAATACCCGTCCCTTTCAACACATCACAAAATTATCCATACTTCATCACAATTTCACTATAAAACGACCATACTAAATCAAATTAGCATGGATTCCTCAGCTCATACTTAAGATTTATGACAGTATTGGACGGGATTTTGCTCACTATCTGGAGGTAAAATATGCCTTATACTGCATCATCAAAGCGCTATACTGAAATGGAATACCGTTTATGTGGTCATAGCGGATTACGTTTGCCTCTGATTTCATTAGGATTATGGCATAATTTTGGCGATAACAAATCATTTGATAGCTGCCAAGCCATGCTGCGCCATGCTTTTGATCTTGGTATTACACATTTTGATCTTGCCAATAACTACGGCCCTCCGCCGGGGGCTGCTGAAACGAAATTTGGCCAAATCTTACAACGGGATTTTCTGCCTTATCGTGATGAAATGATCATTTCATCAAAAGCTGGCTTTACCATGTGGGATGGCCCATATGGAGATTGGGGAAGTAAAAAATATTTGGTCGCCAGTCTCAATCAGAGTTTAAAACGGATGGGACTTGATTATGTGGATATTTTTTACCACCATCGTCCAGATCCCGATACACCATTAGAAGAAACCATGGGGGCTCTTGATTTAATCGTTCGCCAAGGAAAAGCGCTATACGTTGGAATTTCAAACTACCCTACAGATTTAGCGAAAGAAGCTATTGGTATTCTGACTGAATTAGGGACGCCTTGCCTTATCCACCAACCCAAGTACTCCATGTTTGAACGTACACCTGAAGAAGGATTACTTGATGTGCTTGAAGAAGAAGGCGTCGGGTCGATCGCTTACTCCCCCCTTGCTGGCGGGATCTTAACGGATCGCTATTTAAACGGTATTCCTGCGGACTCACGGGCAGCAGGTAATCCATCGTTACCTCCTGAGCGACTCACCTCTTCTGTGTTAGCAAAAGTAAAACAGTTGAATGAAATTGCCGCTAAACGCGGTCAAAAACTGAGTCAAATGGCATTAGCTTGGTTATTGCGCCATGATAGGATCACCTCTGTATTGATTGGAGCCAGCCGAATTAGCCAAATTGATGATGCGATGGGGATGTTAAAAAACCGCGACTTTAACCAAGATGAACTGAAAGCCATTGAACTGATACTAGAAAACGAATGATATTTATATAAGTTGCAGGTCCCCCTGCAACTTAATAAATTTACCTTAATTAACGGTATTCACCATTCGCTTTAAATTGGACCACTGAATACGGCTGTGTTCTACCATCAGGCTGTTCCATACCTAAACTGCCTATTGGCATACCTGGTACTGAAATGCCAACCACCTCTGTAGGTAACGCATCAATCGTATCTAGGCTGCTTACAGGGACGTGTCCAACAATCACTTTACCTTTGTATTTAGCAATATGGCAGCTACGTAAGTTGTATGGCACATTCAGCTCATCGTTTAGTTGATTCAATTCATCATAACTGATTTCATTGACCACAACGTCATATCCTGCTTTTTTAATCCCCTCTCCCCATAACTGGCAGCAACCGCAGTTAGCATCCTTATACAGTTGCACGCTCTGTGCTTGAGAAACCGCAGAAAATGACAGTAATAACATTCCACCTAAAATCATCTTTTTCATTACGACTCACCTTATCAAGAATAATGGCAACTATCTGTAAAGCGCCTATTTTTTAGAGCGCATTTGGCAAATCAATTTATATGCAGCAGGAATGATAAATAACGATAATAATGGTGCTGTGATCATCCCTCCAATCATTGGAGCCGCGATCCTGCTCATTACCTCAGACCCCACGCCTGTGCTTAATAAAATAGGTAATAACCCCGCGAGAATAACAGCCACGGTCATGGCTTTTGGCCGAACGCGCAATACCGCCCCTTCATATAACGCACTATCTAAATCCTGATTCGATAATGTGTTTATTCCTTGCTGTTTTTCTCTATCTTCAATGGCATGTCTTAAATAAATCAACATCACCACACCAAATTCAGCAGCAACCCCCGCTAATGCAACAAAGCCAGTCCCTGTTGCGACAGATAAATTAAAGTCCATCCAATACAGGAGCCAAATTGCCCCCACTAACGCAAAAGGTAAGCTTAATAAAATCAGCAATGCTTCACTAAATCGCCTAAAGGCTAAATAGAGCAAGACAAAAATAATCATGATGGTTGCTGGCACCATTAACATTAGTTTCTGGTTGGCTCTTTCAAGTGATTCAAATTGTCCTGTGAAGGAATAACTGATCCCCGCTTTCATTTGGATATTATTTTTTATTGCCGTATCAATATCATTAATGACTGAGACCATATCTCTGTCCCGCGCATCAATATAAATCCAACTGGTTGGTCGCGCATTCTCGGTTTTCAACATGGGAGGCCCCATCTGCACTACCACATCAGCCACATCACTGAGAACAATTTGTTGCTTACTCGGTGTTAAAATCGGCAATGATTTTAACGCTGAGGCACTATTTCGATAATCCTGAGGGTATCTTAAATTAATTGGATAACGTTCTATTCCTTCAACAGTTTCACCAATCATCTCTCCACCAGTCGCCATTGAGATATAAACTTGTACATCACTGATGCTCATACCAAAACGGGCCGCTTTTTCTCTGTCAATTTTTACATCAATATACCGTCCTCCGACTAGACGTTCAGCCAATACTGACACAACACCCGGCACGGTTTTGGTCACTTTTTCAATTTCTTGTGCAACTGCATCGATTTCTTCGAGGTTTTTCCCTGATACCTTAATCCCTATCGGGCTTTTGACTCCCGTGGAAAGCATATCAATTCGATTACGAATAGGCGGAACCCATAAATTAGCCACCCCCGGTAAACGTACAGTTTCATCTAACTCATTGATGATTTTCTCCAGCGTCATCCCTTCTCGCCACTCAGACTGTGGTTTTAAACGAATGGCGGTTTCGATCATTTCCATCGGTGCAGAATCCGTTGCTGTTTCCGCTTTCCCTGCTTTACCAAAAACGGTCTCCACTTCAGGAATAGTTTTAATTAATTTATCGGTATTTTGCAGTAAAAATGCGGCTTGAGCAGGGGAGACCCCTGGCAATGTTGACGGCATATACAGCAAATCACCTTCATTAATCGATGGGAGAAATTCACCACCTAAATTCTTTAATGGCCATATCACGGTAAACAATGATAGAACGCTAATCAGTAACGTCGTTTTTGGCCACGCTAAAACCTTTAATAAGATTGGGCTATATAATGCGATTAACCAGCGATTCAACGGGTTTTTATTTTCATTTGGGATATTACCGCGGATCCAGTATCCCATTAAAATAGGGATCACAATTAACGCTAATGCAGCGGCTCCCGCCATGGCATAGGTTTTTGTAAATGCCAAAGGCCCAAATAAACGCCCTTCTTGACCTTCCAAAGTAAAAATAGGAATAAAGGAAAGCGTAATAATAAGTAAGCTAATAAATAGTGCAGGCCCAACCTCAACCGCCGAATCCGTAATTAATTTCCAACGTTGTGTATTATCGAGAACTTGGCCTTCATGTTGATGCTGCCATTTTTCTAATTTTTTATGGGCATTTTCAATCATCACGATCGCCGCATCAACCATTGCCCCAATGGCAATAGCTATCCCCCCAAGAGACATAATGTTTGCATTTATTCCTTGGTAATGCATAACAATAAACGCAATAAATAACCCGAGTGGTAAAGAGATAATCGCAACTAAAGCAGAACGGAAATGCCATAAAAAAACAGCACAAACTAAGGCAACAACAATAAATTCTTCTAACAGTTTATAACTGAGATTATCAATTGCGTTATCAATCAGTATGCTTCTATCATAGGTTGTAATGATTTCAATGCCTTCAGGCAAACTAGCACTTAAATCCTCAAGCTTTTGTTTGACATCATGAATAACATTTCGCGCATTTTCCCCTGAGCGTAATAAGATGATCCCACCGACAACTTCCCCCTCCCCATTAAGCTCAGCAACACCGCGACGCATTTCAGGGCCTTCTTGAATACGAGCCACATCTTTCAAGTAAATCGGGACGTCATTCTCTACGGTTTTCAAGTAAATTTTATTAAAGTCATCTATCGATTGAAGGTAACCATTAGCTCTAACCATAAACTCCGCTTCGGCAATTTCGATGGAAGACCCACCCGCCTCTTGGTTAGCCATTTCAACCGCTTGTCTTATTTCTGGTAACGTCACTGAAAACTGCGTTAACTTAAGCGGATCAACGACGATTTGATAAGACTTCACCACACCGCCAACAGTTGCAACCTCAGAAACGTTTGGCAGCGTCTTTAGCTCATATTTCAAAAACCAATCTTGCAACGAACGCAATTCAGCTAAATTATGTTTACCACTTTTATCAACCAGTGCATATTCAAACACCCAACCGACACCCGTTGCATCAGGACCAATAGAAGCAACCGCACCTTTCGGAAGTTTTGTCTGAACTTGGTTTAAATACTCTAAAACCCGCGAACGTGCCCAATATAAATCCGTATTGTCTTCAAAAATGACATAAACATAAGAGTCACCAAAGGCCGAAAAGCCGCGAACCGTTTTCGCACCTGGTACAGATAACATCGTCGTCGTTATCGGATAAGTAACTTGGTTTTCAACCAGTTGAGGAGCTTGTCCTGGATAGGTGGTTTTGATGATCACTTGTACATCAGATAAGTCAGGCAGTGCATCAACAGGCGTGTTGCGGATGCTCCACATTCCAGCAATGACTAAAAATAGCACGCCCATTAAGACTAAAAAGCGATTCGCAACCGAGCGTCTTATAACCCATTCCAACATGGTCTACTCCTGAGATTTATGTGATGAATGATTTGATGACTCAGGTTGTGTGGGAAGCGCTTCCATTCGGGCTAATGCCCCTGCGATATTCGCTTCTGAATCGATCAGGAAAATGCCTTGCGTTACAATCTTTTCGCCAACTTGTAACCCTTGTGAAATCGCCGTTGTTTGCTGGGATTCATTGATAACACTCACTTTTTTAGGGATAAACTCCCCTTGTTCACCCACCACAATAACGTGTTGCTCTTTCCCTGAATCCACAATAGCTTGAGATGGAATTAATAAACTCTCTGGCCCTTTCGCCAGCAAGTTTAAATAGGCGGTCATACCCGGCTTTAATAAATTTTCGTTATCTGCAATTTCTACACGAATATTAATTGTGCGACTTGCTTGATCTGCGCTCGGTAATATCAACCAGTTTTTTACCGTAAATTGCTGAGTTGGATAAGCGGGAATAGAAACAGAAAATTGCGCTTGCTTCGTTAACAATTCCGCCACTGATTGAGAAACAGATGCATTCACCCACACCGGGTTTGTTCCCTGTATTTGAGCAATAGTCATTTCTTTAGAAACATTCATTCCTAAACGCAGATTTAATGCAGTAATAACCCCTGATATCGGCGCTTGAATAGTAAAACGCGTTTGCACTTTTCTTGTTTTAATAAATTGGGAAATCGCCCCTTCAGGCATACCATTTAATCGTAAACGTTCGATCACGCTATTAAGATCAGTTTGACTCGCCCCCATTTGTTTTAGTGCAAGATATTCACTTTGCGCTTCCACCCAAGCAGGGATCGTCAAGTCTGCAATAGGAACACCTTTTTGGATCCGCTCACCAATCGTAAATGGATATACTTTTTCGACAAAACCACTTTCCCTCGCTTGTACAATCGCAAATTGGTGGTCGTTAAAAGCGATTTCGGCAGGAAATGTTAGGTCATAGTTTAACTGTCCCCATTTAACCTCAACGGTTTTTAACCCTAGATTTTGGGTTTGCGTCGGGTTAATGGTGATCCCTTGACTATCTACCGAGTCTTGGTTTTCATCGGCATATTTAGGCACAAGATCCATGTCCATAAATGGCGACTTACCCGCTTGATCAAACTTGGTGTTTGGGTGCATCGGATCATACCAATACAATACCGTGCGTTCTTGTTTTTCAATCGGTTGACTATTATTTCCTTCAACAAAAAAATAGCGATAAGACAAGATTGAAATAACGCTCGATATAATAATAACCAACAGCAATTTAGTGAGGTTAATTAATGACATAACATCTCTCTATCTAATTAGTTTATTTTTTCGACGGATTTCAATATTGAAAGATTACCTTTTTGTACAAAGGAAAATTTTAATTCGTCGTTATCTTGTAGGCCTTTAATTATATTTTCATCTTCATAGGTGAAGCGCATCGTCATTGGAGGCCAACCAATGCTTTCAATTTCTTTGTGACTAATGGTTAATTTCTTATTTTCTTTATCAATAGAAATTAATTTACCTTCTGTATTAATAACTGGTATTGCAACCTTTTCAGAAAAAACCGCATGATGATCCACATTCGCATAACCTGTTGCAGTAAATATTCCGACAGAAAGGGCAAAAACAATACTATGTAATTTTTTCATATTTGTTCTCATAATTAAATTAGTCCACCACCAAGAGCAGAGAATAAAGTCACTTCATTCTTCTGCTGTTCAATTTTTAAATTCAGTAAATTTTGCTGTTCAGTAAATAAACTTCTTTGCGCTTCAAGAACATCAAGGTAGCTGGTACTACCATAGCGGTAACTCGTTTGTTTCTGTGCTAAGATGCTCTTCAATGTATTGACATATATCACCTGAGCACTTAATTGTTTTTCCAAACTAGACTTAATCACTAACGCATCTTTCACTTCACGGAAGGCCACTTGAATACTTTTTTCATAATTCACAATGGCTTTATTTTTACGAATATTTGCTAACTCTAGGTTTCGGCTATTTTTTCCTCCTGTGAAAATAGGCAAGGTAATTTTTGGAATAAAATTCCAAACACCATTTGAGGAATCAAATAAACCAGACAACGAATCGTTATTGTTAGCTACACCTGTATTGAAAGAAATAGAAGGAAAAAATGCAGCCCTTGCTACTCCAATATTGGCATTTTCAGAAATGATTTTTTGCTCTGCTGCCATAATATCAGGACGACTTAATAAAATATCAGACGACAAAGTTAAAGGAGTCGTTATCAACGGATAATCCGGCTCAAAACGACCTGAAGCGCTTTGTATTTGTTGAATATAATCATTAGTTAAAAAGTTAACTAAATTTTCATTTCTGGCAATGTCACTGTTAATTTTTTCGATATTAATTTCAATAGCCTGAACTTGCCCTTGTGCTTGTTCTAAATCAGCTAGTGTTGCTTTGCCTGCTGCCACTTTTTGCGCCACTATCGATTGACTATTCAGGTAACTGACTTTCGTCTCTTGTGCAATTGATAATAATTGTTGGTTATACACTACATCTAAATAAGCATCTGCAACTGTTTTAATCGTGATAATTTGGGTCGCGCGGAGCATCTCTTTTGAAGCAATAAAATTTGCTCTATCCGCCTCAGCTAAATTCTTAATTCGCCCAAAAAAGTCCAGCTCATAGCTAATATCGATGCCTGCACTGTATTTTTTATCAAATGCAGAACTCTGTTTTAGCCCTTGGCTATACTCGCCCCCCAATGACGTATTCATTTGTGGGTATTTTTCTGCACTGGCCAGCCCAAAGCGAGCCCTAGCTTCCTCAACATCCAATGCCGCTAAATAAAGATCACTGTTTTTTTCAAGCGCACGCTGGATAACCGCCTTCATTTGCGAGTCTCGAATAAACATCTGCCAACTTGGCACTGAAAATGTCGATTGTTCAACTAAGGTACCGATATTACTGCTTAGCTGACTCGGTACATTTAAATTTGGGCGCTGATAGTCAGGCGCTAATGAAACGCAGCCACTTAAAATTAGGGCATTTGCTATCAAAAATATTTTAGGAAAATACATGGTATAGCCATGCCTCTGGTAATTTAACTTGGCGTTATAGTAAAAAAAACCGCCTGTTAGATTCATGACATGAAAATGACAAATTTGTCATTTTACATTTACTGATTTCAATGCTTAGAATGGATAGGTGTAAATACGTTGTCGAGGTGACTGTGAAATTACTTATTGTGGAAGACGAACGAAAGACCAGAGAATATCTATCTAAAGGATTAACTGAATCTGGCTTTGTTGTTGATGCAATAGAAAATGGGATCACTGGACTGCATATGGCGACGACGGAAGAGTATGATTTAATTATTCTTGATGTGATGTTGCCAGATATTAATGGTTGGGAAATTGCCAAAAACTTACGAACGGTTGGAAAAAATACCCCAATATTAATGTTAACAGCACTGGGTAATGTTGAGCACCGAGTGAAGGGGCTTGAGTTGGGGGCTGATGATTATTTGGTTAAGCCTTTTGATTTTTCTGAATTACTTGCACGGGTTCGTACATTATTGCGTCGTGGTAATAATAATATCCAAAAAACGCAATTTCATATTGCAGACCTTCATGTCGATTTAATTAAACGGCGTGTCACCCGTGCTAACGATAAAATTAATTTAACCAGTAAAGAATTTTCACTACTTGAATTTTTTGTTTTACACCAAGGTGAAGTTTTATCTCGCCCGTTAATTGCTTCAAAAGTTTGGGACATGAATTTTGACAGTGACACCAATGTCATTGATGTGGCAATTAAACGACTAAGATCAAAGATTGATCACAACTATGAACCTAAACTGATCCACACCATTAGAGGAATGGGGTATTTATTAGAGATCCCAGAAAATGATTAAATTATGTAATACGCCGATCGCCATTTCAACTCGATTGGTCATTTTGATCGGCGCAACGCTCTCTCTGGCTTTATTATTGTTTAGCTCGATCATGATCAATTCTGTTGTATTGCATTTTAAACAACAAGATGAATACACCTTAAGTCAGATAAATTTAACTATCCGTAGTTTATTAAGCGAAAATACAGAACAACAAAATGAACAATTTTCTCATATAAAAACTATTTTAAACGAACATCAAGATATTGCCGTTTACCTTTCAGATAATTATGGCAATACGTTAGTCTCTCCCAATACAAGCAAAGACATTATTGAGCGTTTAAAAAACTACAGTGCTGAAAAAGATAATCACGAACAATACATCGAATATTATCGTATTACCGAAAACACTATTCAGGTTGGGCAACCTAATAATATAAAACAGTATCGATTAGTCACTGCGCTTTCTCTTAATTTTCACCATAGCTACCTCAGCTCACTAATCAGTAGCTTAATCATTAGTGCCGTTTTACTATGTGTAGTAACTATCTTTATTGTCTATTTTCTGGTGATCAAAGGACTAAAACCCCTTAAGGAAGTCAGTGACAAAATTAAAAATGTTACCTCAGAAAATTTAAGTGTCCGATTAGATCCATCATCCGTACCAAAAGAATTAAAACAACTCACTGAGTCATTTAACCAGATGATAGTCAAAATTGAGGATGTGTTTGCTCGACAAACTAATTTTTCTGCTGATATAGCTCACGAGATGCGGACGCCAATTACGAACCTCATGACTGAAACTCAGATCTCTTTAAATAAAAACCGCACAAAAGAAGAACTTGAAGAAGTTCTCTATTCAAACTTAGAAGAATATAAGCGCCTTTCACGTATGATCTCAGAGATGTTATTCTTGGCACAGGCTGATGATAATCGGCTGATCCCTGAAAAAAAACAGGTCGATATTCAATCAGAAATTGCGCTTATTTTTGATTATTTTGAATTTTTGGCTGAAGACAATGGCATTCAACTAAAAATGGTTGGGGAAGCAAAACCCATTTTCGCCGATAAAGATATGCTAAGAAGGGCACTAACGAATTTAATTTCTAATGCAATTCGCTATACGCCAAAAGGTGACGCGGTCAGTATAAAGCTAGCAAATGTCAAAAATGGTATCGAAATTATTGTTAGCAACCCTGGTAAAAAAATTCCAGAGGAACACTTACCAAAGTTATTCGATCGCTTTTATCGTGTAGATAAATCACGTCAACGAAAAAATGAAGGAAGCGGTATTGGCCTTGCGATTGTTAAGTCAATTATATTCGCCCATAAAGGGACAATCACAGTCGCTTCAGATGAATACTCAACACGATTTACTATTTTCTTACCCGATAACCAAACTTGACTATAGGGTTAAAATATAAAATGACAATATTGTCATGTAACTGTCAGTTATAAGACAGTGTCTTTATATTATTATAGCCTTATTGAAATATATTTAGTCAAGTAAGGACAAGTAATGAAAAAGGTTATTATTGCATTAAGTTTTATTGTTTCGGCGACGAATATCGCCAGTGCGCACTCAGATGTAAATGTTCATAAAAATACAGCAACTACATTATCATTTACTGAAAATAGTAGCTCACCAGCTACCCAACAAGCAATTAAAAAACATTTAAGTCAAGCGGGCATTAATCCTGAGGAAAACATTCATTCAGGCTCTGCATTTTCTCAATTAGATAGCCATGAAAAAGCCGCTATCGCCCTAAGTTTTACACAAAACAATACGGCCCCGACAATAGAAAGTAGTATTCAGTCACACCTTGAGAAGTCATCAGGGTATAAAAAGAATAAAGTAAAACCAGGCACTTTATTTGCTGATATGAATGAACATGAAAAAGCAATTGTGATGTTACAATTACATGAAAATAGTTCATCTGCATCTATTCAAAGAGAAATACAAAAGCATTTAAACGCACTTAATTAATTTTCATAAAAGTCATATTATACACCCTCTAATAATATGACTTTTTTCTTTTTATTTTCCCCACTCAACGCCAATATCATTTTACCTGTCACAACCAATAAATTTAATAATTCAATTAAATCGTCAATCTATTGAATCCTACAAATAATAAATTAGACTTTTTTATGCAGTTTATTTAATTCACTTTAAACAAGGAATTTATATGCATAAAACATTAATTTTAATGATATCTTTATTATTTCCAATCTCTTCTTTGGCAGCAACTACCTTTCTCTCTTTACTCGATCCTCCCCCTTTAGCCACATCAGAACTATGGCAAAATCATGGTGGAAATGGTGGGAATGGCGGTAACGGTGGACATGGAGGAAGTGGTGGCAGCGGTGGTAATGGCGGGAATGGTGGTAATGGTGGGAATGGCGGGAATGGCCATTAATTAAATCATACCAATCAATAAATTCCCCCTTGCCTAAAGGGGGAATTGGAGGCGCTTATGAATAACCAATCAATCCTATCTTTCTGCTCTCTTTTATTAATCAGCATCTCGATTACTGGTCATGCGGCAAATACATTTGATCTATCCACTAACTGTTTATCAAATAAAAATCGAATGTTAACCACGCTCCAATCCTCTTGTCTGTTAATGCATCAAAAACAACATCGATTTCAATTGGTGCACCAAGAGATCAACAGCAGTAACCAAAATGGAACGAATGGCAATAATGGCAATCACGGTGGTTCCGGAGGTGATGGACAACACGGTGGAAATGGAGGGAACGGGGGAAGTCACTCATCAGCACAGAGTCACGGTAGCCATGGTGGGCATGCCGCACCGGGAAGTAATGGTAATGGGGGGAATGGCGGAAGTGGCGGTATTTATGGTGGTAATGGGGGCAATGGGGGAAATGGTGATGGCAGAGGAAATGGGGGTAACGGAGGAAATGGTTCCGTCAATGGTAACGGTGGCAATGGTGGCAACGGTGGCCTGAATGGGGGGAACGGCGGAAATGGTGGTGATGGTTCTGGAAGCGGCGACGGCGGAAAAGGCGGTGATGCGGGACCAAATGGAGGAAAAGCGGGTAAAGGTGGGCGCGGCGGACCTGATGGAGGACGAGACGGTGATGATGGAGCGACTTTAATTTAATTCATAACAATGAAAATGTCTGTTTCGACTTCTGTAACCTAAAAACGAAAGCCTAAGCTTCCGTTTGAGGTTGTTGACAAAGTGGGATAAAAGCGTGTTTTTTCCCACTTTGTGTTAGCAACATAAAATCAACATATTGATTTTTCTAGCCTATTTGCAAAATCTATTCAACCTGCAGCCAAACATGTTATGTTTGTCATCAGCCTGAAACGGAAGCTAAGCTTCCGTTTTGATATAACTTTCAGATTATTGCTTCGGCGCTAATTTCATCAAAAATTCACGCAATTTCGCAAAATCAGCTGGTAAGACGTGAGATAACAGCGGTAACTCTGCACGTTCTGCTAATTCTTTCGGTAAAGGGATCTGTTTATTTAAGATCTCTTCCACACTTTCTTTGAATTTAGCTGGGTGCGCGGTCCCTAAAAATAGACCATATTCGCCTTCTTGGAGTTGATCTCGTAATACGCGATAGGCAACCGCTGCATGGGGCTCAGATAAATAACCTTTTTTATCTAATTCACGCACGGTATCTTTTGTCACTTCATCATCAACTGCGCCATAACCTAATTCTTTCAAAGACCAACCTTTACGACGGAACAGTTCTTCAATACGCGGCCAATTGTTTGGTTGGCTTACATCCATCGCGTTAGATAATGTTGCAATCGTTTGATTTGGTCTCCACTCACCATCGACTAAATAACGTGGAACAGTGTCATTTACGTTAGTTGCCGCAATAAAACGCTTAACGGGTAAGCCCATCGATTTGGCCAGTAACCCTGCCGTTAGATCCCCAAAATTACCACTAGGTACGGAGATCACTAAATGGTCGCGCTTTTCAGCAGGGATCTGCGCAACGGCTTCAAAGTAATAGCAGACCTGTGCTAATAAACGGCTGATATTGATCGAGTTAGCTGAATTTAAGAATAACGCTTTTTTCAGTTCCTCATCATCAAATGATTGCTTAACTAATGCTTGGCATGCATCGAAATCGTCTTTGATAGCCACAGTGTGAATGTTTTCACCTAATGTACAAAACAGTTTCTCTTGCAGAGGGCTAATTTTCCCTTCTGGGTAGAGGATCACCACTTGAACATTATTCAAACGATAAAATGCGTGCGCAACAGCAGCCCCCGTATCACCGGAAGTTGCAGTTAAAATTGTAACAGGTAGCTCACCGGCAACTTGCCCTAGCGCCTGCGCCATAAAACGCCCACCGAAGTCTTTAAACGCCAGTGTTGGGCCGTGGTATAACTCAAGAGTCGCGACATCATCTTCCACTCTGGAAACAGGCGCGGGAAACGCAAATGCTGCTTTTACGCGCGCGGCAAGCTCAGCCTCAGGAATTTCATCCCCAATAAATGCACTCAAAATTTTGCTACTACGCGTGACGAAATCTAATTTTAATAATTCGTCAATTTCTGCCGCACTAAACTCGGGCAAGTCTTGTGGGAAAAATAGACCTTGCTGCTTACCTAAACCTTGTTTAACGGCTTGCGCGAAGCTGACTTGTTCGTTGTTATCTTTTAAATTATACAGTTTCATTGTTTACCCTATTGTCCTTGCCCCGGCGAGATCCAAACGGCAGATATGCACAAAGCCTTCATCATTTTGAATATAATGTTGTTGCAAATACGCAGCCATTTTCTCTGCAATCTGTTTATCATCGCAAATGGCAAATAATGTTGGCCCTGAGCCTGAAATTCCACAAGCTAATGCGCCGATTTCTTTCGCATTTTGACGAGCTTGTGCAAAGCCGGGCAGTAGTTGTGTACGGTATGGTTCTGCAACCACGTCTTGGATCATGGTTGCCGCCAATAATGACTGGTTAGTATGGCAAGCGTGAATAAACCCTGAGAGATAGCGGCCATGATTGACGATATCATGGCGTGGATAGCTGTCTGGCAAAATCGCGCGAGCTTCCGCCGTTGAGACTTTAATTCCCGGATAGGCCATGACCCAATACCAATTTTCGAATGCAGGTACAGGCTGGGAAATAATGCCATTTTGCTCGATAATCAGCTGTAATCCACCTAAGAAACACGGCGCGACATTATCGTAGTGCACGCTACCCGAAATGCGCCCTTCAAGTTCCCCCATCATGCCAAGTAGTTGCGTATCATCAAACGGTTTTTCAGCAAACTCATTCAACGCCATCAGCGCTGCAACAACAGAACATGCACTGGAGCCTAATCCCGAACCAATGGGCATGTTTTTCTCAAGTGTCATTGCCACATTTAAGGTTTTCCCCAAACGTTCACAAAACAGTTGCCAGCATTGATAAACAATATTGTGTTCAATTTTTTTCGGTAGCTTAGAAACAAATTTGCCTTTGTTTGTTAACGAAAAAGTCTCTGCCTCCTCGACAGTGACACAATCGCCTAATAATGAGCCGTCAGCAGGTGAGACAGCGGCCCCAAGCACATCAAACCCGACACTAACATTACCGATTGAAGCGGGTGCATAAACTTTGATCACTTATTAAACTCCCAATTTCCATGACAGGGTACGTAACATATCTGCAAATACACCAGCTGCGGTAACATCATTACCTGCACCATAACCTCTTAATACTAAAGGAATTGGTTGGTAATAGCGTGTATAGAAAGCCAATGCGTTTTCGCCATTTTTGACTTTAAAGAGTGGGTCATTGCCATCTACTGCAACAATCTTAACTTGGCAACGCCCTTCTTCTATCAATCCAACATAGCGTAACACTTTTTGCTCTGCTTCTGCGGCTTTTATTCGCACCGCAAATTGGTCATCTAATTGCACTAAACGCGCCATAAATTCCGGAACTGTGCCTGAACTGTCAAAGTCCGTCGGAAGAACAGGTTCAACTTCAATATCATGTAGTTCTAAGTTATACCCTGCTTCACGGGCTAAAATTAATAATTTGCGCGCTACATCCATTCCCGATAAGTCATCACGAGGATCTGGCTCCGTGAAACCTTTTTCTTTCGCGAGTGTTGTCGCTTCAGACAGTGACATCCCTTCATCTAACTTACCGAAAATAAACGACAACGAGCCTGATAAAATACCACTAAAATGCACCAGCTCATCACCCGCATTCAATAGGTTTTGCAGGTTTTCGATAACGGGCAGACCCGCCCCGACGTTTGTATCGTATAAGAACTTACGTTTTGATGTTTCACTTGCAACACGTAACTGATGGTAATAATCCATAGATAATGTGTTTGCTTTCTTATTTGGTGTGACCACGTTAAAACCATCTTTTAAGAAATTCACATATTGCTCAGCAATTTCTTGGTTAGAGGTACAATCGATGATCACGGGGTTTAAGAAATGATATTCGCGCTCTAAACGGATCAGACGGCTTAAACTAAAAGGTTCTTTAGCTTGCGCTAATTCCGCTTTCCAATTATCCAGATCAATGCCCTGCATATTAGTCAACATTGCTCGTGAATTGGCAATACCGCACACACGCAGATCGATATGCTTTTGCTTTAGCCATTGCTGTTGACGATGAATTTGCTCAATCAGTGCATTACCCACTCCACCAACACCGACAATAAAGGCCTCAATCACCTGTTCTGCATTAAACAGCATCTGATGACAAAGACGAACCGCTGTTGTCGCTGACTCATTCGCAATAACCGCAGAAATAGAACGTTCAGAGGAACCTTGGGCAATCGCCACAATATTGATATTACCGCGAGTCAATGCGGAGAAGAAACGCGCAGAGATACCTTTTAATGTACGCATGCCATCACCAACGACTGAGATGATCGCCAGTTGCTCCATGACATCTAGCGGGTCTAACACGCCATCTTTAAGTTCTAAATAGAACTCTTCTTCAAGGGCAGCGCGTGCACGCTGTAACTCACCTTGTGGCACACAGAAACTGATGCTGTATTCAGAAGATGATTGGGTAATTAATACGACTGAAATACCTTTACGGGACATCACGGAGAAAATACGGGCCGCCATCCCCACCATGCCTTTCATACCCGGTCCTGATACGTTGATCATCGCCATATTGTTCAGGTTAGTAATCCCTTTCACTGGGGTGCTATCATCGGTTTGACCATCACCAATTAAGGTACCGGGAGCACTTAAATTCGTGGTATTTTTGATAAGGCAAGGGATTTGGAATTGAGCAATTGGGGCAATGGTGCGAGGATGAAGAACTTTAGCGCCAAAATAAGAAAGCTCCATGGCTTCTTGATATGACATCCCTTTTAACAAGCGGGCGTCTGGTACTAGGCGCGGGTCACAAGTATAGACACCATCGACGTCAGTCCAGATCTCACAACAATCTGCACGTAAACACGCTGCTAATACTGCGGCAGAATAGTCAGAACCGTTACGACCTAAAACGACTAACTCCCCTTTTTCATTACCTGCTGTAAAGCCCGCCATTAACACGAAATGGTCTTTTGGGATATTCAGTTCAGCAATACGTTTTGTTGATTCGTTGATATCAACCGTGGATTCGAGGTAATGCCCTTTGGCCAATAAACTTTCAACTGGGTTAATTACTGTTACGCTATGACCCCGCGCTTTTAGAACGGATTCCATAATGGCAATCGACAGTTTTTCACCACGACAAATGATTGATGCGTTAATGCTATCAGGGCATTGACCGAGAAGAGTAATACCATGCAGTACTTGCTTAATTTGCGCAAATTCTTGCTCAGTGAGTTTTTTCAGCCTTTCATACTCAAAGCCGGGCTGTTTCTCTTTTAATCCTTTTAGCAAGTTCGCAAAAATCATTTCAGCATCATTCACATGCGTGATGACATCCTGACCTGCAACCGTTTTATCAATCATTGCAACGAGATGGTTAGTGATTTTTGCTGGAGCGGACAGCACCAGAGCCACCTGTCCATCTGCTAATTTACTTTCAGCGATGTCAGCAACATTCAGTACTCGTTCATCGTTCGCAACGGAAGTACCGCCAAATTTAAGCACACGCATGGTATTTCTCTCCTGAATTAACACCAAAAAAAAGCCCGCATCTGGTAGGAATGCGGGCTTTTTCATTTTTATTTTTTGGATGCGTCAGCCCGCCCCGTTTCCTGTGGTTACGGTGGTGGTGGTAATAATAATAGTCAGGCTGATATTACGCATAAATTCTGTCTGTCTCATTCGATCCATTTGATTTCTCCCTATACGGTTAAAGCAATTACTATAAATTGTCAAATTTATTTGCAAAAGCACATCGCTAAAATGGCTTTTTTTTGATTAAAAATTATCTACATAAAGCGCCAGAGTTTGAATAAAAACAGATTAAACATAAAAAAGTCAGCTTTAAAAACCACACATTGCCAAATTATTAGAAAAATATTTTTTTGCCTATTTTTATTTAAAATAGAACATTAAATAATCAAAAAACCCTTGCGACCTCCGCTGGTTGAGAGCGATGCTCATCGCCAAAGACAAAAAGTTTATCGTTATTTTGTCTTTATAACGTTAAACAAACCAATCGATCATAAAGCTAGCTATTTATACTTAGTTTAATGATTTTATTAAATATCAAAAAATCAAATCACGAAAAGCAATATGTTTCTTAATTGTAAAAAAAACGATTGAATGAAAATAAAATAGGTAGTTTTCCTAATTAAATATCATAAAAACCCAATTTTAGTGTTTTTTTCACATTCTCACCAATATGGAGCCCTCAAAAGGATTTCTGGCGATCCAAACACCCGTTCGTTATTCGAGTTAGGTCACAAATTGAACAGGATTAATAGTGGTATATTTAGCCTGTTAGAAACTTAATGCTTTTATATCAAACCCAAACAGGAACTCCTCTCATTCCCTTCTGTATTTTTAAGTGCTTATCCAATATCTAAACACCAAGTTAATTTATATAATTATCTCCCTAACAATTTTTGTTAACGTGCTACAATTGATTTTGATATGTATCAACAAAAGTTAGTTTTTTAGGTGGTAAATGCAGTATTAGCTGTTATATTGCTGTTAACAGCCCAATATTGGGAAAGTGCTTATACTTGGATTCATTTTTGGCGTCTTTTGCCAGAAACGGCAACATAAAGTCACTGTTGAATTTCAAAACAAATTTATACTCATGAACGTGTTTTTCCGGAAGAACAATATCAATAACCACCTAACTGGAAACGGCTTATGAGTTCAGTATTTTTATTTTAATACTTAGGTAGCAACTATGCAGACCCCACACATTTTGATTGTTGAAGATGAGATTGTCACACGCAATACGCTGAAAAGTATCTTTGAGGCGGAAGGCTATGTGGTTCATGAGGCAACTGATGGCGAAGAGATGAATAATATCCTCTCTGAGCATGACATCAATTTAGTCATCATGGATATTAACTTACCAGGTAAAAACGGTTTATTACTCGCACGTGAGTTACGTGAACAAGAAAGCATCGCTTTAATGTTCCTAACAGGTCGTGATAATGAAGTGGATAAAATCCTTGGCCTCGAAATCGGCGCTGACGACTATATCACTAAACCATTTAACCCACGTGAACTGACTATTCGTGCACGTAACCTGTTGTCTCGTACCATGAATTTAGCAGGTGGCTCTGAAGAACGTCGCCTCGTTGAAAGCTATAAGTTCAATGGTTGGGAACTGGATATTAATAGTCGCTCATTAGTCAGCCCTGCTGGCGAGCACTATAAATTACCACGTAGTGAGTTCCGCGCGATGCTGCATTTCTGTGAGAACCCTGGCAAAATTCAGACCCGTGCTGACTTACTGAAGAAAATGACGGGCCGTGAATTAAAACCACATGACAGAACAGTTGACGTCACAATCCGTCGTATTCGTAAACACTTTGAATCGACACCAGACACGCCAGAAATCATCGCGACAATTCACGGTGAAGGCTATCGCTTCTGTGGTGATTTAGACGAATAAGAATTATTAGTTATCTAATATTTCAACACAAAAAAGCACCTTTTTAGGTGCTTTCAGACGGCTGCCAAACATAACATGTTTGGCGGCAGGTTGGATAGGTTTTGAAAATAAATAAGGAAAATCAATACATTGATTTTCGCCTGATAACACAAAGTGGGAAAAACCACGCTTTTTCCCGCTTTGTCAACAACCTCCGCCTTTGCGTTTACCTCTAGCTCTATATTACCAAGGCATAATCGGCACGGCACTTAAGGCGTTTTTCGGAGAACCATCGATCATTTTGTCTGAATAGGTTAAATAAATCAGCGCATTACGCTTGGGATCGTAAAAACGCACAACTTGCAGTTTCTTAAAGACTAACGAAGTTCTTTTCTGGAAAACAACTTGCCCCTTTGTTGGTTTACGTTTTACGCGATCGCTAAGTTCAATAGGACCAACTTGTTGGCAGGAAATTGCCGCATCTGAGGTGTCTTCCGCGAGCCCTAATCCCCCTTTTATCCCACCTGTTTTTGAGCGGCTCAAATAACATGTGACATTTTCAACGTCAGGATCATCAAAAGCTTCAACGACAATTTTATGGTCTGGTCCAAAAATTTTAAACACAGTATCCACTGAACCAATTTCTTCAGCGAGCGCTGAACCAGCCGTCACCGCTAACAACGACGCAAATACGATTTTTTTTAATGTGGAAAAACGCATACTGGGTTTCCTATTTAGTTTAAACCAACAAACACCATGACAGTGTTAATTATTCACTTTTCTAACTAATTCTCAAATACAGCTCATTTACTATAAACGAAAAAGATAAGTTGATATAGAATAGCAATTCATTGATAGATTATATCTGTTCTATAAGTCGCATTGGCTGGGGATATACATGGATCAAACTAATATTATTCGCGACTTGCTTCGCTGGATAGATGATAACCTCGATAAACCGCTTTCGCTGGACAATGTCGCCGCAAAAGCCGGTTACTCAAAGTGGCATTTACAACGAATGTTCAAAGAGGTCACAGACCAAGCAATTGGGGCTTATATTCGAGCGAGAAGGCTTTCTCGTGCGGCAGTAGCGTTACGCTTAACCAGCCGCCCAATTTTAGATATTGCCCTGCAATATCGCTTTGACTCACAACAAACCTTTACCCGCGCCTTTAAAAAGCAGTTCAATTTGACTCCCGCTTTTTATCGGCGCAGTGAAGAGTGGTGCGCTGCGGGTATCTGCCCGCCGATTATTTTAGATAATCATGTCATTATTGATCATGAGTTTGTGCAAATGCCTGAGCTATCACTGGTTGGCTTAGAGCAAAGCTGCTCATATGCGCTCGAAGAGTGGTCAACCGCTTGTTCAAAAATGCGCCAAACGTTTTGGCACTATTATCTGGATAACACTACGACTATCGCTTCTGAAGTCTTCGGTTTGCATCATGCGATCCATAATCCAGAAAAAGAAGATGAACAAACCGTATTTTATACCACGGCAGTGAAACCTGAAGATGCGAGTTTCAATACGGATCAATACACAAGTATCACGCTACCAAGTGGAAATTATGTCAAATTTTCATTTAACGGCATGCCAACCCGTGATGCTCTGCAAGAGTTTTTATACCAGATCTACGGTGTCTATTTGCCAAAGCTCAATTTAACCCGTCGTCCAGGGTATGACATTGAACATTATCGATTAAAACGTATTGACTTACATAAGATCACACCTGACAGTGATGATCCGAAGACTCATATTGATACGTTTGATTATTATGGCCCTATCAAAACGGATGTCGTGGTTGCAGCTTAGTGGAAAGGCGTTTCTAGGGGTTGTTTATCTTTTCTGCTGATTATTACCGCTAAAAAAGGTTAAGAAATAACAAAAAAAATGGATCGATGTCTCCGTCGTGCTAACTGACGACGATTTGAATCAACTATTGTCCCTAAGCGCCGCCCTACGGGTTCGATAAAAGCACTTTTCTCTCATTTAATGCTGCGTTGAGAGGTGCTTGCCGAGTTCACTCGGCGGCGAACCTCTCGCCTTGGCTTAAATGGCTTTAATTCGAATGAAAATTGACCATCAAAGATAAACAACCCCTAGCTCGAAACGCCTTTTTCACCATTACCCCTGCTGTTCATCCAATGCTGGTTGCGTTAAATGGGCAACTTCCCCTGCGGTTTCAACAATCCAACCATTCGCTAGCCAAGGGCTATTTTGGTAATCCACACGGGATAAAGAGCAGTTACGTAAACGTAAACGGCGCTCTGAATAAGCGGGAACACCCATAATACGGCTAATGAGTAAGCTCAACGCAATACCGTGGCTGACTAATAATGGGCGGCTTCCTTCGGGTAAATCTAAGCAGCTATTGAGCGCCGCAAACATGCGTGTATAGAGCTCTTCCATAGATTCACCATTGGGTATACGCCCTCCGCGGGTACCATCAATCAAACTTTTGCGCCACTGTTCTTCTTCTTCCGTCAATGAGTCGATCGCTCTTTGCTCTAACACACCCATATTTAGTTCACGTAAGCGCGGTTCTGTGATAATTTCACATCCGCATACACTTGCAATGATTTGTGCAGTTTCTAGTGTGCGCCCCATATCACTAGTGATAATATGGGTAATACCTTCTGATTTTATCCTTTCAGCCACCTGCCTTGCTTGTAATCGTCCTGTGGCTGTCAGAGGGCTATCAGATTGTCCCTGGATGCGACGAGCCAAATTCCATTCAGTTTCGCCATGGCGAACAAGATAAACCTGTAACATAGATGTGTTCCGTTATTACTTTTCGAAGTATGTGTTCAAAGGAAAATAGTGAATGTACCAAGTTATAGCTGCAACGACTAACCCTGCCAAGATTAATGCGATCCGTCTCGCTTTCGATGCTGTATTTGGGCCAGGCAGTTATCAAATTGAAGATATTAATGTCGATAGCAGTGTTCCACAGCAACCTATCGGTAATAATGAAACCCGTACAGGCGCTAGACAACGCGTGATGGCTTCAAGACAAGTTCGCCCAGAAGCAGACTTTTGGGTCGGTATTGAAGCGGGTATTGATGAGGACATGACTTTCGCTTGGATTGTCATTGAGCACAAGCAAATTCGCGGGGAATCTCGCTCTGCAAGTATTATGATCCCAGAAAAAATTCTGGCAGGTATTCGTGAAGGTCGTGAACTCGGCGATGAAATGGCCTTTTTGACTGGTATTGATAATATCAAACAACAAGGCGGAGCCATTGGCTTTTTCACTGACGGTGTGTTAACCCGTACCAGCGTTTACCAACAAGCCTTAATACTGGCTTTGGTTCCCATTAAGCATGAAATTTATAAAGAGCTAAACCAAGTCGAAGACTAATTATACTCAAAATAATTAAAATTGCATGCAGGATAAAGTGCAACCTCTTTTCACACTAAAGTATGGGAAACCATACTTTTTTTATGCCTACTGGCAGCCTAACAATACGAATACTCAATATAGTTCGGGTTGTAGGTATTCCCCCCTACAATTCGAAATATGAAGAGTATTACTATTCTAAATAATTCGTACTGTGACTAGGTGACCAACGAGGATAGTACGAAAATATAAATACTCAAAATAGTTCGGATTGTAGGCATTCCCCCCTGCAATTCGAAATATAAAAAGCATTAATATTCTAAATAATTCGTACTGTGACTAGGCGACCAGCGAGGATAGTACGAAAATATAAAAAATATTAATATTCTAAATAATTCGTACTGTGGCTAGGCGACCAGCGAGGATAGTACGAAAATATAAATACTCAAAATAGTTCGGATTGTAGGTATTCACCCCTACAATTCGAAATATGAAGAGTATTAATATTCTAAATAATTCGTGCTGTGACTAGGCGACTAACGAGGATAGTACGAAAATATAAATACTCAAAATAGTTCGGATTGTAGGTAGGCGGCAAGTGACGCTAAGCCCTAGGAGCATACACTAGTATGTGACTAGGGTTAGCAAACGCAGCCAACACCCCTACAATTCGAAATATGAAGAGTATTTTAGAGAAGCTGAGACTCAAGCCACTCCTTCACCGGAATAGGCGCTGACTTCAAACTATTTGACCCTCGCGTAATCGTCGCGATCCCCACTCCCAGCTCATTTTTCAGCTCTCTTTGGCTCATTTCGCCGCGCATTAGTTCTTGCACGATTTTAACTCGGGTCGCCAATGCTGTGCGTTCATCAGGGGTTAGCAATAACTGAAGAACTGGCAGATGAATATCTTGTTCGAATGCCAATTGTAATAAATTCACAAAGCGCAGCCAGTCAGCGTTTTCATCGGCTGTCAGCGCTGGGTCGTGTTGTTGATTTGCCGTCATCGTTTATCCACCCATACTATTTAACTAGTACAAATAATAACACACTATAACTAAAAATCATCAACCAAACACAAAACAAAAAAAATCCATTTAGTTACTATATTAATACGTTAACACTAAATAGTTTGAGTTGTGACTAAGCGACCAGCGAGGATAGCTCGGGGCATACAAAAAAGTCTGTGCCCCGAGTCGCTAAGTGCAGTCAACAACGCCACACCCCAAAATATGACGCGTATTAGTACTTCATATTCCATTCGTTCGGGAGAAGCACCTTGTTGTTTTTCTGCCCCATAAAGTGTCGATAGAATAAGTCATATGACAACACGTTTTTCACGTAGCCACGGGTTTCTGAGAACGGAATACTTTCTACAAATGCCACGGCATCAATACGACCGCCACTGTTTCCTAGCCAACGTGTCACACGGGACGGTCCCGCATTGTAGGCAGCGCTGGCTAAAATCCGGTTATTGCCAAATTGCTGGTATACATCTTCCAGATAAGCAGTTCCCAGTTCAATATTCATTATTGGATTGGTTAACTGACTGGTATTCACATAATTAATACCCTGCTTCTGTGCTGTATGTTTTGCGGTTGCCGGCATTAACTGCATCAAACCTGTTGCCCCCACTGGTGAGCGCGCTTGCGGATTCCATGCACTTTCTTGACGGGCGATCGCCATGGCATAACTTTTTTGTATATCCTTTGATTTGGTATACAAACTAAACTCTTTATCCCATGCTAATGGGAAGCGTTCTTCCAGATGATCCCACAGTTTTGCGGTGATTGTCGCTTGCACACTAAGATCTGCCCATTGGTTATCAAACGCATAACGAGCTAATTGCTCTTGCTGGTTGGCAGGTAGTGAGGCCACTAGACTCACCCATTCAGAACGGGCGAGGTTATCCATTTCCCAATACATTAATTCACGTACACGCTGAACTTCAGGCAGTTGGCTGATACTCGCATCAGGTTTAACTGCACTTTTCACTAAAACAGGGTAGTCAATCTCTAACACTTGCGCAGCAACCATTGGGTAAAAACCACGCTTTTCAGTTAATTGACGAAGTAGCGTTTCACCTTCCGCTTTTTTCCCTGCGTCAATTAATGTGATAGCCTGCCAATATTGCCATTCTTCTTTATTCTTCACTTCCGCTGGCAACTGTTTCAACCATGATGCAACACCTCTTTTGTCCCCTGCCCCTAAAGCTAGACGAACACGGCGCTCTTTCAAAGAGGCAGAATGACTTTCCTGAATAGTTTCATCGCGCCATTGCGCCTGCTCAGGAGTCACGTCTCCCATATACTGCCATGCAATGCTGTCTTTTAGCAGTTGGCTTTCTGCCATATTCATTTTTTGTACTGAACTAACGCGACTTAATACGGCACGTGCGGCATCTGGTGATTGGCGTGCATAGCGGTTAAATGCGGCGATGGTCGCTTGGCGAGTGAAGTCAGTTGGGGTCACTGTTTTAGCAAATGAAACAACAGAAGCTGGGTCGTTTTGCAATTTAACCAGTGCATCTCCAATGGTTTTATAGCTTGGTGGTAAACGTTTTGCTAAATAACTCGCAATCGATGGGTTGCCTTCTTTAATGGCAAGGTTGATACGCTCAAGCACCATTTCTGCACTTAAATAGCCCGCTTTTTCCCATTCGTTAAATAATTTATCACAAGCAGCTGGCATTGAATGACCATTTAACCAAGCTTTTTCTGCACCTTGCCAAGCCACTTGTTTATTTCCAACCGCCCAGTTTGCGAAGTAGAAATTACATTGGGCTTCAGCGGGTTTTGGCACCTCAGGACTAAATTCAAGCAGTGATTTCCACTCTTGGCGGCGAGCAAGTTCATTCACAAAACGTGTTTTTAAATTCTTGGCAACAGGTAGCGTTGGATAAGCGTTAATAAACTCCTGAACTTGACGAGGTGAAATAATATCAAGATCTTGCGTCAACTCACGGTAAGCCAAATAAGGGTAAAGAGGATAATCATGTAACGTCGGTAATAAGCGCTCCACTTCATCCATTTTATTTGCATCCCAAGCGGTTTTAATCGCCTGATACCGTTCCCGTTGTGACTGAAGAGAATCCGCCCACACGGTGCTAGAAACCAGCATCATAGTCACTGGAACTGCTGCTAACCAACGTTTCATATCCACTCGCTCCATCGCTAAACTAAAGTCAAAATATAGGCAAAACCTTAACCTATACATTAAACATATATCAATAATGTTAATGCTACCGAAAGTTTTTATCGAGCAATAGCGGAGAGTTCTTGAATTTACCTATTTTACAGTCTTTTACTTTAGATTAACTGTGCTTTTACTTCCTTCTTAGCGTCGATAGCCTAGACCATCCCATGTGCAATCAGGTATAGTTCAGGACAAACAATTTATCGCCGTTTTCCTCTGTCTTTTGGTGAATTTCCCCCTAAAACACAGAAAACTGCATAAAATTAAAATTCCCTTTATAAAACAAAAGGTAAATAACTTGGCTCAATTCGTTTATAGTATGTATCGGGTTGGAAAAATTGTTCCACCGAAACGTCATATTTTAAAAAATATCTCTCTGAGCTTCTTCCCGGGGGCTAAGATCGGTGTTTTAGGTCTCAACGGCGCAGGTAAATCAACATTACTGCGCATTATGGCGGGTATTGATACCGATATCGAAGGTGAAGCTCGCCCACAACCGGGCTTAAAAATTGGCTATCTCCCCCAGGAGCCGAAACTGAACCTTGAGCACACTGTGCGCGAAGCGGTTGAAGAAGCGGTTGGTGAAGTTAAACGTGCATTAACACGTTTAGACGAAGTTTACGCAGCCTATGCAGAAGAAGGGGCCGATTTCGATAAGTTGGCCAAAGAACAGGGCGAGTTAGAAGCGATTATTTCTGCGCATGATGGTCACAATTTAGATAACCAACTGGAACGTGCTGCTGATGCCCTGCGTCTGCCACCTTGGGATGCAAAAATCGAAAACCTCTCAGGGGGGGAACGCCGCCGTGTGGCTATCTGCCGTCTGTTGCTAGAAAAACCCGATATGTTGTTACTTGATGAGCCAACCAACCACTTGGATGCGGAATCCGTTGCTTGGTTAGAGCGCTTCTTACATGACTACGAAGGTACTGTTGTGGCTATCACGCACGACCGTTACTTCTTAGATAACGTTGCAGGTTGGATCCTCGAACTTGACCGTGGTGAAGGTATTCCATGGGAAGGCAACTACTCTTCATGGCTTGAGCAAAAAGATCAGCGTCTGGCGCAAGAAGCATCAACCGAAGCGGCTCGCCGTAAGTCTATCGAGAAAGAGCTTGAGTGGATCCGCCAAAATCCTAAAGGCCGTCAATCGAAAGGAAAGGCTCGTCTGGCTCGCTTTGAAGAACTTAATAGCGTTGAATACCAAAAACGTAATGAAACTAGCGAACTCTTTATCCCACCTGGACCGCGTTTAGGTGATAAAGTGATCGAGGTGGAAAACCTAAGTAAATCTTATGGTGACCGCGTATTAATTGATAACCTAAGTTTCTCCATTCCTAAAGGGGCAATTGTCGGGATCATTGGTCCAAATGGTGCGGGTAAATCAACCCTATTCCGTATGATTTCAGGTCAAGAGCAACCTGATTCAGGAACAATCACCGTGGGTGAAACAGTAAAAATTGCCTCGGTTGACCAATTCCGTGATTCAATGGATGACAGCAAAACCGTGTGGGAAGAGATTTCCAACGGGCAAGACATCATGCGTATCGGTAACTTTGAGATCCCAAGCCGCGCTTACGTTGGCCGCTTTAACTTTAAAGGCGTTGACCAAGGTAAACGCGTTGGTGAGTTATCCGGTGGTGAACGAGGCCGCTTACACTTAGCAAAACTGTTGCAAGTGGGCGGAAACGTGCTGTTACTCGATGAACCAACCAACGACCTAGACGTAGAAACCTTACGTGCGTTAGAAAACGCGCTGTTAGAGTTCCCGGGCTGTGCAATGGTTATCTCCCATGACCGTTGGTTCCTTGACCGTATCGCAACCCATATCATTGATTACCAAGATGAAGGTAACATCACGTTCTTCGAAGGTAACTTCTCTGAATATGAAGATTATAAGAAACGTACTTTAGGCGCGGAAGCCCTTCAGCCGCATCGAATGAAGTACAAAAGAATGACGAAGTAAAATATGCTCAGAACGGCATCATCAGATGCCGTTGAGGTTGTTGACAAAGTGGGATAAAAGCGTGGTTTTTCCCACTTTGTGTTATCAGGCGAAAATCAATATATTGATTTTCCTTGTTTTTTCAAAACCTATCCAACCTGCCGCCAAACATGTTATGTTTGTCAGCAGTCTGAACGGCATCATCAGATGCCGTTTTTTATTGTGTACTGTTATAAGTCATCCAACATTAATAGCTGCTGAACAAGGGTGACACATTCTAAGAAACGGGTATCGTAGTCCGATGACTCCACTCGAACAAACTCAATATTATTTTTCTTAAGCATTTCAATGAGTAGGTTCTGGAACGCTTTTCGGTCTTTATCACTGCCTAAGCTTCTCAAGCCATCGGCAACCCATGGCGTATTATTCTCAAGCACTATCACCAAATCAAATCGATACTCATCAATCAGTGCCTGAACGAATGGATGCTCCTTGCCTTCATAACGTAAGCAGAAGGCCTGAGTGGTCACGAAGTCCGTATCAATAAACGCTACTTTATTTGCATATTTAACTGCAAAATCAATATATTGTGCATGGCCTAAAGCGATTTTGTCATAGTCAGAATATTGCAGTGCCATTTCGTCACCCCCTAAATGGCTGAAAACATAGTCTCGACCATATTCCCATGCACTGGAGGTGTTAAAAATATTGGCTAACTTATTGACTAGTGTGGACTTACCGCTGGATTCACCACCTAAAATCGCCACTTTTCGCACGAAAAATGGCTTCACTTCCGTCGGGATATATTCCCAGTAACGAAATGGCGCTTGGCGGATCTGGTTACCACTGATATTCATAAATGTGCGCTCAGGATCAATAAGGATCGTTTCAATACCCAAATATTTTTTGTAGCGCGGGGCATCGTTCGCTTCCCCTGAATAGATAAAACTTGGATTAATGTTGTGCTTTTTCAAAAAGCCTTTCATCCCATCACTCCACACTTGCCAACCGTGTGGATAAGGCTCAATGCCTTTCTCATCAAATGAGTGAATATGAATATTTTTTTGGTATTTAAAGGTTTGCAGCAACCAACGTAATCGGTCGCTCACCGTCGGTTGCTGAGACATAGAGCTGTTAACGAACAGTTCTTTATCCCGTGGCTCGTCATGGCACAAAATTACGTGCAGTTCGTCTACTTGGCTACATGCCCGCTGGATCAGGTAGATATGCCCTGTATGTAATGGATAAAACTTACCAAAAACCACCCCGATAGTTTTTGGTTGGTTGGGAAATTCCAACCCAAGAAAGCGGTGGAGCGCTGCAATCTTTTGGGCGCTTGGGCTTTTAATTTTGTCATTAATCAACTGGCTGAGATAGCCTTTGGTCATATCTGTCGCATCCGCAACCTGTTGAAGCGTATAGCCCGCTCGTTTGATCGCGTTTTTTAGATATTCAAATTCAGCCATAATTTTTCCTTTTGATTCAAGTTGTTATAGCTCATCCAAAATACTTAATGCATCCGCTAATTTCTTCACTCCATACACTTTCATATCAGGCGGAGATTTTTTGGGCATATTAGCATAGGGGACAATTGCCCGTTTAAAACCATGTTTTGCCGCCTCAGAAATACGCTCCTGCCCACTCGGTACTGGCCGAATTTCCCCTGCCAGCCCGACCTCACCAAAGACGACAAGGTCGCGTGGTAATGGGCGATCACGAAAACTGGACACTAGGGAGAGCAATAAAGCAAGATCAGCACTGGTTTCAGTGACTTTTACGCCCCCAACGACATTCACGAACACATCCTGATCCGACATTTGTAAGCCACCGTGACGATGCAGCACCGCCAATAAAATCGCCAAACGGTTTTGTTCTAAACCGACGGCAACACGACGTGGATTCGACATCATTGAGTGATCAACTAATGCTTGAATTTCCACCAGCAAGGGGCGCGTACCTTCCCACACCACCATCACAGAGCTTCCCGAGGTAATTTCATCACCGCGACTTAAGAAAATTGCGGAGGGATTGCTCACTTCTTTGAGGCCTTGCTCTGTCATCGCAAAAACCCCTAATTCATTTACTGCCCCAAAACGGTTTTTGTGGCTGCGCAGAGTGCGAAAGCGGTTATCTGCATCGCCATCTAACATAATCGAGCAGTCAATACAGTGTTCGAGGACTTTAGGCCCTGCCAATGAACCGTCTTTTGTCACATGGCCCACCATAATGATGGCGACACCACGAGTTTTAGCAAACCGCGTCAAATAAGCTGCCGTTTCACGTACTTGTGCGACGCTCCCCGGTGAAGATTGGATATCTGCCATATGCATAACTTGGATGGAGTCGATGACCATTAATTTCGGTTGTTCTTGCTCAGCAGTTAAGCAGATTTGCTCGATGCTGGTTTCAGAGAGCATATTGAGCGAGTCTGTTGGTAACCCGAGTCGATGGGCACGCATCGCAACTTGTTGCAGTGATTCTTCCCCTGTGACATACAAGGTTTTCATTTCACGAGATAACAAGCACATGGTTTGCAGCAATAAGGTACTTTTACCCGCCCCCGGATTCCCCCCAATAAGAATGGCGCTTCCCGGTACAACCCCACCCCCCAATACACGATCAAATTCTTTAAAGCCGGTGGTAAAGCGAGGCAGCTCTTCAAGGCTAATATCAGAGAGTTTCTGAACCTTACTCACCCCCGCCGCATTTCCTGCATACCCCGTTAAACGGTCATTACGAGAGGTCGAGCTTGCTGAGGCGAGACGCACTTCCGTAATGGTATTCCATGCGTGGCAAGCACTGCATTGCCCCTGCCAGCGCGGATAATCCGCCCCGCATTCATTACAGACAAACGCCCTTTTTACCCCTTTCGCCACACCAAACTCCTCGTTAAAATTATTCTGTTTTACAACCGACTAACTACAATATTCTGAATGTTCTTGAAACCTTAAATTTTAATTTTAATTTTAATTTTAATTTTAATTTTAATTTTAATTAATATTCAAAATAGTTCGCGTTGTGGCAAGGCGGCAAGGGAGGATGTCTTGGGGAGCATACACAAGTATGTGACCCAAGCAGCCGAGCGAAGCCAACACCGCCACAGCGTGAAATATGAAGAATATTAGCGTTCTTCGTGCTTCAAGCCACCACTTAACACACACATCACCCCCATGAGATCCGCATGACGGATAGCCACCTTAGCCCTAGCGTATACCTTTGGTTTCGCATGATATGCGATCCCCAGCCCCGCTTTACGGATCATTTTTAGATCATTGGCACCATCACCAATTGCCACCGTTTGCTCTATCGGGATTTCTAATTTTTCCGCCAGTTTTACCAAGGTTTGTGCTTTATATTTCGCATCAACAATTGGCCCTTTAACTTTCCCAGTTAGCTTACCGTTTTTCACTTCTAGTTGGTTAGCCACTGCCGCAACCAATTTTAGTTTTTGCTTTAGGTTATCAGCAAAAAACGTAAATCCGCCTGAAGCGATGGCAATGTGCCAGTTCATCGCTTGCAGTTTGCGAACAAGGTTCGTTAATCCTGGCATTAACGGCAGGTTTTCTAAGACGTTATCTAAGATGGTGGCATCTGCACCTTCCAGTAATGTGACTCGAGCACGCAGGCTTTCGGTAAAATCCAACTCCCCTTGCATTGCACGCTCAGTGACCTCTGCCACTTGTTCGCCAACCCCTGCTAGGCGGGCAATTTCATCAATACATTCAATTTGGATCGCGGTGGAATCCATGTCCATTAATAAGATCCCTGGCGAACGCAGGCGCGGGATTTGACCTAATGGCACCACGTCTAATAAACATTCATCAGCGAGTTTTTTAATTCTTGGCGTGATGCTGCCGGCGATCCTGACGACTTGGTAATCATCAATGCGCCATGAAGACACAATCACAATTGCAATCCCCAAACGTTGTTGGAAATTACTGATCCGCCCTTTATCTAAACCGCGACCATAGAGTAGCCACCCACTGTCACCTGCACGATAGTCAAGGGGCATTACTTCTTCCCCGCTTAAAGAAAGGGGCAGGCCCGGCCATTTTTGGATCTCGTCGGGTAAGTAACAATAGGTCAAACTCGTTGACATGAAAATTAGCTCCTGTAATCGAAATAACTTTTTTATAATGATGAGTTGCGAGTAGCTGAACGAAGCCACTATACTAAACTTTAAGGCTTTATAACCTTAAGTTTTTACCGCGAAAACGGAATATAGCCCCCAATTACTTGAAGTATAACGCGACCTTTATACTCAACATAAGTCGAGAGCACCAATAAAGCAATGAAACGCACCTTCAGGCTACATAAAACCGTCATTATTGTTATCTGTATTGCACTGGTAACTTTACTGATGCACGGCATTTCCTATTTGGGCTATAGCCAAAATCAGAGCCGCATTGAGCAATTCAAACAATTGACTTATGTGCTTGCCGAACAAGTTGCCTTCAGCTTATCTGATTATATTGTTCCCGGCAGCAAAGATTTTAATTTAGAACGAATTAATGCCAATTTAAATAATGTGGCAAAAGATCGCTATATTTTGGATGCCAGTATCTATACCGCAAGTGGTACATTGATCACCCAAGTCGGTGAGCCAACCTCCGTCAAAGAGCGTCTCGCTATTGATGACAACTCTTCGTTACAAAACTTTCAATATCAATTAGTTGTTCCAATTCAAGGTGCAAAAGAACCTAAAGGCTACTTGCGCTTAACGATTGATACCGAATTACTGGCAGCAGAAATTCAGCAAGCAGATAACAGCACCAATGTGTTGCGGTTTTTTATTTTATTCGCCCTGTGTATTGGCTTTGTTTTAGCCAATACCTTACTGAAATTGAAGAAAAAGAAAGGCCACAAACAGCCGCCGCCATTAGTGGTAAACACGGAAGAAAGTAGCGAAGAAAATGAATTAGATAATCCAAGTTATGAGCCCGCTATTCGCGCAAAACCCGTTAGGTTACGACGCAAAAAAGCACCTCGTCCTTATCGACCAAAGCGGCCTACTCCGCAAAGTAAGCCAACTCAGTCTGATAAGTAACATCCATAAATTAAATTGATGTGGTGTCAAATACGATAGGAGCGATGAATTCCACTCGCCCATCCACCAGTAATGTTTCTGGCGGTACCGGGAAAGGCGCGGCCCGGGAAATCGTCGCTAAGGCTTCTTTATCCAAGATCTTTGTGCCTGATGAATTCAATAAGCTGACAGTAATGACCTCACCTTTGCTGTCCAAGGTCACTTTTACCTGAGACACCCCTGTTGAACGAAAACGTAGGGCGGCACGTGGGTAACGTTTTGATTTTGCAATGCGTTGAAGCACTTCACTTTGCCAGCCTTGATGACCGCTCACTGCCGCGGAAGCATTGCTGGAAAAGTTCGCGCTACTGTTTGCCTCGCTACCTGAAGCGGGTGCTGACGTTACGGCAGATTGTTGAGTTGAAACAGGTGCGTCTTCAACTACCTGTTTCTCTTGAGGTTGTTTTTTCTTTGGCGGACGTTTTTTCTCAGATACTTTCGTCAAGGTACCATTATCCACCATTACCGTCTCAGGCAATTTCTCAACCTTTTCGACCACTTCAGGTAGCGTCTCTTCACGAGTCGCCATTTGCTGTTTTGGCGCATGATTTACTTCAGGTTCTACCTGCTGTTCTAATTGATAAACACCAAGTTGCAACGAAATGGCGGGCGGTAATACCCCCGTCTTAGGTATGGAAGAGGTAAACCATCCAATAAAAATAATTGCTAATGTTCCGTGGAAAAGACAACTCAACGCCAAACCGCCCAGTGGACGGAAAATCGGGCGTTCTAACTTGCCCGTGATACTGCTCATATTCTGCCTCACGACTTTATTTTTTGCAGATTATAGGCATAATACAAACAAAAATGATATTCATTATTATTAATAAAAAGACAATAATTAAAATAATAGATTGATTTATATAAAAAAGTAATCTGAGCAGATTATTCATCAGCGTATTCAGGGGTCCCATCCTGTTATTTGCGCACTTTGATAACATTGACACCAGCAAAATGACCATCGATAAATCCCTTACCCGCAAAATTAGCGGTGCGTATCAGTCGACTTATTGCCAACTTGTGCGGTTTTTCCGCAATCGGCTAGACAACAGCAACGATGCTGATGATTTATCACAGGATGTGTTTACACTATGGCTTAATCGCAAGGAACAAACGCCAGTAAAAGAGAGCCGTGCTTATCTGTTTAAAATTGCCAATCATGTACTAATTGACCACTGGCGACGCAACCAACGCCAAACAAAATCAGAAACCTCCATTGATGAGGTAGTACATGAACACAACTTTGAACAACGGGAAGCCGATCCCAGTGAAATAGTCGAGTACCAGCAGCGTATTCAACGGTTAAGTGAAGCCCTTGAAACGTTGCCGCCTCGCCGACGAGAAGCTTTTTTGCTGTATCGTTTTGATGGGTTATCGCAAAGCGAAATCGCTGAACGGATGGAAATTTCAATTAGCATGGTAGAAAAACACATTGCGGCAGCATTAGTTCATTGTAAAAAACACCTTGATAATCAGGGCAACGGATCATCATGACACACAACCCTTTGCACGGTTCAGAGGATAGAGAGCGTATCGATGAAGAGGCTGCACTTTGGTTTACCCGAATGCACAGCCAACGCATCAGCGAACAGGAAGCCGAGCAATTTAAACAATGGCTTACGGCATCCTCTGAACATGCAAAAGCCTATGAGGCAATAGCTGAAGTATGGCGTGACTTTGATGCGCTCCCACGTCCTGCCAGTGCCCTAAAAGAGGACAGTGAAAAACGCCCTTTTTTTCGCTTATGGCGTCCACTGGGAAATACGTTAGCAGCATTTTTTATCGCGGCAATCTTATTTCTACCTTATAGCCACCTGCCATCCATGTTGCTCAATAATATGACCTTGGTCGCCACGGACTTTCCAAAAGAAGTGACTTTGCCAGATGGTTCTCAATTGTTTCTTAACCGCAATACACGTATTCACGTGGCCTATGAGACCCCAGTGCGTAATGTTTACCTAGAAAGCGGTAACGCCTATTTCAAAGTGAAGTCTAACCCTTATCGCCCATTTATCATTCAAGCCGATAAAAGACGTATTCAAGTGGTTGGCACAGAGTTTGAAGTGAACAAAGTGGCGCAACAGGTTTCAGTTAATGTAAGCCAAGGGATTGTCAGCTTCCAAAGCCTTGAAAATGACCATCCGGTTTTTCTTCTGGCAGGGGATAGCGCGGTCAGCCAAAGCCCTAACAGCCAAATTACCCGCCAACACATTGATGCATTAGACGTCGCCCGTTGGCGTTTTGGCGAGCTGGTGTTTGTTGATAAACCCCTTTCTGAAGTGCTTAACGAACTGAAAAGCTATTCTTCCCTCAATGTTGAGCTGTCACCTATTAGCCTAGCCAATAGTAAAATCTCAGGTCGCCTCAATCTGCGGCAGCCCGATGCATTCTTTCAAGCCCTTCCCTCACTATTACCAGTGCAAGTGGTCTATCAAGATAAAAATAACGTCTTGATTATTCAAAATAAAAAAAATAAATGAAAAATATTTTTATTTGCAGGTGAGGATAATTCTCATTTCACCCTCTTCTTAAATAGTCATTCTTTTACTGACCATTTTTCGCACACTTTTTGTGCAGCTTAAGAATAAGGGATATCCATGTCTATTCAGTTTACGCAAAGCCGATTAAGGCCGCTCGCCCTTGCTATTGCGGTGAGCAGCGCCATTGTTTGTCAGAGTGCATTAGCACAAGAACTCACATTTTCACTACCAGAACAATCACTGGATAAATCCGTTGCCGAAATTAGCCGTCAGAGCCAAATACAACTGCTTTACGATAAAAGCCAACTCAATGGCCTGCGAGCCCCTGCATTATCGGGTAGCTACTCCGCCCAAACCGCATTACAAAAAATACTGATCGGTAGCGGGTTAGAACTCGTTAGCGAAAACGGAGTATTCGTTATTCGTCAGCAAAATATAAGCCAAGGCACATTGGTATTACCGGAAACTCAAGTATCTGGCGTTGTTCAGGATCACCCCTCGACAGATGTTATGTCAGCACCACAATATGTCACCGCTGAAGAAATTAGCCAGAAAAATACGGGCGATGGCAATATTACTGACCTGATGAAAACCAATCCTGCGGTGCAATTTGCCAATAATGACAGCAATTCCATGAACCAAGGGGAAATTAAACCTTCACGTATTTCTATCCACGGTTCAAGCAGTTATCAAAATGCTTATCGTCTTGATGGCGTGAGCTTTAATAATGATTTTGACCCTGCGGACAATGGCCTCGGCGAAACCTCTACCCGACTTAGCAGCAGCGACCAAGGGATTTACATCGACAGCCGTCTTATCGACAGTATGACGGTGTATGACAACAATATCCCCGTCGAATTTGGTGGTTTTACGGGGGGGACGGTAGAAGTCAATAGTCGCCGCTGGCAAGGGGAAAATAGTGCTCATGCGTATTATCGCTTAACCCGTTCCGGTTGGAATAATTTGTTCCACGATTCATCACAAGGCATTGATACTACTAAAAATGATACGGCTAACCCAGCTCGTTTCCAAAACCGCTACGATAAAAGTGACTTTGGTGGTTGGTTTGAATTAGGCGTCAGCGAAAATTCAGGGATTGTCTTCTCTGCCTCACGCCGCAGTTCAACTATTCCGATGACGGTAACGGGGGGAGAAGCCTTTGTGCTGGAAAATAACCAAATCGAGCCGATCACCTCTGCTTCTGGTAAAAAAAATCAGCGCCGTACATCTGATAATTACTTTTTAAAATATTCTTTGGATTTATCTGATAAGAGTTCGTTAGATTTATCGGCTAACTACGCCAATTACGATAGCCGGCTTTTTTCTTCTTCTGTCAGCAATTCAGGTTATAACTCAACCCATAATGGACTCGGTTTTACCGCTGTATTCAAACATCAGCTTGATTTAGGCCGGTTAGAAGTCACGGCGAATACCCAAGATTTAAAAGATGATCGAAAAAATGATCAAAAATACTCGCTCACCGTCAGAGCAATAAAATTTGATGAAGACTTTAATTACCTCGGCATGTCTGAGCGTAATAGTGGGGGTCTTGGCGATTTAGAGTCCAAACAAAAAACGCATGGACTAAAAACCGTGATGCGCTTTAATTCACACGAAGATGGCCTTGGTTTCGTACATCAGCCAACCCTTGGTGCCGAAATAAATTACACCAAAGGCACCTACGTTCGTGATAATGATTACCTTCGATATACGTATTCAGGGAATGTTGTTGGTGATGATTATACTGGCCAACTAACAAATATTAACCGATTTAAAAAGGGATCATACTCTGCCGACTACACTAACTATGCAGTTTTTCTAGATGATAATATCCAATATGGCAAATTGAGTTTACGTCCTGGTGTTCGCCTAGATCGCGATGACTTTGTCAATCGTACCAATATTGCCCCCCGTTTAAGTGGAACTTATGATGTCTTTGGTGATGGAAAAACTCAGCTAATTGCAGGCGCTAACCGTTATTATGGCCGCTCAATGCTTACCTATGCATTATATGGCGCACAAAATGGTGGGATGCAAAACTGTAATGGTAGCGAGTGGGATCCTTGCTCCCTTATATTAGAAAACAACAATTGGGATAATCAAAAAGACTATGAAGGATTAGAGTCGCTTAAAACCCCGTATAACGATGAGCTTACCGTTGCTTTGCAACAAGATATTCTTTCTACCACATGGCGCCTGCAATATGTGCATCGTGAAGGTTATGATGAGGTGAGAAACCGCACTAAATACGATAACCCACGCGATCCAAATACACGTAGTATTCGTACCTTTGATAACGGCGGGCGCAGCTCCCACGATACCGTTACTTTATCGGTAAGAAATAGCCAACCGTGGGAATGGGCAGACGCCTCCCATGTTATGAATGCCTCTTTTACATGGCAACAAAGTGAGAGTAATACACCAAAAGACTCAGGCTACAGCGCTTACGATCCTGCCAATAAAGTCAACCTAAACAAAGTCTGGTATGACGGCAAAGTCATTGATGCATCGAAACTACCGTCCACCAGCTTCAATTCACCGATTAAGCTCAATCTTGAACTCACCAGTGTTTGGGATGAATACGACGTGACTTGGTATAACCGCCTTCAGTGGTGGGGAGCGCGCAGCCAAGCAGTTCGCTACGACAATGCCTACGCGGCCGATCCTGAATATGGTCAATTACGTAAATACACTAAACAGCACTTTGCCAGCAAATACACATGGGATACTCGCCTTGGTTGGAAACCAGAGTTCGCCCATGGCTTTGGTTTCTCTGTGGAAGTGAACAATATTCTCAACAATAAAAATGTGGCCGACCGTTTCGTGTTCGAGGATCGCGTATTGAAATCCTACGATCCGGGTCGTCAATTCTGGCTACAAGTCAATTACGACCTGTAATTCAATAGCAATGTGAGCAATGAAACTCGTTATGCAATTAAAACAACAAATGAATAAAACGTCATGAAGACACTGAAACAATTTTTCTATTTAGTGAAACCTTTTTGGGGGCGGCGTGCTGCCCTTTTGTGCTGGATCCTGCTATTTGCCTCGCTGGGGTTAACGCTATCATCCGTGTGGTTCAACGTCAAAATGAACATGTGGAACGGTGACTTTTATAACGCGCTGCAAAAACTCGATGGTCAAGCGCTGTATGGGTTATTGCAGTACTTTGTCATCTTAGTTAGCGGGTTGATATTTGTGGTCGTCATGGGGAATTACTTCAAACAAATGCTGATTATACGTTGGCGTAAAGGTATGACTGAGCAAGTGCTCAGCCGTTGGCTATCCCCTAATAGCAAACATTACTTATTAAGGCTGACGGCTCAAGAGCCTGATAACCCAGACCAACGTATCGCAGAAGATATTCGCTTACTGATTGAATCCACTTTAAATTTGGTGGTGACATTCCTCCATTCAATGTTAACGCTAATTTCATTTGCGGCAATTTTGTGGACGCTTTCTGGCAGCCTATCATTTAATGTCGCCGATAGCGATTGGACCATCCCTGGTTATATGTTCTGGGCTTGTCTCATTTACACCCTGATTGGTATCGCCCTCACCCAGTGGATTGGTTTTCCACTGCGCCGCTTACACATGGACAAACAGCGCCGTGAGGCAGATTACCGTAGTTCACTCATTAACTGCCGCCAACACGGTGATGCCATCGCAGGGCAACGCGGTGAAAACCAAGACAGAACAGAATTAATGGGTCGATTTGGTGAAATCATCAGTAACTGGAACCGATTGATCCGCTGCGAACGGAATCTATCATTTTATACCGTGGGTTATCAGCAAGTGACCGCATTAGCCCCTGTTTTATTAGCCTTGCCTAAATTTCTTGCCGGAGAAATTATGTTAGGCGGATTAATGCAATTACGCCAAGCCTTTACCAGTGTTGCCACCTCTCTCGGCTGGTTTATTTTCGCTTATAAAGAAATTGCAGCATGGCAAGCCACGGTATCCCGTTTATATAACTTTGTGGTGTTACTGGAAAATGACAAGAAAGCGCAAGTTACCATTGATGAGCAACATGCGCCTTTGACTGCCAAGATCACCGTCTCTACTGCGGATAACCGCCTATTAGTTGAAGGTGTCGATTTCACTGCCAAACAAGGGGAACTGACGTTAATTTCAGGGCGATCGGGTATCGGTAAATCTACCTTACTGCGGACACTCAGCGGGCACTGGCCGTTTTTCAGCGGGTCTATTTCACGAACGGAACATGTTATATGGATCCCACAGCGCCTGTATTTGCCCGTAAGCCGTCTGGATAATTTATTGGCTTACCCACAAGCTGCTAGCCAGTTTAGCCAACAGGATTTTCAGTATGCACTGACCCTGGTGGGATTAGAAAAACTGCATTTCCAATTAGCGCTAGAAACAGACTGGAGCAACCGCTTATCAGGTGGCGAACAGCAACGCATCATGTTTGCAAGGCTGCTACTTAACCGCCCTAAACTGTTGTTACTTGATGAAACGACATCGGCTCTGGATGAAAACAGTGCATTGGAATTACTCGCACTGCTAAAAGCCGAGCTACACGATAGCGCCATTGTACTCGTGAGTCACCAAACGTTTGTCGCGCAATTTGCCGAACAAAAAATTCACCTTTCAGAGTCTGTACGAGTGGACTCTTTAATGACAGGAACACCTGAATATGTTTCGTAACATCACCTTTGCTACTTGCATCAGTTTACTGCTAGGCGGCTGTGCGGGCGGTGTCGCCCCTAGCCAAAGTGCAAACGCATTGCTACCTGTACGTAACGATCTACAGCATTATCAACTAGACAACGGCTTGCAAGTTTACCTTTTACCCCGCAACCAACCCGGTGTTGAACTGCGTTTACTGGTCAATAGCGGCTCATTGCAAGAGAATGAGCAACAACTTGGTCTTGCTCACTTTACCGAACATATGGCGTTTAAAGGTACCCAACATTTTCCCGGTACCACTGGCTTTAAACAGCTAGAACAGCAGGGTCTGAAACTAGGTAGTCATGTCAATGCAATCACCAGTTTAAATTCCACCCTTTATAAGTTATCGCTCCCCGATGCAACCGCAAAACAGGTAGAGACTGGCTTGCAAGTGATGGCGGATTGGGCTTCGAATATGACCTTTGACCAAGAAGCGTTTGAAAAAGAACGCCCTGTCATTGTTGAAGAGTGGCGTTTACGCCAAGGAATGGGCTATCGCATTAATGATAGCCTTGAAAAACTGCGTTACCACGGCAGCCGTTACGCAGAACGTAACCCGATTGGCTCACTGGATATTGTACGCCAAGCACCAATTGAACAGGCTAAAAACTACTATCAAACATGGTACCAGCCACAGCGCATGACGCTGTTAGTGATTGGTGATTTTAATCGCGCTTCAGTTCGCAATCAGGTGAATACGCTATTTGCCTTACCAAGGCCTGAAAAAGTGGCAGAAGATAACCCTCAATGGAAACAATTCGCGCATTCCACCAATATGTTAGTCCAAGGGGTCTTTGATAAAGAACAAGGGGCTCGCTATGTGCAATTTGCTTTACAAAAAGATATTAGCGCTCCGCTGAATACTCGCTTAGGGCAACAAGAAGACTTATTAGACAGCTTATGGCTTGCTATTTTAAACCAACGTTTTTCAGTGATGGTGGATAACGGCGTCCTGCCGTCAATCAGTATCAATGAGCAAGGTGCGATGTTGGATAACCGACGTTTGCAGCAGTTAATGATCATCCACCCCAAAGATAATGATTATGTCGGTGCAACACAAATTTTGTTTACAGAGTTACAGCGTTTAGCCACTGAACCCGTGACTCAAGAAGAACTCGATAGCGCAAAACAAGCGATATTCAAAAAACTCAGTTTACAAGCTGCATCTGAACAGCGTTACAGTAATGATTATCTGGCAGGGCAACTGACGACTGCCCTTGAATATGACATGCCAATGTGGAATAAACGCCAGCAATTGGATGGTAGCTATCAATTGATTAATGAAATCAAACCGCAAGGGCTACAACAACACGTGGCAAAATTCCTGCAAGTGGCTTCCCCGCGTTTAGCCTTAATTGGTCCAGATACTGATGCGCCAACAGTGGATAAATCCGTCTTTAACGCACAATGGCTGAAAATCCGCCAAAGTTCACCAGGACCTTTCACTATGCGTTCGACAGCCATTTCCTTACAACTACCTGAAATGGCAAAAGGTACTATCGTCGAGCAAATCAAATTGCCCATTGATAAAACCGAACAATGGACATTAAGTAATGGTGTCAAAGTGATTGTTAAAACGGATAAAAATCTTAAAGATGATATTCAATTTAACCTTCAATTACCGGGTGGACGCTCTTTGGAAACCCCACAAACCGCAGGCTTGACTGACTGGGCGCTGAAACTGCCTGAAAGCAGTGGTTATGCTCATTACAGCGCGCGTGATTTAGCACTACTCGCGAAACAGAACCAAATCACTCTGCGTCCTTATAGTGAGTTACTGACTCACGGTTTTCGCGGTAAAGCCCCTGTTGATAACCTTGAAACAGCATTACAGCTGCTAAATTTAAAACTGACTGCGCCACAATTTAGTGGGGAAAAACTTGAGCAACAGAAACACGCTTTCGCGTTAAATTTATCGAAAACCCCAGTGGAACGCACATTTCTCGATAATATCAATCAAGAAAGCTATACCCACGGTGAACTTTTAGTCATCAATCCACAAGGTGGCTGGCGGCAGTTCACAGCACAGCAATTGCAACAAGCCAACCGCCAATTGCTCACCTCAACCACAAATATGACATTAGTGATTACGGGGGCAATGAATAGCCGAGAACTAAAACCACTATTGGAAAAATGGGTTGCTTCACTGCCATACAACGACCAGAAGTTGTTATCTCGCGATCAGGGTATTATGCCCAAAATGGCGAGTTTCAATAAAACTTACCCAATCAGTAGCAGTGATAAAAGCATGGTCAGCATTCAATATGCCGCCCCTGCGGTTTGGTCACAACAAGACCAGCTCGCCCTACAACTGATAGACACCATAGTGAGCCAAGGTTTACGGGGAGAGTTGCGTGAAAAAGCGAGCGGAATTTATGCACTGGGCTTCTCGCAGATGCTCGCGAAAAAACCGCAATCTTATTACCTTGCCCGTTTGAATTTCACGACTTCCCCTGAACGAGCACAAGAAATGACAGATATCGCACAAAAAACCATTGCTCAGATCCGCCAATCGGGTGTGAGTGAAAAAGCGTTGGCTGAAGCGAAAAATATTTGGCTAACAGAAAATGCGCAAGTCACCGATAGTTCAAGCTATTGGACTGAAGCTCTGACACAAATTGCCGCAGATGATGGGCAATACCAACGCTTAAGCCAAGAGCAAGCCATTATTCACCAATTAACGGTTGAAGATATAAATCGTTTAGCTCACCAATATTTAGGGCAAAATAGCAAAGTGTTTATGATGACGCCTTAAGATAAATAAAAATTAGCCCGTAAATACAACGGGCTAATTTGCCTATTTTTTATCATATTCTTAAGTAAATAAAAATCATCATTAATTTCGGGAAAACAGTGTTCGTATATTATTAATTATTCGATTGAATACATGTGAAATTATTTTCTTTAAGCTTATTTCCTTCATTAACTCCTCTGTATCTATGTTTTTTTGGGGTTCTAATAATTCTGGTGTGCTTTCAACACTGATTTTTTTATCTCCCTTCAACTCATTAATTCTATCCATTGAATGAATCTCGATAAAATCATTAATCTTCTTAGCAATATTTTGATGAGTACCATTTGATATTTTCCTCATTAAATCAGATGAATATTTCTCAATATTTTCAATTGGCTCTCTTTTAAACCCATCTATAATTGCCATTTTAAACTCATTGAACTTACGTGACGTAATATCTTGCAAGTTAGAAACTGAATTTATGGCGAAATAAATTCTAGCCATTGGGGATTTACTTTCTCTAATATATGAATCATATTTATCTAAGTACTTATTAATAATTACATTTAATTTATTACACACCAATTCATTATCGTATTTTTTTAGTGTTTTTTGTGCATTTATCATTTCCTCTTCAAATAGTTCGGGATTTTTACTTAACGTTAATTCTTTAAACTTTTTCTTAATTTTACCCTCAATCAAATTTAATGATCGATCAGAGATTTTGTTAAAAACCAGTTTAATTTTAATCGCTTCCTCTATCGTATGACTAGCAAGAATTTTTTGAAATTCGGGTTCTTGTTCACTTGAATTCAATTGTTTTAATTTATTTTTCTTAGTTAAAAGTCCATTGAGTTGCTCATTTATTTTCTCAAAAAATGCTCTATTCTTCTGTTTAGTCGGCTCAACTTTACTACGACTCATCCTTTCTATGAATTCATCATTTTTTAACTTAATATTATTTTTTTCTAGCTGAGCGTTATATTGTGTGGAAGCATAAAACGTATTGCTAAACGATACATCAGGAGTTTTGTCACTCACCTTATGCTGTATCGCTTTTTCTTCTGGTATTATCGATGGGCTTTCTTCTAGTATTGTATTTTTTGTTTCTTTACCCACAAAGAGATTTTTTTTATCGAGTAGAGAAACGTCTGCATTCTTATGAACTAACTGACTATTTGAGTCAATATTCTTTTTTTCAAAGTCCACTGACTGTGGATATTGATCTTTAGTTTCGATATATGGAACTAACACTTTGTTTATCTTTTCATAAACCGTTTTATTTCTACAGCTTAATACCAAAACCTGAGCTTCAAGTAGCGTTGATTTAAACTCCTCATTCGACATTGTCTTTTTTGCATTTTTGATTATTTCATCAATCTTTTTAATTGATTTTTCATCAATAGACTTATTTTTCACTTTAAGTGAAATAGCTTCACATAATGAATCATTTTTAGCATCAATAGATTTTGAATTTTTAATTAAGCTTGAATAATCCTTATTGTCATCTGACCTTAAATTTCTTGCCTGCTCAATGATAATCTTTCGTATGCTATTACAAAACTCTTGAGACTTAATGGTGTCACTATGAAGGGATTTATTTATATTACCTATTAATTTGTAATATTCTTTACCAGCAACCTGCATCGTCATTTTTGAAAAATTCTTAAGAGGAATACTTTCTAATATTACATTGGCATTACCTATCAATTGATTTCTAGAACAATAATCAATTATTTTATTAGTTAAATCAATTCCCTTGTGAGAGTAGTCAATTTTACTAGAGCAGTTATTTTCAGTTCGCATGTTACATTCCTAATTAATAATTAACAAAATAATTTTAGATAGATAGCATGTACCACTTATCTCGATCATTACTATGCATCGCTGATCAGATAATTGTGCCATTATATTATTTTTATTCAGCATCCAATCATATTAAATAAATTCAAAATGTGAAACTTGAGTATTAAATGTGAAAAAACACACTCAGTTATTATTCTAAATTATTTTAAAATGAACTACTCATAATACTATAAGTTTCTATTTGGCTTTCATATCAAATAGCGATTATAAAAAAACCATAATATTTATATTTTTCCCCAGCATTAATTTAGTCGTTAATTTCATTGACATAAAATATATTTAATGCAACTAATATTCACCCAACAAAGGATAATAAGAGAAAATTATGAGTGAGATTACCATACGCAGGGCAACAATGGCTGATATCCCTGCGATTACCCAAATTCACGCTAACTATTCGGCTTACGCCAATACATTGCAGCTCCCCTATCCAACAGAAAAAACGTGGGAAGCGCGTCTTGGGGCGAATGAGCCCCTCGTGACGCAGTTCGTTGCCGTACTTGAGCAAGAAGTCGTTGGATTACTTGTTATTAGTCAGCCTAACCAAATTCGCCGCCGCCATGTCGCCACTTTTGGTATTACTGTCAGTGAAGCACATCAAGGCAAGGGTATTGGCTCGAAATTGATGCAAGTGATGGTAGATTATTGTGATAACTGGCTTAATATCCATCGCATTGAACTCGAAGTATTTGCCGCAAATGGTAACGGAGTCCGGCTGTATGAGAAATTTGGCTTTGTGCAGGAGGGGCGGATGCGAGATTATGCGTTTCGTGACGGGCAATATGTTGATGCAGTAATGATGAGCCGAATAAAAAAATACAATAACTAAAAAAAATGCCACGCAATACGTGGCATTTAGAGAAAACTTTTATTAAATCAAACGATTATTTGTCGCCTAACAAAACAGAATCCAGTGCGATTTCAATCATTTCATTAAAGGTTGTTTGACGCTCATCCGAGGTAGTTTGCTCACCCGTTTTGATATGGTCAGAGACGGTACAAATTGCCAGTGCGCGCGCACCGTACTCCGCAGCGACACCATAGATACCTGCCGCTTCCATTTCAACACCAAGGATGCCGTATTTTTCCATCACTTTAAACATGTCGGGATCTGGCGTATAGAATAGGTCAGCAGAGAACAGGTTCCCCACACGGACATTCACGTTTCTTGCTTTTGCCGCTTCAACTGCATTATGAACAAGTTCATAGTCTGCAATCGCAGCAAAATCGTGGTCTTTGAAGCGAAGGCGATTCACTTTAGAATCTGTACAAGCGCCCATGCCGATAACCACATCACGCAGTTTAACGTCATCCATTACGGCACCACATGAACCTACACGAATAATCACTTTCACACCAAAATCCGTGATCAACTCTTTTGCGTAGATTGAGCAGGAAGGGATCCCCATACCGTGGCCCATAACAGATATTTTACGGCCTTTATAAGTTCCTGTAAAACCTAACATACCACGAACATTGTTCACTTGGCGGACATCTTGCAGGAAGGTTTCTGCGATATATTTTGCACGTAATGGGTCGCCTGGCATCAGAACAACATCAGCGAAATCACCCATTTCTGCATTAATATGTGGAGTTGCCATTCTTATTTCCCTCTAAACAATAAAATTTTTTCAAAATAAATAAGGTGGTTCCCCGCCTTATTACTAAAATTAGAATCTCATTACCCTAGATAATTGATCATTACCCTAGATAGTTAATCATTACCCTAAATAATTGAACATTACCCTAGATAGTCAATCATCACTCTAACCAATTGATTATTAACCTAAATAATTTGCGTTGTCGCTAGGCGGCAAAAAAAATGATCCCTATGAGCATACATCAGTATGTGATTAGGGGGATTTTGTGCAGCCAACACCGCGACAGCGCAAAGTATGACCACAGAGCTTACCTATTAGATAGTCAATCATTACCCTAAATAATTGATCATTACCCTAGATAGTTAATCATTACCCTAACTAATTGATTATTAACCTAAATAATTTGCGTTGTCGCTAGGCGGCAAAGAAAATCATCCCTATGAGCATACATCAGTATGTGATTAGGGGGATTTTGTGCAGCCAACACCGCGACAGCGCAAAGTATGACGGGTAATGGGTATTAGAGCATTGGCTTACCATAATCCATTGGCGACAAATCAAAGTACTTCGCCACTGTCTGACCAATATCGGCAAAAGTTTCGCGGTGACCTAATGAACCTGGTTTAACTTTTGGACCATAGATTAGAACAGGAATGTGCTCACGTGTATGGTCTGTACCTGGCCAAGTTGGGTCACAACCGTGGTCAGCGGTTAAAATCAGAATGTCATCCTCTTTCACCAGTTTCATTAACTCTGGTAAACGACGGTCAAATAACTCAAGCGCGGCTGCATAACCTGCAACATCCCGGCGGTGACCGTATGCTGAGTCAAAGTCAACAAAGTTAGTGAACACAATGGTGTTATCACCCGCCTGCTTCATTTCTTCCACTGTTGCATCAAACAGAGCATCAATGCCTGTTGCTTTGACTTTCTTCGTGATCCCAACATGGGCGTAAATATCAGCGATTTTACCGATAGAAACGACTTCACCTTGTTTTTCGTCCACTAATTTTTTCAGCACTGTTGGTGCAGGTGGTTCAACCGCTAAGTCGTGGCGGTTACCTGTACGGGTGAAATTACCCGCTTTGTCACCAACAAATGGACGTGCAATAACACGGCCAATGTTATAACCACCTTTGGTTAACTCTTCACGAGCGATTTCACATAACTCATACAGTTTGTCTAAACCGTAAGTTTCTTCATGGCAAGCAATTTGGAAGACAGAGTCTGCGGAGGTATAGAAAATGGGTTTACCCGTTTTCATGTGCTCTTCACCCAGTTGGTCAAGGATAACCGTCCCCGATGAGTGACAGTTACCTAAATAACCTGGCAAGTTCGCTTTTTTAACTAAGGTATCCAACAATTCTTGTGGAAAGCTATTTTCTTCATCAGAGAAATATCCCCAGTCAAATAATACTGGCACCCCTGCGATTTCCCAGTGACCTGATGGCGTATCTTTACCGGAAGAAATTTCACTCGCATAACCGTAGGCACCGATAATTTCAGCATTAGGATCAAGCCCCGCAGGGAATGAACCGCTTGATTCTTCACCTGCTTTACCTAAACCTAATTTGGTTAAATTTGGTAAATGCAGAGGCCCTTTACGACCAATATCCGCTTCGCCGCGTGCGCAAGCATCTGCAATGTGACCCAATGTATTTGAGCCTTCATCACCAAATTTATGTGCATCGTGTGCAGCACCGATCCCAAAGGAATCCAAAACCATAATAAATGTGCGTTTCATTTTTTTTCTCCTGCGGTATTTTTAGAACGATATACCACTAAAATCTATTTGTATTACTCGCTGATTTGGCGATAAACCATCGGCGTTTGCTCAGGGGAGTTTTCACCAATCACCATCGCTGCGCGCACTTCTTTTGCCGCCTCTTCCCATGCTTTTTCACTGTTTGCATGGATGATTGCCAATGGTGTTTTTGTATCCACTTTCGAGCCTAACGCGGCGATATCGCTCAGACCAACACTGTAGTCAATTGGGTCTGTAGCTTTGCGACGACCACCACCTAAAGTCACAACGGACATGCCCAATGCCCGTGTATCCATTTGCGTGATAATACCGTCTTGCGGTGCATAAACAGCTTTACTCAACACGGCAGTTGGCAGGTATTTGTCATAATTTTCAACAAAGTCAACGGGACCTTTTTGCGCTGCAACCATACGACCAAACACGTCAGCGGCTTTACCGTTATCCAGTACCGCTTGCAGTTTTTGTCGTGCTTCCTCACGGGTAGCTGCTAGTGAGCCAGAAACCAACATTTCCACACAAAGTGCCATCGTGACTTCATATAGGCGCGGATTACGGTATTCACCCGTCAAGAATTGCACGGCTTCACGTACTTCAACCGCATTACCCGCACTGGAGGCCAGTACTTCGTTCATATCGGTTAATAATGCCGTGGTTTTGCAACCTGCGCCGTTTGCGACTTTAACGATAGACTCCGCCAGCTCTTCTGATTTCTCATAGGTTGGCATAAATGCGCCAGAGCCAACTTTCACGTCCATCACTAAGGCATCAAGGCCTTCAGCCAGTTTTTTTCCTAAGATAGATGCGGTGATCAGCGGGATCGAGTCAACCGTCGCAGTAATATCACGGGTTGCGTAAAAACGTTTATCTGCTGGTGCTAATGAATTAGTTTGCCCAATAATCGCCACCCCCACATCTTTAATAATGTCACGAAAACGAGCATCATCAGGGAAAATGTCGAAATTAGGAATGGCTTCTAGTTTATCCAGCGTACCACCGGTATGACCCAAACCACGACCTGAAATCATTGGAACATAACCGCCACATGCCGCGACCATTGGGCCGAGCATCAGGGAGGTAACATCGCCGACACCGCCTGTAGAATGTTTATCCACTAATGGGCCATTAAGATTGAGCGATTTCCAATTCAGAACGGTGCCTGAATCACGCATTGCCAGTGTCAAAGCCACACGCTCAGGCATCGTCATATCGTTAAAATAGATGGTCATTGCCAGCGCAGCAATTTGGCCTTCCGAAACAGAATTATCACGAACACCATTGATAAAAAAGCGAATTTCCTCTTCACTTAATGGTTTGCCATCGCGCTTTTTACGAATAATCTCTTGTGCCAGAAACACGATATACTCCTTTAAAGTCGAATTTATCGGCTAACAATAATGCGAAAATTAATAACTACCGCTTGATTTTTTAACGTCGTAACCCAGCGTGTTTAATAAATTTGCTAACAAGCTTGATGCGCCAAAACGGAAGTGGCGGCTATCAACCCAATTGTCACCTAAAATTCGACCAGCTAAAGCTAAGTAATCAGCCGCTTCTTCAGCAGTACGGACACCACCTGCGGGTTTAAAACCAACTGTTTTTGCAACACCCATATCACTGATAACTTGCATCATGATTTCTGCGCTTTCTAAGGTTGCATTAACGGGGACTTTACCTGTCGAGGTTTTGATAAAATCAGCACCTGCTTTAATTGAAATTTCTGACGCTTTACGAATTAACGCCGCATCTTTTAATTCGCCTGTTTCAATGATCACCTTCAGTAAGACATTCGCAGTTGCACAAGCATCTTTACATGCTTTCACTAAATCAAAACCGATTTGTTCATTACCTGCAATGAGCGCGCGGTATGGGAATACAACGTCAACTTCGTCCGCACCATAAGCGATAGCCGCTTTGGTTTCTGCTAATGCGATTTCAATGTCATCATTACCGTGTGGGAAGTTGGTTACTGTCGCAATACGAATATCAGGGGTACCTTGCTCACGCAGGGTTTTGCGTGCAATCGGAATAAAACGAGGGTAGATACAAATTGCCGCGGTATTGCCCGCAGGGCTTTTGGCTTGATGGCATAATGCGATTACTTTTGCATCAGTGTCATCATCATTTAATGTGGTTAAATCCATCAGGGTCAGCGCGCGTTGTGCGGCTGCTTTTAAATCAGTCATATAACTCTCCAACGTTATTAATTCTTCAGAACGACACGTTCTTTGTTGGCGAGCGGGCTTGGTTCCTTAAAGATGCCAGCCGGATGCTTCCGAACTGAGCAGCTGAGTTCCTTCTCACCGCACGATGCCCTAGAGTCAGTGGACTCTGAGAACTAGCAGTTCCATTAGCAGCTTACTAGTGTCTATTTGACCATGGAACCGCGTCATTTTATGTGCTACAAATCACATTAATCGACTGAAAGTTACATTATTAAAGATATAAATGTGAGTCAGATCTCATTATACCCGATCTGGCGGTTAATTTATTCACTCAAATGGCTTTTTAACCCCAGACAATCATTAATTGACTAAGTTAAGAATAGTTGAAATTTTGCCGTTGAATATAAAAGATCGCAAAAGAATATAATCGATAAAAATAAAAGCGAAAGAGACTCCCTTTCGCTTTTATAATGAACAGATTCGATAAAACTGCCTGAAACTCAATAGCGTTTTTTATGCTACGGCAATTGCACCCAAGGTCAAGAAGAAGCCAGCAATGGTTGCACTCATTAAGTTAGATAGCGTCCCCGCCATCACCGCTTTCATACCGAGACGAGCAACATCTCCACGGCGATTTGGCGCCATTCCCCCCAAACCACCTAATAAGATCGCTACCGATGACAAGTTGGCGAAACCACATAATGCAAATGAGATAATCGCTTTTGTATGGTCAGACAACACTTGCTTACCTGCCGCAATAACTTCCGCATCCGCCTTCATATATTCACCGAAGTTCATAAAGGCAACAAACTCATTCACGACAATTTTTTGACCAATGAAAGAGCCCGCAATCGTTGCTTCACTCCATGGCACACCAATTAAATAGGCGATAGGCGCAAATAACCAACCTAATAACAATTCAAGAGATAATTGTGGATAATCAAACCAGCCACCAATACCACCTAAAATACCGTTGATTAAGGCAATTAATGCAATAAATGCCAATAACATTGCCCCCACGTTCAGGGCTAATTGCATCCCTGATGATGCTCCCGCTGCGGCAGCATCAATAATATTAGCAGGACGTTCGTCTTCCGCGACTAAATCGACCGCATCAACTCTGTCACGCACATCTTCCGTTTCAGGCACCATTAGTTTTGCGAATAACAACCCCCCCGGAGCTGCCATAAATGATGCCGCAATCAGGTATTCCATGGGTACGCCCATTTGTGCATAACCCGCTAATACAGAGCCGGCCACTGATGCTAATCCGCCACACATAATGGCGAACAGTTCAGAGGTTGTCATTGTTGCAATATAAGGACGCACAACCAACGGCGCTTCTGTTTGCCCAACGAAGATATTGGCTGTCGCAGAGAGAGATTCGGTTCTTGATGTGCCCAATACTTTTTGTAAACCGCCACCCAGTACTTTTATGACTAACTGCATAATACCTAAGTAATAAAGCACAGCGATTAACGATGAAAAGAAGACGATGATAGGCAGTACGCGGAAGGCAAAAATAAAGCCACCACCGCCAAATAATTCGAACATTTTGTCGGACACTAAGCCGCCAAAAATAAAGCTCATGCCATCTTGACCATATCCGATGACTTTGGAAACACCATCAGACATCCCTTGCAGCACGCTGCGCCCAGCAGGTACATATAAAACTAATGCGCCAATTGCCAACTGGATAATAAATGCACCACCCACGGTGCGAAGTCTTATCGCGCGGCGATTGCTAGAAAATAGGATAGCTATCGCGATAAGTACCGCCATTCCTATAATACTCATAATGAGTTGCATGGAAGGATCCCTGTTCACTTGATTCTAGGTTGATATATAAGGAAACGTGTAAGTCTCCTTGACTCTTTGTGTGATGATTATACCTAGTCATCATGAATAACTCGCAATATTCATCACAAATACGAAGTGCAAGAAGCACTAAAAATTCAAATAATGTGATAACAATCACAAAATAAGATCAGTTTTATCTGGAAAGGCACTAAAGCAGTAATTGAACATCGTAAAAGCAGAATGGGTTAGATCAGATAGGAAATGAATTTATATAAATAATATTTATTGTTTTGAGTGTTTTTACTTTGTCAGATTAAATAATGACAGACTATTGTTGTAAAGTTGTTGAGCGATTTCTTCTGGCGTTTCGTGGCGAAGCTCACAAAACGAACGGAAAATCCATTCAAGGCGTTCCGGGCGATTTGGTTCGCCTTGAAAACCGGAAACAGGCATATCAGGTGCATCAGTTTCGAATAACAGAGACGTTAATGGTAACTGGGACATCACATGACGGGTTTTATTGGCGCGTTCATAAGTTATCGTTCCCCCTACACCAATATAATATCCCAACTTAACAAAGGCTTGTGCTTGGGATAAGCTCCCCGCAAAGCCATGCACTACCCCACGAGCAGGCACATCAATACGACGCAGCATCGCCGCAAGCGGATCATGGGTTTTACGAGAATGCAAAATAACAGGTAAATCAAACTGTTTAGCCAGTTTAAGTTGAGCCATTAACAGTTGCTGTTGGCGCTCAAATTGAGGGGTTTGCATGTATAAATCGAGCCCTATTTCCCCTATCGCCACACACTTTTTATTTTTCTGCCGAAGGTAATCCACTAACACATCAAAATGTGCATCTTGATACTGCTTGATATACAGCGGGTGAAACCCCATAGCGGCATACAATTGGGGATATTGTTGTGCCAATTGCCACACTCGAGCAAAGTTATCCAAGCTCACGGTTGGGATAACAATCTGTTCGACACCGCTTTTTTTGGCACGTTGTAGGCTATCAGTAAAAGAATCACTGAACGGCGGGAAATCAAAATGGCAATGTGTGTCTATAAATTGTGTTTTACCCATTACGACTTTCATTAACTGGCATTATGATTGAAGACTCGGTCGCAAGTTCTGGCACCAACGCTTCCGGTACTGGCTCATTTTGTGCAGAAGGCGCAATATCAATCTCAAGAGAGCTAAGTTCCATTTTCTGTTCCAACGTTTGGTTAAAACGCTCTTGCCTCTGATAAAACCCGGCTCCAAGGGCGGCAATAAAGTAACGCCCACAACGCCGCCCTGTATGATAATCCTCATTTAAGGAAGAGACTTTACTGCCCAGCGCACTACTTTTTAACGGTACAGGAGGGTAAATTTCAAAAACCTGCACATTTTTAGGGGGATTTTCAATAAATTCTTGCGTTTTGCGGTAGCTTTTCAGATGCACCTTTAACATCGCGGCCATCCGCTGTAACCCATTGTTGTCCCCTTCTAACCAGCGCGTCATTCTTTTTACCCATTCAGGGGTAAAATACATTTGAGACGGTACTGTACGGATCACCACAATCGTTTCGGCTCCACGTCGATAGGCCTCTTCAACAGGAACAGCCGCGCTGATCCCACCATCATGATATCGGGTACCATCAAACTCAACGCCCTCACGATAGAAGCCAGGGATAGCACTCGACGCACGAATAATATCCAGCCAAGTGTCTGCATTTGGCTGTAAAAATTCAGCAGAAAAATCATCGCTACGACTAGCGCCCATAAAAAATTCACGACCGGAGTTTAATAAATCAAGCCCCGCTTCTATTCGCAAAGGGAACTCTTTTGTCGTGATCTCTATCAGCCAATCAAGATCAATAAGGTGACCACCGCGAATAAAACGCAATGGATTGAAAAAAGCGGAATTAGTGGTATAGCGGGTGATAACACGACGTGCGTACCCCGCCTGCCCGCAAATATATGCAGATAAGTTTTGCGCTCCTGCGGAAGTACCAATCATCAAATCAAACGGATTAAAATCAGCAATCAAAAATTCGTCCAGTACACCCGCAGTAAAAATCCCTCGCTGCCCGCCACCTTCACAAATCAGTGCGGTTTTGCCCGAGTTGATATTATCTAAAAATGCGAGCGGCTCAATTGTGCCTAATGTGACTGAAACGTGTTTTCCCATAAGACCCCTGATAACTGAAATCCGTTTAATTGACTGAAAAACAGAATGAGCTTCCCCTTGAAAGCTCATTCTATCGACATTGTACAATAAACGTTCAACAATTTGGGCTATTGAGACATTTATTTACAGATTAATTTGCAAGCACCAATCCATTTTGCACGGATTTCACGCCATTAACGCGAGAAGCAACCTGCGTAATTTTATCAATTTGGTCGGCGGACTTAACAAAACCTGAAAGGTAGACCACTCCATTAATGGTTTTCACAGATACACTATTACTGGAGATCCCCTTGGTGCCAAGTAATTTACCTTTCACGTCCGCAGTAATGGCCGAATCATCAATATATTCACCCGTATTTTTCGCACCGCTAGCAATGGCATTTCCCGTGTCTTTACCCGCCATTTCAACGGTTTTTGCCGCGCTATCCCACGTTTCAGAAGCTTGTTTTTTCAGCGCGCTGTCTGACGATGAGCTGCAAGCAGTGAGTGCAAAGCTCAGTCCAATAGCAGTTAAACTACTTAATAGTATTGCCTTTTTCATAAGAACCTTCCTTTCACTGTGGAGGACGAGTCAACATAACTAGCCTAAGTAAAAAAACAGGAAAAATAAAGTGTTTCAAGGGGAAAGACAGAATATTCTTGATAAAATAGTTTAAAAGATAGGGCAAGGCTCTTAAAAAGAGCATTAGAAAGAGACAACCCGCTATTTGCTGATGAAATAGCGGGCTAAAAGCACAATTAGTGTTCGCGCGTTTTACGGAACCGAACGTCTGGGTAACGTTCGCTGGTCAGGTTGAGGTTCACCATGGTTGGCGCGATGTAAGATAAGTTATCGCCTCCATCAAGGGCTAAATTTTGCTCATTTTTTCGCTTAAATTCTTCGAATTTCTTCGCGTCATCGCATTCAACCCAACGCGCTGTAGAGACATTGACCGCTTCATAAATCGCTTCAACGTTATATTCGCTCTTCAAACGCGAAACCACTACGTCAAACTGCAGAACCCCCACGGCACCTACGATTAAATCGTTATTGGTTAATGGACGGAACACCTGCACCGCACCTTCTTCAGATAATTGAACCAATCCTTTAAGCAACTGTTTTTGCTTGAGAGGGTCACGTAAACGAATACGACGGAACAGCTCTGGGGCAAAGTTCGGGATACCGGTAAATTTCAGTTCTTCACCTTGAGTGAAAGTATCACCAATCTGAATAGTACCGTGGTTATGCAGCCCAATGATATCCCCTGCATAGGCGTTTTCGACCTGCGAACGGTCACCGGCCATAAAGGTTAATGCATCGGAAATCACCACATCTTTTTTAGTGCGCACTTGGCGTAGTTTCATGCCTTTTTCATAAGTACCTGAAACAATACGCATAAATGCAACACGGTCACGGTGTTTTGGGTCCATATTGGCTTGAATTTTAAAGACGAAACCCGTGAATTTTTCTTCTGTGGCTTCAACTTCACGCACATCAGTTTGTCGAGCTTGTGGTGCTGGTGCCCACTCGACTAAACCATCTAGCATATGGTCTACGCCAAAGTTCCCTAACGCAGTTCCGAAGAAAACAGGAGTTAATTCACCTTCTAAGAAGGCATCATGGTCAAATTCGTGGGAAGCACCTTGAACCAGCTCCAATTCATCACGCAATTGTGCTGCCAACTCATCACCAACCGCGGCATCCAGCTCAGGATTATTTAACCCTTTAATAATACGCACTTCTTGGATGGTATGACCTTGACCTGTTTGATAAAGAATGGTCTCGTCACGTAGCAAATGATAAACGCCTTTGAATAACTTACCGCAACCAATAGGCCAAGTAATTGGGCAACAAGCTATTTTTAGCTCATTTTCTACTTCATCCAGCAATTCCATTGGGTCACGAATATCACGGTCAAGTTTATTCATGAAAGTCAGGATTGGCGTATCACGCAGACGGGTAACTTCCATCAGTTTACGCGTACGATCCTCAACCCCCTTACCCGAGTCAATGACCATCAAGCAACAGTCAACAGCGGTTAATGTACGATAAGTATCTTCCGAGAAGTCTTCGTGCCCTGGGGTATCAAGTAAGTTAACTAAGCAATTATTGTACGGAAACTGCATCACAGATGTGGTGATAGAAATACCACGTTGTTTTTCCATTTCCATCCAGTCAGATTTTGCATGCTGATTTGAGCCACGGCCTTTTACAGTACCCGCGCGCTGGATCGCGTGACCAAATAGCAATACTTTTTCTGTAATCGTAGTTTTACCCGCATCGGGGTGAGAGATGATAGCAAACGTTCTACGCATGCTAACTTCATGGAGAAAATTCTGATCTGTCATTTAACCGTTCTTTTCGTCTGAATACAGATTTATCGTGGCACGCAATTTGGCTCAATGTGGCTTTTAGCAGTGCAAATCCGTCTTGTTAAACATAGTTGGCAGATATTTTCGCAGATCTTGGGGGTATTAACAATCAAAGCATCGAGGTACAGTAAAAACAATACCTCGATACTGCTTAAATAACCAACAAATTACGCCAAAATTAATTGCGTGATTTCATCGCCTAATGCTTGAGTACTCGCATTTCCGCCCATATCACGGGTCAAATGGCGGCGCTCTTTAATTGCCGTTTCCACCGCGACCATAATACTGTCGTGCATTTCAGGGCAACCTAAGTGTTGCATCATCATCGCTGCCGCCCAAATCGTGCCAATTGGATTAGCAATATTTTGTCCGGCAATATCTGGCGCAGAGCCATGCACAGGCTCAAACATCGATGGGAATTGTTTTTCTGGATTGATATTCGCAGAAGGAGCAATCGCAATCGTCCCGGTACAGGCAGGACCTAAATCAGACAAAATATCGCCAAATAAATTTGACCCCACAATTACATCGTAAAATTCAGGCATACGCACTAAGTTTGCAGCAAAAATATCAATATGAAATTGATCGACTTTAACCTCGGGGTAGTGCTTTGCCATCTCAGCAACTCGACTATCCCAATACGGCATTGAGTGAAATAACCCATTGGATTTGGTCGCAGAACTTACGTGTTTTTTCTCGCGAGATTGAGCTAATTCAAATGCATATTTTAAAATACGATCAGTCCCTTTACGGGTAAAAATACTTTGTTGCAGCACCATTTCATCATCAGAACCTTCATATTGGATCCCCCCAATAGCTGAATATTCCCCTTCCACATTTTCACGCACCACATAAAAATCAATATCCCCAGGCTTTTTATCTGCTAGTGGGCATTTAATTCCATCAAATAAACGGACAGGGCGCAGGTTTACATATTGGTTAAATGCACGACGGATGGGTAATAATAACCCCCATAGCGAAATGTGATCAGGTACACCAGGAAAACCTACCGCGCCAAGAAAAATCGCATCAAATTTTTTCAGTTGTTCTAAGCCATCTTCTGGCATCATGCGACCCGTGCGGTGATAGGTTTCACATGACCAATCAAAATGGGTAAAGTTTAGCTTCACATTGTGCTTACTTGCCGCCGCTTCTAAAACTTTTAATCCCTCGGGGATCACTTCTGTACCAATACCATCCCCAGGGATAACGGCTATGTTGAATTGTGACATGGTGAAAACCTCTGATAAATGAATTAGGTGTGTTTTTCTCCAGTTTAGGGATAGCTATGATAAAGTATAGGCATGAACTGTAATCCTTAAGTTTACAAACTATGAACAAGCTCCCTGCGTTAGAGGACATTCGTGTTTTTGTCACCGTCGCCCGCTTAATGAGTTTCTCTCAAGCGGCAGCGCAACTATTGGTTTCTCCTGCTTATATTTCTAAACGGATCAAATTGTTAGAAGAAAACCTCGGGCAAACACTGTTTTTTCGCAGCGCACGGTCGATTAAACTCACCCATGAAGGGTTAATTATTCTACGTAGCAGCGAAATCATGTTAGCAGAGCTTGAACAGATGCAAGAAGCGCTCAATGCCTGTCGCGAAGAGATCCGTGGTACACTGCGTATTAGTTGCAGTACCGGATTTGGCAGCACCTATCTCAATCCATTTATCCTCTCGTTACGTGCTCAATACCCTCTATTAGCTATTGACCTCACGTTAACGGATAAATCCGTTGATATTATCAACGAAAATATTGATGTGGATATTTGCATCGGCGGCAATATCCCCAGCCAATTTATTGCAAGGCGCATTGCCGCCAATCAACGCATACTTTGTGCTTCCCCTCACTATTTAGAAAAAAATGGCTACCCCAAATACCCACAAGAACTTGAACAAAAATATGCTTGTATTGCCATTAAAGAACGCAACCAAGCGCCTGCGGTGTGGAAATTAGCCCATAATCAAGAAAGTATGACTGTCACTCCTAACAGTAAACTTACGGTGAATAATGGCGAGGTTGCTAAGCAGTGGTGTTTAAGTGGTGAAGGCATTCTGTTGCGTTCTTTATGGAGTGTATTACCGGAATTAACGTCTGGGCAATTAGTACGTGTTCTCCCAGAATGGCACCAAACCGCAGATGTTTATGCCGTTTATTCGAGAAGTATTCGAACAAGTGCTAATCTTAGAGTTTTCATTGAAAATCTTGAGCAGTACCTTGCGACCCATTTGCAAAATGGATTTATGGCCCCCCCTCATCATTTAGGTAAGCCTGAATAATTTCAAGTTTAAACTCTAGCGTATGGTTTAACATAAAAAAGCACCCTTCAATTCAGACTGAAAGAGTCCAACTTTTGGGGTGCTATTCACATATTTGCCCTATGCTGGGGTTTTATATTCTTTTAATGCTAACGGTTAATTACCAAACAGTGTGAGTGCTAAGACTAATGCATCTTCCCGACCATTTTTGGCAGGGTAATAATCTTTTCGTACAGTGACTTCATGAAATCCGAGCTTTTCATACAATTTCAATGCTGATGCATTTGATTCTCTAACTTCCAACCAAAGGGTGATGATCCCTTTATTAATCAGCTCATTAATCAACTGCTCTAGCAATAGACGCCCATATCCCTTACCTTGGTAATCAGGATGGATAGCAATATTAAATAACGTTGCCTCATCAAGAACACATTGGGTTATCGCATACCCAACAATTTGATTATTAATGGAAATTTTAAGGTTATGGTACTTTTCCCCTTGATTTCCATAAAAAACTCGCTCAGTCCATGGAAAATCATGGCTTAGTTTCTCAATTAAGAAGGCTGTCGCAAGATCAGATTGCTTTAGTGTTGAAATTTTCATCATATTGATAAATTTGTTTCCATAGTGCCTGTTTAGCGCTGACACTCGTCATAAGCTCAGACAGAACAGGTGAAAAAAACGTCATTTTAGAACCCTCTGGGTGGATTTCGCCCCCAAGAACCCAACAAGGAATTGTTATTGGCGTTGGGATTAAATTCAGCTGCTCTGTATTAATGCAAACTACATCATCTTGCATAATTTGCATCGCGAGAAAAATATCTTTTAACAGCTGGCTATTTAAATCAAGGTTCTCATCAGTAATAATAATAAGCTTAGTCGACGCTGGGATCCTGACACCACGTTCACCACGTAACACAGCCGGATTTCTCACAATCCATTGAGTGATCCCCATTTGTTCTAAAAACCTGTCACGTCGTGTCATTTCATTTTCCCGTCGCAATTTTACAACCCCATCTTATCAAAGGGGATTAATAGCGCCAACAGAGCAATGCGATTTCTCGTATTTCTGGTATGGTGTTGCAGTTTTTATCATTTTAGGAGATTGACAGAATATGTCATTACTGACACCGGCCAGTGAAGTTATTCAGCGCCATCTTGAGCATTTTACGGATCGTCATGTCATTTTGGCTGGTGACATTCAGGATGAATTGGCTGCCACTCTCGAAGCAGCAAGCGTTCGGGTGATAACCAATCAATACCATCGTTGGAAAAACTTACACCCATTCATGGGGGAAATGGTTTTATTTTCAACGACGACACCTGCTGAATTTATCCAACCCTGCGACACATTGATCTACTTCTGGCCCAAAAATAAGCAAGAAGCTTGTTTTCAACTTGATGACCTATGTACTCACCTTGCTAAAGGTAGCCAAATTTTTGTTGTCGGTGAAAACCGCAGCGGCGTCAAAAGCGCAGAATCAATTATGGAAGGTATTGCAACCTTACAAAAAATTGACTCTGCTCGCCGTTGTGGCTTGTATTACGGTGAATTAGAACAACCTACCACTTTTGATATTGCGCGCTGGTGGCGACACTATGATCTTGATACGGTAAGAATCAATGCACTTCCCGGCGTATTTAGTCATAATGAGCTGGATATCGGCAGCGATCTATTACTTTCAACGCTAACAGAGCCAATGGAGGGGGATGTTCTCGATCTCGCTTGCGGTAACGGCGTACTTGCGACAGTGATTGGGGCACAAAATCCAGACGTTAAGCTAACGTTAAGCGATGTCAGTGCCCTAGCACTCGATTCGGCGGCCTCAACACTTGAAGCAAACAACCTCACTGGGACGGTGGTTGCAAGCGACGCTTACTCAGATATTCACGACAAATTCGATTGGATTATCTCTAACCCACCTTTTCATGATGGGCTAAACACCAGCTACAATGCCGTTGAAAATATGATTTACCAAGCACCTAAGTTCCTGAAAAAAGGGGGGCGCTTGCGTATTGTAGCCAATGCATTCTTACCTTACCCAGACTTGTTAGATAAAGCATTTGGTAGACATGAAGTCCTAGCAAAAACCGGCAAATTCAAGGTGTACCAAGCAACAAAGCGCTAAGGATTTATCGTGTTATCACGCAGTAAAACGGCCAGTCTGATACGCTGGGCGTTTTTTAATCAAACAAAAAGTGACGCTTAAAAAAATATTGACGTCCGCTGAAATTAGCCTAAAATCCGCTGCGTATTATCACTGCTGTAATAAAGTTAGATTTGGCATTGCGAGGGTGGCGGAATTGGTAGACGCGCTAGCTTCAGGTGTTAGTGTCCTTCGGACGTGGGGGTTCAAGTCCCCCCTTTCGCACCACTAGCTTTAAGGTAACACAGGGTAATTCGATATTGGCAAACAGTATTGCGAGGGTGGCGGAATTGGTAGACGCGCTAGCTTCAGGTGTTAGTGTCCTTTGGACGTGGGGGTTCAAGTCCCCCCTTTCGCACCACTGGTCAATAAATATCAGCGCTTCCCCGCTTAGTGCTTAATCCTTTATATCCTTAAACCTTTTCCCCTTGTATCCTTTCAATAATGGTATTTTGGTATTATTAAACCTAAGCTACCTTTGTAAAACAAAAGCCATCAAAAAACACACTAAAGAAACAACCGCTGGAATAATTAATAAACGGCGAGAACCACGATTAAATAACATCCCCGCCGTTGCGATCATCATGGTGATCATCACCACTTTTAGGCTATCAAACCCCATATTGCTAAGGACATAAGCAATGCTCAGCAATATCACAGCAAAGACCCCCCATAGGCCAGCGCCTATACGCCGTAAACCTGCGGTTTTTGATATGCTAGTTGGCATAGTGACCTCAACAACTTAAATGATAATAATTATCAATATTATCTTATTTTTAATAAATTTCAATCGTTTTTATGAACAAACAACCTTAAATTAACATGGTTTTTACAAAAAAGACAACTTAAGAGAACCAATAAACAAAATGAATATCTTCCGGCTCAAGAGCAAATAGTTCTGGGTCCGGGGTTTCAATTAAGCTACATCCCATATGCTGATAAAAATGCACGGTGTTTTCAGACGGCGTTGCAGAGATATACAAGCCTTTTGCCCCTTTTTCAGTTGCTATTTCCACACATTGTTGAAATAACATCCCCGCAAGCCCCTTACCGCGATATGCATGGCTCACATGCAAAAAGGACAGTTGCAGTAAGTTTTTTTGCTCTCCTCGCCAAATATTATCCACGCTCGCAGCAGCAATAATTTTCCCTTGTTCAAAAACACCCAAAAAAATAGCGCCTTGATCATAGCTGTCTAATAGGTGCGGGGTATAGGCTTCTGGCTCCCCTTCTGGCCAACCTTTCATATCAAAACGCTGTTTAGAAAGCACCAATTTACCATCTTGATGCAAATAAAGATGCTCAATTAATTCAGTACGATCAATCGACCAGACCGAAGGGATTTCATCTCGTTGTAGCTTGCGTACTTCTCTCATGACCTTAATCTCATTACCCGCGCCAATACAAACGCGCCTTATTATTATCAAGTGAATTTGTTTTCCAAGATAACGGATAAAAAAACAAGTTCAACCATTTCAGTAAGCTGTTAGAGGCTGTTTATCTTTGATGATCAATTTTTATTCGAATTAAAGCCATTTGAGGCAAGGGAAGAGGTTCGCCGCCGGGTGAACAAGACAAGAGCTTCTCAACGCAGCATTAAATGAGTGAAACGTGCTTTAATCAACCCCGTAGGGCAGCGTTTAGGAGCAATAGTTGATTCAAATCGTTATCAGTTAGCACGACGGATACATTTACCCATTTTTTAGTTGTTTCTTAACCTTTTTTAGCGGTAAAAATCAGCAGTAAAGATAAACAGCCCCTAAGACAAGGTTGAAATAAAGGTAGGAAAACCGAATAAAGATAGGGGCGATAAAATAAAAATTCCCCACAATATCCGTATTGTGGAGAATTTACACTACAGGGTTGGTTTATTGCTTCAGTCCCATTGCGTCACGCATGGTAAAGAACAAATCGGTTTGGTCAGTCAGCCCCATCACGTTCGCAGCGTGTGGACCATAGGCTGCAACACGCAGCTGAGCACCAGTATGCTCTTGTGAGTCATCTTCTTCAGAGTTACCGTAATTCACCACCATCACAGAACCATCTTTCGTAATCAACGCTTGAGTTAAACCGGTTGATTTCGTGCCCTCAGGAATAATTTGGCTTGAATGTGAATGGTCAGCAGTCACGATGACTAATGTGTCACCATGTTTTTTCGCAAAATCTAAGCCTACTTGTACTGCTTCATCAAGGGCAACTGTTTCACCAATTTGGCCACATGGGTTAGCTTTATGGTCTTGTTTATCGATGGATGCACTTTCAACTTGTAAGAAGAAACCATTTGGATTGACCGCTAGCAGATCAATCGCTTTTTGCGTCATTTGCGCTAATGTTGGTGCGTTTGGATCTAATTTCGAGTTTGGTTTACATTCCAGTGGTGCATTGTTGATATTACCATAATGCACTGCCTTCGGACCTTCCCAAGCTACCGCCATATTGCCATCATGGAATAAGCCAAGCACAGGTTTGTCTTGGTTCGCCACTTTAACATCGTTCAACGACTGTGCATCACGCACGATAGTGTAACCACGCTCAATCGCTTGTTGCTCAAGCGTTTTACCTTTATAGTCGCCCGCTTTTGCTGTTTGTTTGAAGCTCTTCGCGCCCCCTCCTAATGTCACATCGGCGCGGGTCACTAATAGCTGCTCTGAAATTGAACCTCGACCGCCATTTTCAAGAGCATTGGTTGCACATTTTTCTGACGTTTCTTCCGGACCGTAACATTTACGTGCGGTCACATGAGCGAATTGCGCCGCTGGCGTTGCATCTTGAATTTCAGAAGTTGTGACGTTACCGGTTGCTTTACCATTACGTTTGGCGATTTCAATTAAGGTTTCGTGATCTTTACCAAACACATCAACCCCTAACGCCCCATTGTAGGTTTTCACACCAGAGGACCATGCTGTGGCTGATGCCGCTGAATCTGTAACATAATCAGGTTTTTGTGTTTTTTTATCTAACGCATAGTGCGTATATTGACCCGTAATCGGCAATGCATCAATACCTTTAAAGAAGCCTGAAGCCCCTTCTGCATAGTTACGTGCAACGGTGATTTCTGAATCCCCCATGCCATCACCAATAAATAAAATAACGTTCTTCGCTTTGCCATTATGTAAGGCTGCTTTCATTATATCCGTTTGCTCGGTTGCTAAACGGCGTGCACCACCAAACTTGGTGATATCACCTTGCGCTGCACGGTTTTCTGAAACGGCATCATTTTTATCCGCCGCATAAGCCGGAAGAGTGCTACCTAACATTAATGTGCTGACTGTGACAGCTAAAAAGGACTTCATAAAATTACCAGTCATAACTGTTTTCCTTGCCAATCAATAATGAGAAAAGAGAAAGAATGCTACAAATAATGATAGGCATGCTAAAGTAGCTAGATGACAGTTGAATGACGCTTTTATGGCGAAATGAAGACGATTGTCATAAATGTGAAAAAAGCAGCCCATCATAAGCTGCCTTTCGCGGTTGAAACTTACCGATTGTTACCATTGGGAAGTTAGCTGTTTAGTCCCTTCGTATAACGTTTCGCACCAAGAAACATAATCGTGCCCACTGGGCAATTCGATGGCATCCACGGAATAGCCTTTATGTTTCAATACTTCCAGTAGTTGGTAATGGTTTTGAATGATCCCCCCCCAACTCCCCCGTTGCTCAAATAAGCCCGCCTCAAGGAAAAAACGAATTGGCTGCGCTGGCATAGTTTCAATTTCACGAATTAGCCATTCAGGATCTTCTCCTTTTGGTGTCCACCAATAAGATCCTGACATACTGAGCACATTACCAAACACTTCAGGGTGCTGTAATGCATTCCATGTTGCCCCTAGCCCCCCAAAACTTGAGCCAGCAATAATGGTGTGTTCTGCTTTCGCACGAATACCTTTTTCCGCTAATTTGGGCATTAATTCATCCACCAGCAATTGCGGGAAAAGTGCATTAGGTGGTAGTTCTTTACCACGCCTGTCGGCACTAACGCTATCAACAAACACAATATGCATTGGTGGGAAATCGCCTTTGTTTATCCAGCGATCAAAAAATTTGGCCATTTGATAAGTATGAAGGTAAATTTGCCCATCTAAAAGTACAAGTAAAGCAGGCTGTTCCATCGGGATATTTGGTCGATAAAGCGTAATTTGCCGCTCATTATTTAAAACTTGGCTGGATAACGTAAAGGTCTCTAATTGCCCTTTCATTTGGCTTTTTTCAATGGCAGCAAATTGACACTGGCGGATATTCGGTGTCAGGGATAACAAAGAAAAACGATTATAGGTATCCGTTGAAGCAGAAGGGATACTTTGTGAGTTATAAGGGTCAGCCTGTGCAGTGACTAAAATCGCTTTGCGCTGTGCAGGCCCGCCCTCTGGAACGTTCGGAATATCAGGAGCAATTTTATATTGGGTCAATGTATCACCTGGGATGATAAAAGAACGATACCAAATATCTGTCCCCGCGATTTGCGCCATTCTTTCATGGTTCCCTGAAGGCGCACCTAAAATATAGGCATTTGATTTCGCACCGCGCCATAAAAATGTCGCGCGTTTTTGATGCCCCGCAAGATCTTCAATAAGTGGCGTCCCTTGCGCGGCAACCGCCTGCCAAAACGCGTTGGTATCACCATGATGATAATGTTCATCCAATAAGCTTTGCAGTTTTGGGCTAACAGGCTCGTTGTCTTTTTTAATCTCTAAAGGTTGGTAATCGCTTATATCAAACTGTAGCTGCCATGGTTTCCCCGGAGAGCCTTGTAAATCGAGATAATACACACCATTTTGTGGAACGATATAGTCTGCGGTATGAGGCTCTAAAGTAGAGCCATAAGCTTGCAATACACGGACAGGCTGTTTGTTGGCATTTAACAAAACGACTTGAGATACCCCCTCACCGCGCTGCTTAATAAAATCTTGCTGCAAAGCTTCAAAATAGACGCAGCTATGACCTTCACTATCATGCACACCTTCTACAGAAGAAAGCTCAGCTAAACGCAGGCAACTCGATTGCGTAGCCATCGCTGCGGAGGAAAACAAAATACAACCTAAAAGCGGCAGAGATTTCACATCTAATTCCAAGGAGTCAACTGATAATAATTATTACTATCAAAAAAACCTTTTAAACTCAATGGCTCGCGGTATGTTTTTCCATCAGTTGGTTAATCAACTGAAGGGCACTTAATAACCGATGTCGTTGTTTTTGACCTATTTTCAAGTAACGCCGTGTGGCGGGAACTCGGCTAACCAGTTCCGAACCCGTAAAAGGCTCTATTTCACAATGCCAATGACCATGATTAAACGTAATTTGGCAAGAATTAAAATCTAACTCTTCTAGTGTCTCTCTAATGATTGGGTAGGCATTCAACCAATCAATCACTTTTTGGCCATCAGGCTGCTTTGACACAAAATGTATATGTTTTTTCCTTACGCTACCGCGGGTTTTCACCACAATGTGAGCATTCAAATTTTCACCACAAAAACCCGACACAGAAAAGCGACTATACACAATAAATGCCAGAAATAATTTTCTAACACGCTCAGTGACTTCAATGTTCAACAATGGGTGCGGTTGAATAAGCAGCACACCAGGAGCGCCCCACTCACATGGGTAAGGCGTCATATCCCTTTCGATTCGATTTAATGTTAACCCTGCTTGGTACCCTGCTGGTAACCGTTTTTTTGTTAAGCCGCCCAAACGCTGTAATAGTGATGGTTTAGGCGAGGTGACGTAATGGCTCAAGTTGTACCTCCTCATTATCTTCATCTCTCAATGAATTAGACAGAACAACTTCAACATCAACCGGTTTGAACGGATTCACTTTCTGGACGAACACGGTCCAAATCAGTGCATAACCCGCCGTTAAACCTAACATGATTGCAAATGGAATATAGACATCGGACTGATTCATCCCTGGTGGAGTGATGTACACAATTGCTAAAATAATCCCCACACTGGATATAATTTGAGGGATTGGGAAGAACGGCGAACGGTAAGCTCGGTGTAAATCAGGACGACGAATACGCAATAACACCACGGAAATAGTGACTAATAGATAGGCTGTACCCCAAGAACATACGGCAGCTAAAACCAGCGGAATAATACGATCGAGGTCGCCTTGAATAGCAAAAGCATGCAAACATGGGATCATAACTGCCACTAAAATACCGAATATAGGTGTTTTAAAACGTGGATGTAAGTAAGTAAAAATGCGCGGTAATGCGCCATCTAATGCCATGCCATATAAAATACGTGGTACAGCCGCCATCAGCGTATTGATCGTTGCACCACCTGCTAATAATAGCGCGACACCAATCCAATATTTACCAAATTCCCCCATCACCCGCTCAGCAAACGCTGGGATTGCCATCGGTGTTTCCAGTAAGCGCGTGCCCGTTTGTGGGTCAACGACCACGTTTTCAATTTGATTAGCTAACGCAGCACCAAATAACACCATGCATAAAGCCACACAGAATAAACCCGTTGTCATGGCTCGAGGAATCACTTTAGCGGAATTTTTTATTTCTGGTGCCATTGGCGTGACCAATTCACACCCTACAAACATAAACATCGCCATTCCCACAAAGCTTAAAACCAGTGTTGGATCTGAGATATTTAACTCGGCACCAAACCACCCTTCCATCGGGACATTAAACGGTAGCAACAAGCCGGTAATACTAAAAATCACGAGCGTTGACCACATAGCGAAAGTCAGCACCACTTCAACCTTACCAAACGCCTCAATACCGAAAGCATTTAAGATGCCAAAGGTGACGACTAATCCAACGCCAACCATCCAAGACGAATTACTGGTTTCCAGTACCGTATTAAGATGTTCAAAGTTAACTAACGCCATGATCCCCGACAGAATGGTTTCCGCCGTTCCCGCAAAGACGTGCACAATCAAATACGCGGAGAGTGCCCCAGTGATAGCCCAAAAACGCCCCATACCACAAGAAATATAGTCATACACTGAGCCAGAGGTCGGTAAAATCGCCGCAGCCTCTGAGAAGGTGGTGAGCTGTGCCTGCATCATAATAAAGCTCAGTAACACCGCTAACGCAAAGGTATCGCCACCAATACCAAAACCACTGGTGACGGTTAAAATAACTGGGCTCGCCATAATTAGGCCCGCTGAACTCGCCAGAGTCGTTGGGAACCCAACTTTCCCTTTTTCGAGATGTGACGATAATTTTGAGGATAAATTCATTTTGCTTCCCTCTCTCTTGCTCTATACGCAGTCATAAATGTGAATTTTTTGTAAAAATAACGTGACTACATTGCCACTATAAAAAGAAGCATAAATCGGTCACATCGTCCTAAAGAACGATGCCTAGAGATAGAGGGAACGCCTTACAATTATTCGAAAAGTACCCAAAAAATGGAAGGGAATAAAAATATCTACTGATATATCAATAGATAACAAACAAACTGGTTATTAATATATTAATAACATATTTACAAAAGATACCAAAACCCGACAAATCAACACTGAGCCATTATTTATCACTTTCAAATACTGTTACCCACCTCACGTTATTAACATGTTTACTTTATGTTAACAGCAATAAAGCGCATGATAATTATTCCGACTCACTATGAGAGGTAATCAAATGAGCCCACCTCAATTTAACAGCCACCAGCAAACATTAATTGATTGCTGCTTAAATACTATTGCGCACATTATCCCCATATCTGCGTCAGTGTATTACCTTGTCAATGATCACTGGCAACCAGATAACTATGTGTTGCACGGCATCTCCACTCAAATGCATCGTGATTATCTGGCTTATTTTCGCCAGCTCGATCCGCTGCATCCAGATAAATTTCGAGGGGACGATCTGCGGTTAATCAAAATGGATCCCGACGTTCGTCAGCAAAATCAGGTTTTTTTCCATGATTTTATGCAGCCCAATAACCTAACCGATATGGCAGAGATTTTTATTCGCCGAAAAAATAAAATAATTGCTGGGATTTCCGTGTTGCGAGACAGCCCGTTTTCTCAACACGAAATTATGCGATTAAATGCTATTTTACCTGTCGCTGAGCTAATGACGTTCGATATCATTCCCGATTCTCTCGTGTCTTACACACCGAAAGAACAGGAAATTATTCATTTAGTACGTGAAGGGGCAAGTAATAAGCGTATTGCGTTATTGTTAGGGGTCTCACTCTCTACGGTGAAGACTCACTTACGCAATATCTTCACCAAAGCAAATGTCACTAACCGAACGGAACTGGTGTCGTCAGGGTTTATTATTCGTCAGGAAAAATTTTAATCCGCTGTGCGGTTAAAGCCTCTGTTCAGCAGTGCTGATATAAAATACCTGCATTATTCACTAAGTAATGCAAGTCACTATATTGCTCTTTAATTACCTCGAATAGCCTAACAACCTCCTCTTCACTGCTAATATCACATGGCAATGCATATGCAAGGTCACCAATTGCCTGAATTTCTGTAATAACCCTTTTTGCCGCCTGATGACCACTTTTATAATTAATGAGTATTCGCATACCAAGACATGCAAGCAGTATTGCCCATTGCACGACCAATCCCGCGGCTTTCACCGATAAGCAACACTGTTTTCATACCATGACCTAACGCTGCGATAAGATATAGTTATCATAAGCCTATCTTTCGACGGGGCGAATAAAAGCATAAAAAACCCGGTACAATGACCGGGAAGCAGTTGGTTAATGCTAAAAATTAACCACTAATAACGCACCATGACAGATTTTAATTCAGTGTAATATTCGATAAAAGCACTACCAAATTCACGACCAATACCGGAGGACTTAATACCCCCAAATGGTACTGCGGGATCAAGGAAGGTGTGCATATTGACCCAAACCGTTCCTGCTTCTATACGTGAAATCATTCGCATTGCCTTACTGAGATCATTTGTCCATACACTAGCCGCTAAACCAAATGGCGTGCTATTCATCATCTCAATAAGTTCCTCTTCATCATCGTAACTTAAGAACGTCCCTACAGGACCAAAGGTCTCTTCCTTCATTAATGCATCTTCTGGACTATTCGCTCGAATGATGGTTGGTGGAACAAAATAACCTGCGCCGGCGATTGGCTGACCACCATAAATAATTTCGCAGCCATCTTGGCGTGCTTTCTCAAATAAGCTAAGAATTTTTTCATAATGGGCTTTATTGGCGAGAGGCCCCATTTCTGTCGTTTCATCTAATGGAGAGCCGATTTTTAGCGCAGACAAACGGCGTTTAAGCTCGGTCAACACTTCATCCATTAATTGTGATGGGATATAAAAACGCTCCGCCGCCGCACAAATTTGCCCTTGATTGAGGTAACCTGCTTCAATAATGCCATTAACAATTTTTTCAACGGGTAAATCAGCCAAAAATGCGGCCCCATTCTTACCACCGAGCTCTAATGTCACACGAGTCAACTTCTCTTCCATCGCTGTACGCCCTACCGCCAGCCCAGTCGGTACAGATCCCGTAAATGTTACCTTCGAACACAGTGGGTGTTGAATAAGTGCCGGACCAACTTCACGACCGCCACCATTAACAACATTAATCACGCCATCAGGAATACCCGCTTCTTTTGCTAATTCCACCACACGTAACATGGTCAAAGGGGTAAACTCACTGGGCTTCAATACAATCGTACAACCACAAGTTAGCGCTGCCGCTAGCTTCCAAATAGAAATCATGATGGAGAAATTCCATGGAATGATCCCAGCCACAACGCCAACAGGTTCGCGTTGTGTAAATGCAGAGTACTTTTCACCATTAAATGATGGCAATGACACATTTAGCGTTTCACCACTAATTTTTGTCGCCCAGCCAGCAAAGTAACGCAAAAACTGTGCGGCAGAACCCACTTCCAAAAAGCGAGAAAGTTGAATCGTTTTACCAGAACATAAAGTTTCCAGTTGAGCGAGTTCCTCAAGGTGCTTTTCAATTAAATCGGCAAGGCGGTTTAGGCAATTTCCACGCTCCATTGGGGTGGTATTGGCCCAAACGCCTTTAAATGCTGTGTGTGCAGCATGCATTGCTGCGTCCACTTCAGCAAAAGTCCCGTCTTTGACTTTTGCGATCACCTGTTCAGTGGCTGGATTGACGACGTCAAAAAAAGTCTCACCCTTGCCAGAAACTGGCAAGCCATTGATAAAATGCCCATGTTGACGTTTCAGAAATTCGCTAACTTCTGGTAATAGGGTTAACTCACTCATTGCAATCCCTCCACTAAATAGACATTAATTAAGCATTCACACAAGCAAGATAGTGCTTAACGAAACGTGGGGCCTCAATTTCCCATAAAACTTCAGTACCTTTGGCAGCAAACCAAGTATCACCTTTATGGTACTCTACAGTCACGCCTGTTTTTATATCTGTCAATTTCACAGATCCTTCATGCACGGTTGCCATTTCATCAAATGGATAAACCATCTTGAATTTACCTGTTGTACAAGCAAAAATGCCGCAAGTTAGGTTATCTGTTGGTTCACCGTGAACCATTGCGACGCTCGCTTGTGGATCACCCTCAACCACCACAGAGCCTAAGTTTGTTACGCTACCGATATTTAGCAGTTCTGGAAGTGGTTTATTCAGCAATAATGGACTAATCATGATGTTTACCTTTAATCGATTCCAATAAATTAATTAAACGAATATGAATTAACGGCGACCTTGCCAGTAACCCGATGTCTGGTGCATGATTTTTGCAAGTGAAACAATCACATTGCGCATGCTATCTTTGCCAATAATATTGGCATGAGGGATCGAGCTCATTAAGTCATAACGATGAGACCCCTCCACCATACCTTCAGCCAGCACCTTGCACACGATCTGACTTGGTGTCACACCAAAACCTGAGTAGCCCTGTGCGTAGAACACATTTTTATGTTGAGGTAATGAGCCAATCTGCGGGAAAAGGTTCGCACTACATGCCATCGGCCCTCCCCATGCTAATTCGATTTTTACATCTTTTAGATAAGGAAAAACTTTTAGCATTAAGTTACGGTTCCACGCTTTTAAGTCAGACGGAATGTACTCAAGAAAATGTGTTGAACTACCAAACAACAAACGGTTTTCCTTAGTTACCCGGTAATAATCAATCACTGGTCGAATATCGCTGTACGCACCACGGATTGGGCTAATTTGTTCAATTAACTCATCGGATAACTCTTCCGTCATTAACTGATAGGCATAAGTATTAATCGTTTTTGGGTAAATCGTTGGCTCAAGACCATTTAAGAATGAGTCACATGCCCACAACATTTTCTGGGCTTTAACGGTGCCCATCGCTGTTCTCACTTTGATGGTATTACCGTACTCAACATTCAGAACTTGGCTATTCTCAAAAATCTTCGCGCCATAAATCTCGCTAATGGCTTTCGCCTCACCCAATAACAGATTCAATGAGTGCACATGCCCACCACCCATATGTTTGATACCACAAGTATAAGCATCTGAGCCGATAATCTGTTTTAGTTCAGAACCACTGTAAAATTCGATTTCTTCATCAGGATCAACAGCTTTAAAATCCTTTAGCCAGTTACGTAATGTTTTTTCTTGTCGTGAATTGCTACCTAAATAGGCGTACCCACGACAAAAATCAGCATCAATATTATACTTAGCAATACGTTCACGCATGATCCCTGCGCCCATATTGCTGAGCTTAAAAATAGTTTCTAATCCTTCCGAGCCTACATATTTTTTGATTGCGTCTATATCATGGCCAATTCCGGCCATCACTTGACCGCCGTTACGCCCTGAACCACCATAACCGAGGTAACGACCTTCCAAGATAGCGATATTGGTGATCCCTTTTTCGCACAACTCAAGGGCTGTGTGGATCCCGGAAAAGCCTCCCCCAATAATCACTACATCTACATCAAGGTCTTCTTTTAAGATAGGAAAGCGTAAATCATATTTCTTTGTAGCAGCATAATAAGTTAATGATTCTACTTGGTTATTCATAATGGATACCTTATTTAGTACCTGGCGATAACCTCGATTATCTTAACCTTACATTAACAATTACATAGCCCTTTAGGGACATTCGAAACATTAAGTTAACAATTGTGAGCCACGTAGAATATTTAAATAAAAACAAAATGTATTAAAATAACTTTTTAACCTTAAAATTCAATTAATTGAAATAGCGTTATGATATTAACAATAATTTAATGCATTTTTTTAACAAAATGATGACCAGTATGAATAAAAAATAAAATTTCCCGTAATCACATGATTAACTTCGTATAATTATTAATGACTACTATTCACTCGCACTGAAATTCACCCTAACAAATTACTGAATGATCCGTTTCATTAACAAGTTAAATAATTCAGCCTGTGAGTTAATATTCAACTTTTGGTAAATATTTTTACGGTGGTTTTTCACGGTACCAAGACTGATGAAAAGGGATTCTGCTATTTGAGGCGACCCTTTACCTTCAAGGATCAGATCCACCACTTCACACTCTCTTGGGGTTAGTCCAAAACGGGTTTGCCTATCCACATTTTGATAATGGCTCGATACGGTATTGGGTGAGGCTTCTTTATGTAAACGGGCCAGACTACAAATAATCTCAAAGGCTTCTTTTAGTGGGGCTTGGGTGTACTTTTCGGCGTAAAATGGCCTATCTTCATTACCAAAAAATATTCCCAATTGCCTATCTGCTGAGATTTCTAACAGCAAACCAGCTTCATCGCACCAACCTGTTTTTCTATAAAAATTTAGATAATAATCAGTATGATAAAAATTTTTAGGCGCTAACTCTTTTAAGGTGAGGACCTTAGACCTTCCCCCTTTTTGGATCTCTTGGTAAAAGGGATCCATCAAATAGGCGCCACGTTGGTAAATTCGATTTACACTATCACTATTGCGTCGCTCAACTTTGGAAAGAAAACACGGAGAAGCCCCCTTTTCAAAGGCGTAAACAATCGCATTATCAAATGCAATAAAGGATGATAGCCATGATAATAAATTAGGGTAAAACTGGTTAGTTGCAACAGAATCAATTACATCAGGTAATTTGTTGAGATAATTATCCATTTTGCCCCCACACTTATTCATTTACAAAATTCACCCACCCAATATATAAAGCTAAAGGGTATAAAAAACACATTATTTGCAGAAGCTCAAACCGATTGTTATTAATATGTTAATCAAATCACAGTATCGACCAAAAGTATTAATATTTTGTTACTCAATATTGGGCATGGAATAAGTAAACAAGAAGCAGATCACAGGAACCCCTTTCATAATTTATTAGTCTACTCAATTAATAAAAATGTTTTTATACAAGGAGATATAATGCCTTCACACAAAATTATTTTGGATTGTGACCCAGGCCATGATGATGCCATGGCGATTTTATTGGCATTAGGTAATCCGAATGTGGAATTATTAGCGGTTACCACTGTTGTGGGAAACCAAACCTTAGAAAAAGTCACTCATAATGCGCGAGCAATTGTTGAATTTGCAGGTGCAAAACATATTCCTATTGCCGCTGGTTGTCCTCGCCCCTTAGTTCGAGCAATTCAAAATGCTGCTGAAGTGCATGGGATCAGTGGCTTAGATGGCACACATCTCCCTGCCCCCACATTACCACTTGATAAGCGCCACGCCGTCGACCTAATTATCGATACGCTTAAAGCTCATCCAGCAAAAACCATTACGCTTGTGCCAATTGGTGGACTAACCAATATTGCCCTTGCTGTGAGAAAAGCCCCTGAAATCGTTGAATTAGTAAAGGAAGTTGTCCTAATGGGCGGGGGATACCATAAAGGAAATCGCTCAGCCGTCGCGGAATTCAATATTGCTATAGACCCAGAAGCCGCACATATCGTTTTCAACGAGAAATGGCCGCTAACTATGGTTGGGCTGGATTTAACTCACCAAGCGAAACCAACTGATGCCATCATGGCTGAAATTGCTGCGCTTAATACGCCGATTAGCCGATTTGTTGTTGAATCTTTGAATTACTACACGGCAGGATATCGTCAACGTAATGGCTACAGCGACCATGCACCTGTTCATGATCCTTGTGCGGTTGCCTATGTCATTGACCCGTCAATGATAGAAACGCGCCGAGCACCTGTTGATATTGAGCTGCAAGGAACATTAACACTTGGGATGACGGTAACCGATTTTCGTGCTCAAGCCCCCGCCGACTGCCATACACAAGTGGCAACAAAGCTGGATAACCCGCGATTATGGGAAATGTTCATCGATGCGCTAAAACAATTGGGTTAATAACCGTAAGGTAGCTTATCAATTTGGTAAGCTACCAATGTAATAAATTACGCTTTTAAGATGTCTTTTAACTTTGTATAACGCCTAATTAAACGCCATTTTAACTTCACTGTTGTTGCATGCTTCCACACGATTTCCCAATACCCTTTATCAAAAAATTGCTGCACCATCTCTTTACGTATTTCAGGGGATTTAATCGCTAATAAGGCTTGAACTACGCCTAATCCCTCTTTACCTACCTGCCAAATGCATGCAGGTGCTTGTTTAACTTGCTCTGGATAGCGCTGATAAATTGCTAACAACATATCAATAATTTTTAAATAGGTATTGATCTTACGAACGGAACGCTCGTCACCACTCAATGAATGGGAAACAGATTGGTTATGGATCAAATAGCGATAATATTGCTCATTAATAAACTGCACACGTTTTGCAACCAATAACACTTCGGTTGTCCACGGAATATCTTGATGATGTAGCTTCGGTTCAAAAAAAAACTTGTGTTCACGTAACATATCTAAACGGTATAAATTCAACCAAGTCACGTGCAAAAACTTACGTGAACTCAGCCCCTTCTCTAACCATTGCGGACCGCTAATTACTCCGGTAGAAGGCACCTTATTAGGTGGAAAAATAGCTTTTGGCGCATCACCATTAGTATAAACATAGGTACCATTACAGGTTGCAACATCCAAGTCACCCGCTAATGCAATTTCGAGTAATCTGCCATACATTTTCGGGCTAATTTCATCATCGATATCCGGAAAGGTAATGTATTTTCCAGTGGCCTCAACCATCCCTGTATTACGAGCAACGGATACGCCTTGGTTTTCTTGAGACAATATTTTTAGATGACTAAATTTACCTTGATACTCTTTGATAACCCCTTCACTGTTATCCTTAGAGCCATCATTAACGACAATAAGCTCCCAGTTTTCTAAATTTTGCGCTAGCAGACTATCAAAAAACTGAGGTAAAAATTTTTCACCATTATAAACCGCAACAACAACACTCAAAACTGGCTGAGAAGACATGTATTAACCTTATACCAATCGATTTAAAATTACTTATCCATACAACATTGCTGAAAAACAAAGAAGAACTGATTTTTTACGTTTTTAAAAGTTCACTAGTTAGAAAAGGGAAAAACGCATTGGTTCAATTGTCATAAAAAATTCATAATCCATTCTCCCTAGGGGCAGTTTATCTTTGATGGTCGATTTTTATTCGAATTAAAGCCATCTTAGGCAAGGCGAGAAGTTCGCCACCTGGTGAACCAGGCAACCCCCTCTCAACGCACCATCAAATAAGTAAAACCTGCTTTAATCGACCCCGTAGGACAATATTTGATTAAAATCGCCGTCAGTTAGCACGGCGGATTTTATCCATTTCTTGGATTGTTTTTGACCTTTATTAGCGATAAAAATCAGCAGCGAAGCTCCCCCCCTACATGTAAACAATAAAATATTATTAAAAATTTACATATGTGCTTAAACGCTAATGAACTAATTATCACTTAATCAGCCTAATAAACATTAACGATATATTAAACAAACTGAATTGAGGGTTTCTTGTGGCTGGAAGTAGTTTACTCACATTACTTGATGATATTGCAGCTGTACTAGATGACGTCGCGATGATGACGAAAATGGCTGCGAAAAAAACCTCAGGAGTTTTAGGGGATGATCTTGCGTTAAATGCCCAACAAGTCACTGGGGTTCGTGCTGAACGAGAAATTCCAGTTGTCTGGTCTGTCGCTAAAGGTTCATTTATCAATAAATTAATTTTAGTTCCTTTAGCCTTATCGATTAGCGCATTTATTCCTTGGGCGGTTACACCTTTATTAATGTTAGGTGGCGCTTACTTGTGCTTTGAAGGGGCAGAAAAAATTGCGCATAAAATTTTTCACTCCGAGGAAAAAATAGCGGCGCAAACACACCCTTTATCAGAAGAAAAACTCGCAAAGTTCGAAAAAGCAAAAATCAAAGGCGCTATACGCACTGATTTTATTTTATCTGCTGAAATTATTGCGATTACATTGGGTGTCGTTTCTACCACAACTATTATTAATCAGTTTGTGGTACTTTCCATTATTGCAATTACCATGACTATTGGTGTTTACGGGCTCGTTGCTGGGATTGTTAAACTTGATGATTTAGGGCTTTATCTCCAAAAGAAAGCATCTACATCGTTAAAAAAAATGGGAAATGGACTTATTTATGCTACGCCATATCTAATGAAAACCCTGTCCATTGTTGGAACTGCCGCAATGTTTATGGTAGGAGGCGGTATTCTTACTCATGGTATTCACTATTTATCTGAATGGATTGAAGAAATATCCTTTACTGCCCTATTAACACCTATTATTGGTAGCGCTATGCAGTTTATTCTCCCCGCAATAATTAACTTATTTTTTGGTTTGATTGTTGGAATGTGTCTTGTTATGGCTTTATCTTTAATCACAAAAATTAAAAAGGCATAATATCAAAAATAGAATAATGCATTTTATTCGTATTATTCTATTTCGTTTCTTTAAATGTATAGAAACTTTTCTCCCCAACCTCTTATTGATTTATTTTTTTCTCACTATCGATATATAATTAAATACATAATGATAAGTTCAAATGTTGTGTATTAAAAGGTTACTAGAGTCGGCTTTTTAGCGACACTAAAGCTTCCAATCTGATCTAAATCAAAAAAAACTCATCTTTAATTTACGTTATAATACATCATCACAGTAACTAGCTGTTGAATAAAACTATAACTTTACTTATATATATCAATAGGTAAGATTATCATTAGATTCCTACAGCCCCATATAAATGCCTTATACGTAAAGTTCGTCCCTTTAAGCTAATACTAAAGTGGTATATTTAATTAGGTTGCCTTTATGAACAATATAGCCAACCTAACCTTAAAATTAGCTACACCATAGATTTTTGAGGAATGACAAATGCCGACCCTGTATCGTCGATTTTCTATTATTAACCAAGTTATTGGCCTGATGTTGCTAATTGCTGTCCTTGGTATTATTGGAATGACGATTTCAAATAGAATGATCATCAGCGTGCAAGGTAACGCTCATGCAATCAACAAATCAGGCTCATTACGCATGCAGAGCTATCGATTGCTCTCATTAGTTCCTCTTAATCAGCAAAATCAACATTATCTAGATGCACTCGAAAGTGATTTATTAAGCCCCGAACTTACCCAAGTTGTAAAAGTTGAGAACTTAACACAGCAATTCAATGAACTACACAACTTTTGGTTACTCACCTTGCGCCCTGCATTGGTGGATGCTAACACGCCAAATGATGCAAGATACGAAGTTATTTCGTTCGTTAATAGACTCGATGAATTAGTCCACAACATCGACGAAAAAACCGAAAGGAAAATAGCCTATGTCGCCATGACACAACTCATTTTCATTAGTTTGGTTTTCTTACTCCTGATGGGAACAATATGGCATTTACGGCGAAAAATTTACTACCCATGGATGAAATTACTATCAATGGTAACCGCCATTGGGCAAAAAGATTTCAGCCAACGCTACCCAAAAAATAGCCGACAAGACGAATTAAATGCATTAGGTGAAACATTAAATCAGATGTCTGAAGAGTTGGCGCAAAGCTACCACCAACTAGAAAAAAGAGTCGCGGAAAAAACGGCCGACCTTACAACAAAAAATCGTGTCTTATCCTATTTATATCAATCAAATCAAATTCTTCACTCGTCTGATCCGCTTTACTTAAGATTGCAAAAAGTGCTTATTGAACTGAAAAATATCACAATATTAAATAATCTAAGTTTACGATTATATGAAGACAGTAATGAGGCTTATTTTCACAAAATAGACTGCCAATCGACAGGATTAGACGATGCCCCTTCCCATCTCGAGGTACAGCAAGAGCGTTTATTAGAAAATAAAAAAATAACAATTTTGCAGTGGGAACTGTCAGATAATATGCATCGTTATGGTGTCATTATTGGTGAAATTGCAGCTGATCAAACATTGTCTGATGAACAAAATAATTTAGTTTCAATGCTGGTTAAACAAATATCTGGCATGCTAGCAATGGAACACCAAATTGAACAACAGCAGCAATTATTAATTATGGATGAGCGCTCAGCGATTGCGCGTGAATTACATGATTCAATTGCACAGTCACTATCTTGTTTAAAAATGCAAATAAGCTACCTGCAACTGCAACCTGAACCATTACCTGAAAAACCTCAGCAATTATTGACCGAAATGCGCAGTGAAATTAACACGGCTTATAGTCAGTTAAGGGAGCTTTTAACCACTTTTAGATTAAAACTAACTGAACCCGGCTTACTTCCCTCTTTAGAAAGTACAATTAGTGAATTTAGTGAGCGAATGGGTTATGCGATTAAGTTACACTATGATATTCCAGCGAAAAGCATTTCGCCACACCAATCAATTCATATTATACAAATCATCCGAGAGGCCCTAAGCAATATTTTAAAACATGCTAATGCAAGTTCGGCCGAAGTCTCGTTAACCCAAAATGCAGGGATCATTTGTATTCGCATTATCGATAATGGCGCTGGAATTACGGCAAATGCCGACAAACTTAATCACTATGGCTTAATTATTATGAGAGAAAGAGCACTCAGTCTTAACGGTGAATGTTTTGTTATCCCCAGATCTCAAGGCGGAACAGAAGTTAAGGTCACTTTCCCTTTATCTGATGTTTAATACACCGGAGCAAATCATCTATGGAAAATACAATGAATGATAAATCAACCATCCTACTGATTGATGACCACCCGATGCTAAGAAATGGCGTAAAACAACTTATTAGTTTAGAACCCTCATTGCAGGTTATTGGCGAAGCTGGCGATGGGAAAGCGGGGATCCAAATCGCTGAAGAACAAGATCCAGATCTTATCCTTCTCGACCTAAATATGCCTGGAATGAATGGGTTTGAAACGCTTGATGAATTAAGAAAGAGAGAATTATCAGGACGAATTATCCTCTTCACCGTTTCAAATTATAGTGATGACCTCGTGAATGCTTTAAAACGCGGGGCTGATGGCTATTTATTGAAAGATATGGAGCCAGAGGAGCTTATTGTCGCACTTAAAGAAGCGGCTAGTGGGAAACTGGTTGTGAGCCCAACACTAACATCGGTTCTTGCTGAGTCTTTACGTGATAATCCGAGTCACGATGAAAGTAATATTGCCACCCTAACACCAAGAGAAGCTGATATTTTAGAGCTAATCTCTCAGGGGCTTTCAAATAAAATGATTGCGCGTAAACTTGATATCGCAGAAAGTACCGTAAAAGTACACGTAAAGCATTTACTAAAAAAATTAAACTTGAAGTCTCGAGTAGAAGCTGCTGTGTGGGTTTTACAACAAAAATAGAAAATCATAATGGCAGTACAAATAATGATATAGCTGCCATTGTTTAAAGAAATAAACTAAAGATCACAAACGAAGTATTTTTAGTGGATAGCTCAAATCTGCAATTTTGTTTATTTAACTATAATAAACTATAGCAATAATTTTAATCATGGAAGCGTAATAAATGGAAGACGATTTAATTTTGGTTAACGAAAATGATGTAGAAATAGGCACAATGCCTAAATTACTAGCTCATCAACTAGGCCGTTTACATCGCGCATTTTCGATTTTTATTTTTAATGATAAAAAAGAGCTATTAATTCAACAAAGAGCTCTTCATAAATACCATTCTGCGGGGCAATGGGCCAATTCATGCTGTAGTCATCCAAAACCAAATGAGAACACACAAGATGCAGCTCTACGTAGATTACAAGAAGAGTTAGGTTTTATTACCCCGCTCACTTATGTTGATTCTCTTATCTACAAAGCTGATGTCAATGGTGGGCTCATTGAGCATGAATACGACCATTTATACGTAGGTTTCTATAACCAGGCTATTCAACCTAATATTGAAGAAGTTGCAGCTGTACGTTGGGTCACTATTCCACAACTGCTTCATGAAATAAACCAACAGCCTGATATTTTTACACCCTGGTTCAAAAAAATATTGATTAAATACCCGTCGTTAAATTTTGAATTATCTTAACATAACGATATTGTGATTATACTTTATAATGCAAAATACCATTATTTATCATTTTTAATTCTTTAAATAGTGATTTATCTTCACCATTTAAATTAATACATTCACTTATTGTGCGGTAAAAAACCTCTGTTTTAGGAGATAATATGTAGGAACTATATTCCTTTCTTCTTAAGTTAATTGCCTGCGCTGCACATAAAAACACAATCGAAATTAACTCATAACCATATACTAATTGCTTTTGTAATTTTTCAGCAACTAGTTGCGCATTTGTCGCTGTATCCTCAACACCACCTGCAACAGGAAAGTAATCTAATGAAACCGGTAGGGCTAGATTTTTAATTCTCATCGCTAAAGCAACTGCGGGTTTTTCGATGGCACCAAGTGCATGAAATGCAGACTTATTACCCAAATATCGAGTTAATTTTGTAAAATAAGGATCATTGAGTTTTATTATCTGTTGTACACTTGCCAGTGCATTATGAGCAATTGCTAAACTTAATTTTTCAATGCCTAACACCCAAGGTAATGTTTCAAAGTTTCCACTTGGAACCACGACCTGATGACTATCTTTCCCAGTCATATTGTCATTAATATTTTTAGTTAATACACACGGATTATCATTTGAGCTATTTACCTGAATAAGCAGTTGGGTTTTCGCTTGTTGATAACTTAAGCGCAATTCTGCTAGTCGATATACCCCGCAACGATAGCTTAATGGATCTTGTAAATGCCGCTCATCGTCATGGGACTCTAATGAGGAGCCGATTAATAAACTTCTAAGCTTTGCTCCCATTGCAATAACTTCAGGGTAAGCACAAGCATCCAAAACGAGTGGATTTAAAGGGGAGAGATTGCCATTTAAAGCTTGCAGGTTTAAACAATACAACAATTCACTTATATTTATGTAATGCGCTATTTTTAATAATGCAACCGCTGCAATGGCAACAGAATAAGCATTTGAGCATAATAAAGATAATGAATCTTTTGCCCAAGGTTCTATCGGTGTAATCCCTGCAAGTTGAAATGCTATTGAAGAAGGCATTGCTTCGCCCTGAAAAATGACCTCTCCCTCACCTAACATTGTTAACCCTATATGACTCAAAATAGTGATATCCCCCTCACCTATAGAGCCCATATTAGGGATAAAAGGAATAATATTTTTATTAATCAATTCAATATAGATATTAATGATCTCTGGTTGAATTCCACTATAGCCATTGAGCAGCATATTAAGATGGATCCCCATGACAACCCTAGCTAAACAGCTGTCTATTGGTTCACCAACTCCCACAGAGTGTGCGCGTATTAGTTTTTTATTAAACCTAATTGATTTTTTAATTAGTTCTGGAGTAAATTTACCATTTAATTTGATATATTCTGTATCTTTATTTAAACCAACACCTACTGTTAAACCATATATTTTCGCACCTTTCTCTGCTTCTGATATTAGCAGTCGATGTTTTTCTTCTAGATATTTCATCACTGCACCATCCACTGCAATATTTTCACCATTCATAATTAAATTTATATCATAAAGTGTTAAATCTTTACCATTTAATAGAACCATACCCCTCCAATTAAAATAAATATACAAACAGCCTCAAAGAAAATAATTACTTTCTGTATTTACATTTAAAACCAAAGTTAATTCCCTGTAAACATTAACATCAATTATTATAAGTTAGTGCGATTCAATAAATATTATAAAACTTAAATTATGTACCTTCGTAATTTTGTTCGATTTAATCTCCGGATAAAAGGAGATAAATAATAGACGAGAAAACGCACAGCTTTACAACTTAATTTATCAGAGGCATTAAAACTAATGCAGGTCATAATCTTTTTACCCAATTGATGACCGAATTAATGATAAAGCCACTTTAAATAGTGAGCTCGCTAAGTATTTATATCAAAAAAAAAATTGTAGAGCCTGTAGTTATCTAAAATGCTATTGATGATAGTGAGTCTGCTTTAAACGTAATTGTGAAAGTCACTTTAAGCCCTGTTAATCACACAAAATCAAACAAGTACCTACTTAAATGGCCATTTTTTTGCCACAATGATAAGAACGATAACTAAGTACGAAATAACCACCATATTTAAAGAAATACACGCTGAAAGTACCTATCCAATCGTAAACCGTAAAAACACTGAAGATAATTGCAAAGGTGACAAATTATTGCCTGACTATTCTTTTGTATCTCTTATCCATAAGCTCGGTCAGTGTGTAGCTAACATAGATTAAATAGCTATATCTATCGTTTAATCCGAGCTCACACTCAATGCTCCATTTGTATATCGAGATAACTAAAATTGTGCTCACACAAAAGGTAATTGCTGAGGGGACTCATACTTGCCTGATTATTCTTTTGTATCCGTTATCCATAAGAGCGATCAGCGCGTGCCTAGTACAGACAAGATGGCTATATCTATCATTTAATCCGAGCTCACACTCAATGCCCTATTTGCACATCGAAATAGCTAAAAACGTGCTTAGACAAAAGGTAATTGCTAAGGGGACTCATACTTGCCTTAGCATTCTGTTGTATCCCTTATTCATAAGGTTAGTCAGCGCGTGGCTAACGTAGATTAAATAGCTATACATATCAATTAATCCGAGCTCGCACTCAATGCTCTATTTGCACATCGAAATAGCTAAAAACGTGCTTACACAAAAGGTAATTGCTGAGGGGACTCATACTTGCCTAACCATTCTTGTGTTATTTCTTATCCATAAGCTCGGTCAGCGCGTAGCTAACATAGATTAAATAGCTATACATATCGATTAATCTGAGCCTATCTTTAATACCCTATTCACACATCGAGATAGCTAAAAAATGTGCTCATACAAAAGGTAATTGCTAAGGGGACTCATACTTGCCTTAGCATTCTTTTGTATCCCTTATTCATAAGGTTAGTCAGCGCGTGGCTAGCGCAGACAAGATGGCTATATCTATCGTTTAATCCGAGCTCGCTCTCAATGCCTTATTTGCACATCGAGATAGCTAAAAAACGGCTCACACAAAAGGTAATTGCTAAGGGGACCAATACTTGCCTGACTATTCTTATGCTATTTCTTATCCATAAGAGCGGTCAGCGCGTAGCTAGCGCAGGCAAGATGGCGATCAATACCGATTAATCTGAGCCTGTCTTCAATGCCCTATTTGTACATCGAAATAGCTAAAAACGTGCTCACACAAAAGGTAATTGCTAAGGGGACAAATATTTGCCTAACCATTCTGTTGTTATCCTTTATTCATAAGGTTAGTCAGCACGTGGCTAACATAGATTAAATAGCTATACATATCGATTAATCCGAGCCTGTCTTCAATGCCCTATTTGTACATCGAGATAGCTAAAATTGTGCTTACACGAAAGGTAATTGCTCAGGTGACAAATCATTGCCTGACTATTCTTGTGCTATTTATTATCCATAAGCTCGGTCAGCGCGTAGCTAGCGCAGGCAAGATGGCTATATCTAACGTTTAATCCGAGCTCACACTCAATGCCCTATTTGCACATCGAGATAGCTAAAAAACGGCTCACACTCAATGCTCCATTTGTATATCGAGATAGCTAAAATTGTGCTCACACAAAAGGTAATTGCTAAGGGGATATATAATACGATTATCATTGCTGAGTTAAAAATTGCAACCTTGCGGCTGAACCCATTTTATCGTGATTTACCCAGTACTGGCTGTGCTTGATGCGATGATTTTATTAGCTTACCATTCGCCAAACGCAAAAAAGCCACCCATTGGGTGGCTTTCTCACTAATTTAATGTCTGGCAGTTCCCTACTCTCACATGGGGAGACCCCACACTACCATCGGCGCTACGGCGTTTCACTGCTGAGTTCGGCATGGGGTCAGGTGGGACCACCGCGCTATTGCCGCCAGACAAATTCTGTTTCTTCCCGTTTAGCTATCTTTCACTAAACCAGAAGTGCAATCTGAACAAGCTGTGTGTCCTTCACCTTTCGGCTTCTCACCCTCTTGAAAATCAACATACTCTCTCTAAAACACCTTCGGTGTTGTCAGGTTAAGCCTCACGGTTCATTAGTATTGGTTAGCTCAACGTATCGCTACGCTTACACACCCAACCTATCAACGTCTTAGTCTTAAACGTTCCTTTAGGACCCTTTAAGGGTCAGGGAAGACTCATCTCAAGGCAAGTTTCCCGCTTAGATGCTTTCAGCGGTTATCTTTTCCGCACTTAGCTACCGGGCAGTGCCATTGGCATGACAACCCGAACACCAGTGGTGCGTCCACTCCGGTCCTCTCGTACTAGGAGCAGCCCCTTTCAATCTTCCAACGCCCACGGCAGATAGGGACCGAACTGTCTCACGACGTTCTAAACCCAGCTCGCGTACCACTTTAAACGGCGAACAGCCGTACCCTTGGGACCTACTTCAGCCCCAGGATGTGATGAGCCGACATCGAGGTGCCAAACACCGCCGTCGATATGAACTCTTGGGCGGTATCAGCCTGTTATCCCCGGAGTACCTTTTATCCGTTGAGCGATGGCCCTTCCATTCAGAACCACCGGATCACTAAGACCTACTTTCGTACCTGCTCGAGCCGTCACTCTCGCAGTCAAGCTGGCTTATGCCTTTGCACTAACCGCATGATGTCCGACCATGCTTAGCCAACCTTCGTGCTCCTCCGTTACTCTTTGGGAGGAGACCGCCCCAGTCAAACTACCCACCAGACACTGTCCGCACCCCAGATTATGGGGCAACGTTAGAACATCAAACATTAAAGGGTGGTATTTCAAGGTTGGCTCCACGCAGACTGGCGTCCACGCTTCTAAGCCTCCCACCTATCCTACACATCAAGGCTCAATGTTCAGTGTCAAGCTATAGTAAAGGTTCACGGGGTCTTTCCGTCTTGCCGCGGGTACACTGCATCTTCACAGCGAGTTCAATTTCACTGAGTCTCGGGTGGAGACAGCCTGGCCATCATTACGCCATTCGTGCAGGTCGGAACTTACCCGACAAGGAATTTCGCTACCTTAGGACCGTTATAGTTACGGCCGCCGTTTACTGGGGCTTCGATCAAGAGCTTCTCCTTACGGATAACCCCATCAATTAACCTTCCAGCACCGGGCAGGCGTCACACCGTATACGTCCACTTTCGTGTTTGCACAGTGCTGTGTTTTTAATAAACAGTTGCAGCCAGCTGGTATCTGCGACTGGCTTCAGCTCCATGGGTAAACCACTTCACCTAATGCCAGCGTGCCTTCTCCCGAAGTTACGGCACCATTTTGCCTAGTTCCTTCACCCGAGTTCTCTCAAGCGCCTGAGTATTCTCTACCTGACCACCTGTGTCGGTTTGGGGTACGATTAATGATAATCTAGAGCTTAGAGGCTTTTCCTGGAAGCGGGGCATGAGCTACTTCGCCACCGTAGTGACTCGTCATCAGATCTCAGTGTATAGTGAACCGGATTTGCCTAATTCACCCACCTACATCCTTAAACCGGGACAACCGTCGCCCGGCCAGCCTAGCCTTCTCCGTCCCCCCATCGCAATTATCACCAGTACGGGAATATTAACCCGTTTCCCATCGACTACGCATTTCTGCCTCGCCTTAGGGGTCGACTCACCCTGCCCCGATTAACGTTGGACAGGAACCCTTGGTCTTCCGGCGTGCGGGTTTTTCACCCGCATTATCGTTACTTATGTCAGCATTCGCACTTCTGATACCTCCAGCATACCTCACAGTACACCTTCACAGGCTTACAGAACGCTCCCCTACCCAACGAACGTATCCTTAAACTGACTTGCCGTGCGTTACCGCCTCGACTTTGATGAACGCATTGACGTCACTGCGTTCCGTCAATCGTTTTGATACATTGCAGTACCACTTAATCAGTTTAAGTGATACGTTCGCTGCCGCAGCTTCGGTGCATAGTTTAGCCCCGTTACATCTTCCGCGCAGGCCGACTCGACCAGTGAGCTATTACGCTTTCTTTAAATGATGGCTGCTTCTAAGCCAACATCCTGGCTGTCTGAGCCTTCCCACTTCGTTTCCCACTTAACTATGACTTTGGGACCTTAGCTGGCGGTCTGGGTTGTTTCCCTCTTCACGACGAACGTTAGCACCCGCCGTGTGTCTCCCGTGATAACATTCTTCGGTATTCGTAGTTTGCATCGAGTTGGTAAGTCGGGATGACCCCCTAGTCGAAACAGTGCTCTACCCCCGAAGATGAGTTCACGAGGCGCTACCTAAATAGCTTTCGGGGAGAACCAGCTATCTCCCGGTTTGATTGGCCTTTCACCCCCAGCCACAAGTCATCCGCTAATTTTTCAACATTAGTCGGTTCGGTCCTCCAGTTAGTGTTACCCAACCTTCAACCTGCCCATGGCTAGATCACCGGGTTTCGGGTCTATACCCTGCAACTCATTCGCCCAGTTAAGACTCGGTTTCCCTACGGCTCCCCTATTCGGTTAACCTTGCTACAGAATATAAGTCGCTGACCCATTATACAAAAGGTACGCAGTCACCCCATCCTCAAATGTCCCGCTTGCCTTGCCCTCCAATCTTGCCCGATTTTTTAACTTCCGCTGCTCATGGACTTCTATGTCCACTGCGCTGCGGCTTGAAAAAATCGACCAACCTTGTTAGCCAATGCTGCGCTGCTCTTGTGGTGGTGTTTTAAGCCATCACTCAATTGCCGAGGCACTTGAGTGATGGGGCTCCCACTGCTTGTACGTACACGGTTTCAGGTTCTATTTCACTCCCCTCGCCGGGGTTCTTTTCGCCTTTCCCTCACGGTACTGGTTCACTATCGGTCAATCAGGAGTATTTAGCCTTGGAGGATGGTCCCCCCATATTCAGACAGGATAACACGTGTCCCGCCCTACTCGTCGAGTTCACAACACCAACACCTTCGGATACGGGGCTATCACCCTTTACTGCCGGACTTTCCAGACCGTTCTCCTGATGCTGATGCTGATTAAGACTCTGGGCTGCTCCCCGTTCGCTCGCCGCTACTAGGGGAATCTCGGTTGATTTCTTTTCCTCGAGGTACTGAGATGTTTCAGTTCCCTCGGTTCGCCTCGTTTGACTATGGATTCATCAAACGATAGTGCAACGAATTGCACTGGGTTTCCCCATTCGGATATCGTCGGTTATAACGGTTCATATCACCTTACCGACGCTTTTCGCAGATTAGCACGTCCTTCATCGCCTCTGATTGCCTAGGCATCCACCGTGTACGCTTAGTCGCTTAACCTCACAACCCGAAGGTGTCTTTTCGTGTCATTCTGACGGGTAATGGCTGCGCGTGCATCGATTCTATGTTGGGCAGTGCTCGCAATGCTCACGTACTCATGTACGCTGCGCTGGCTGTGCGCTGGCCGCCTTGAATCGCTGACTGCTCGCTCATTACGTTTTGCCATCATGACAAAGAACATCTTGAGTTGAGATTTTTGAGAGACTCTCACATCGTTTAAGCGATAAACGATGTGCGTTGTTTTCAATTTTCAGCTTGTTCCAGATTGTTAAAGAGCATAATTGTTAAACCTACTACGCTGTAATAGGCTTAATCATTATTGAGTAAAAGCTATCGCGAGAAAGTGCGAGCTATAACATTTCTCGGCGGAGGCGCGCAGCGAGCGGAGCGTACTTAAGGTACGTGAGCATCGCGAGCACCGCACAACACAGAAATGTTGACGCGCAGCCTTTCGATATCCTGAAGTGGCGTCCCCTAGGGGATTCGAACCCCTGTTACCGCCGTGAAAGGGCGGTGTCCTAGGCCTCTAGACGAAGGGGACAACAAGTTCTTCAGTCAATCTTAGATTGGCTTTACTCTCTATTTCATCAGACAATCTGTGTGAGCACTTCACAAGTACACTTCAATGGTAAGGAGGTGATCCAACCGCAGGTTCCCCTACGGTTACCTTGTTACGACTTCACCCCAGTCATGAATCACAAAGTGGTAAGCGCCCTCCCGAAGGTTAAGCTACCTACTTCTTTTGCAACCCACTCCCATGGTGTGACGGGCGGTGTGTACAAGGCCCGGGAACGTATTCACCGTAGCATTCTGATCTACGATTACTAGCGATTCCGACTTCATGGAGTCGAGTTGCAGACTCCAATCCGGACTACGACGTACTTTATGAGTTCCGCTTGCTCTCGCGAGGTCGCTTCTCTTTGTATACGCCATTGTAGCACGTGTGTAGCCCTACTCGTAAGGGCCATGATGACTTGACGTCATCCCCACCTTCCTCCGGTTTATCACCGGCAGTCTCCTTTGAGTTCCCGACCGTATCGCTGGCAACAAAGGATAAGGGTTGCGCTCGTTGCGGGACTTAACCCAACATTTCACAACACGAGCTGACGACAGCCATGCAGCACCTGTCTCAGAGTTCCCGAAGGCACTAAAGCATCTCTGCTAAATTCTCTGGATGTCAAGAGTAGGTAAGGTTCTTCGCGTTGCATCGAATTAAACCACATGCTCCACCGCTTGTGCGGGCCCCCGTCAATTCATTTGAGTTTTAACCTTGCGGCCGTACTCCCCAGGCGGTCGATTTAACGCGTTAGCTCCGGAAGCCACTCCTCTAGGGAACAACCTCCAAATCGACATCGTTTACAGCGTGGACTACCAGGGTATCTAATCCTGTTTGCTCCCCACGCTTTCGCACCTGAGCGTCAGTCTTTGTCCAGGGGGCCGCCTTCGCCACCGGTATTCCTCCACATCTCTACGCATTTCACCGCTACACATGGAATTCTACCCCCCTCTACAAGACTCTAGCTGACCAGTCTTAGATGCCATTCCCAGGTTAAGCCCGGGGATTTCACATCTAACTTAATCAACCGCCTGCGTGCGCTTTACGCCCAGTAATTCCGATTAACGCTTGCACCCTCCGTATTACCGCGGCTGCTGGCACGGAGTTAGCCGGTGCTTCTTCTGTCGGTAACGTCAATCGTTGATGATATTAGCATCAACGCCTTCCTCCCGACTGAAAGTACTTTACAACCCTAGGGCCTTCTTCATACACGCGGCATGGCTGCATCAGGCTTGCGCCCATTGTGCAATATTCCCCACTGCTGCCTCCCGTAGGAGTCTGGGCCGTGTCTCAGTCCCAGTGTGGCTGATCATCCTCTCAGACCAGCTAGGGATCGTCGCCTAGGTGAGCCATTACCTCACCTACTAGCTAATCCCATATGGGTTCATCCGATAGCGCAAGGACCGAAGTTCCCCTGCTTTGCTCCTTAGAGATTATGCGGTATTAGCCACCGTTTCCAGTGGTTATCCCCCTCTATCGGGCAGATCCCCATACATTACTCACCCGTCCGCCGCTCGTCAGCGGGAAGCAAGCTTCCCCTGTTACCGCTCGACTTGCATGTGTTAGGCCTGCCGCCAGCGTTCAATCTGAGCCATGATCAAACTCTTCAATTAAAAGTGTTTGATGCTCAAAGAATGTTACTGTCTCGTAACGTTCTTTTGTTCGGTTAGCTTTGTCAGCCACCCTTCCAAAATAACGTTACTACCTATTAAGTTCATATATATGAATTAACGTGTTAGTCACTCTTCAAGACTTAAAATCAAATATTTTTTTGATAGTGTCCTGTGAGTGCCCACACAGATTGTCTGATAAATTGTTAAAGAGCGTTGCGACTGAATCTTTCGATTTTCGACTTCAAGGTCGTTGCCGCGAGGTGACGTATAATACGTTTTTCTTTCAGAAAGTCAAGTGTTTATTTTTAACTTTTTCTTTCTCACCTCTGTTATCACTAAGGTTTTACCTTGTTCGCCGAAGCGGTTTGTCGTGACAACGGATGCGCATTATAGGGAGACGAAAAAATCTCGCAAGTGTTTTTTTTGTTTTTTTTATTAATAGCTGGATTATCAAACAAATCGTACAAAAAAAATATGTTTTGTCGGAAAAACACCCTATAAATTATCGAATTCAAGCGTGAAGTAGGAAACTTTCTCCCAGTCAGTGTATTCAATCTCAGTATTAGGGTCTGTTGGTCCATCGGTTATTTTCATAATAAGGCGGATCATCACTCTATCGAACCATTTATAGCGAGGGTAAAACAACGCACCAGCAAAAACAGACTTCAATGTTGGTTTCCAAGGACAAGAGTCTAAAAATTTACGTGTGTAGGCATTTGTCTCTACGGTATTTTTGCCTTCTTTTCTTGCCGTAAGGTTCACCGCAAAAAAAGCACTCTTCATTGAATTCAATTGGTTTTGGTGAGACACCACGAAGCGCTGTAGTTTTTTATTAAAATGCCCATAACGTATAGAGGCTCCCACCAGTACTTTATCATAAGCAGTTAAATTAAAACTTTGCTCTGAATTTAAGTCACGAATATCACACTCTCGACCTAAGTTGCGTAATTGTTCTGCAATTTTTAAAACAATTTTTTTAGTTTGCCCATCCGTACTGGAATGCAGTAGTAAATAACTCATTATTTTTCCTAAATTTTAATCATTTCTATATAGAGCAAGATTGTACGAGATCACTCACGCCAAAACGTTGGGGTTAGTAACACTAATAAGGTAAAGACCTCTAAACGACCAAATAACATGGTAACGACTAAAATCCATTTACCTGCTGGATTCATACTTGTGAAGTTGTCCGCCACAGTCCCTAATCCCGGTCCTAAGTTATTCAACGTAGTAGCAATTGCAGAAAATGCGGAAAACTCATCAACCCCTGTTGCTATTAACAATAATAGGCTGACAACAAAAACTAATGCATACGCAGAAAAGAACCCCCAAACAGCCTCAATGATGCGTTCTGGAAGTGCTCTTTGCCCCAGTTTGATGGTGTAAACTGCATTTGGGTGTACCAGTCGCTTTAATTCACGAGAGCCTTGCAGGAACAGTAATAAGATACGAATAACTTTTAAACCTCCCCCTGTTGAGCCCGCACACCCACCAACAAATGCCGCACACAATAAAAGCATCGGTAAAAATAATGGCCAACCAGAGAAGCTATCTGTGGTGAACCCGGCAGTTGTAGCCATAGATACCACTTGGAAAAAAGCTTGATCAAGGGTTTGACCAAAACCTCCGTATACGGAGTGATACATCAATACCGCTGTGCAAACCACCACGAGAACAAATTGGAAGCTGATAAACATCCTAAATTCAGGATCGCGCCAATAAATACCGAGACTTCGCCCAGTTAAAACCGCAAAGTGCAAACCAAAATTACACCCGGATATAATGAGAAAAACACCAATAATAGTATTAATTGCAGGGCTATTAAAGTAGCCGACACTCGCATCGTGGGTAGAAAATCCCCCAATAGCGATTGTTGAAAAGCTGTGAGAAATCGCATCAAACACATCCATTCCCGCTATCCATAATGCTATCGCACAAGCTATGGTTAATAACACATAGATAAACCACAAGGTTTTTGCCGTTTCTGCAATTCGAGGTCGCATTTTATTGTCTTTCAACGGTCCAGGCATTTCGGCGCGATAGAGCTGCATTCCCCCAACACCGAGTAGCGGAAGGATAGCAACTGCTAGCACGATGATCCCCATTCCTCCAAGCCACTGTAGCATTTGCCGATAAAATAAAATCGCTTTGGGTAAGGAATCAAGCCCCGTGAGTGTTGTTGCACCTGTCGTCGTTAAGCCAGAAAAGGATTCAAAAAATGCATCCGTAATGGAAAGGTTTGGTCTTTCAGAAAAAATAAACGGTAATGCCCCCACGCTGCCGAGTACTGTCCAAAATAAGACAACAATAAGAAAGCCTTCTTTTGCTTTTAATTCGTGTTTGCTGTTGCGTGTAGGTAGCCATAAAAACAGACCAATTAATAAGGCCGCCACAAATGTCTGGCTGAAGGCACGCCCCGCACCATCGCGATAAATTAATGCGACAATACCTGGGATAACCATGGTAAAAGAAAAAATGATGACAAGCAGCCCGACAATACGGGTTATTGCACGAAAATGCATTCGGCAGGTTCCTTGCTAAAGCAGTTGACTATTCCGACTCTGACGTGAGTGTTAAGGCACCACGGCTTACATCGCGTAATTTATCATTGACCTCCTGCTCAAGGGTAGCAGGAATTGCAATTTGCAGAGCGACAGCTTCATTATAATCACTGCGCAAAATCACGCCATTGACCTGAACAAGTAGCTGCTCTATGGCATTAATCAGCGAATAATCACACACTAAATTAAACACTTTCTGTGGCACTTTGGTTTGTGTTGGTAATATTTTTAGCGCTTGCTGTGCGCCATTGCCGTAGGCTTTAACCAACCCTCCCGTCCCCAGTTTTATTCCACCAAAATAGCGCACAACGACGCAGGTAACTTCCCCTAACTGACTTCCTAACAGTTGTGCCATGATAGGTTTGCCTGCAGTTCCTGTTGGTTCCCCGTCATCAGAAAAACCCAATTGTTGAGAATCATCAGGGCGTCCAGCAACAAATGCCCAGCAATGGTGCCGGGCATCGGGATATTGTGCTTTAATCGATTGAATATAATCTTTCGCTGCTTCAATACCCTCGGTATGAGCTAAATAAGTAATAAACCGGCTTTTTTTAATTTCTTCGGTGAAAGAAATCGTTTCTGCCGGTATTAAATAAGGTTTCATTAACGTAAATGTAAGTCTCGAGTCATGTTTTCAATACGGTTCCCATGGATCACAATATTGTCTTCAATACGAATACCACCGTATGGTTTAAAGAACTCAATTTTATCCCAGTTGAAATGTTGACTAAATTCCCCTGCTCTCCACGATGAAAGCAGAGACTCAATGAAGTAAAGGCCTGGCTCGATGGTTAATACCATTTTAGGTTCTATCACACGGGTACAACGCAAGAAAGGATACATTTTTGGTGCCGCAAGATGTGTCCCGCTATCGTCTTGCATAAAACCAGCCGCATCATGGACTTGTAGACCTAATGGATGCCCTAAACCATGCGGTAAAAATGGCGTAGTTAAACCATTCTCAACCATTGATTCTTCGCTAATACCATTAATAATATCATGTTTTGCAAGAATTTTTGCTATACGGTGATGCATGTCAACGTGGTAGTCTGTATAGCGAACCCCCGCTTTAATTGTGTCGATAAGAGAAAGTTGTTCACTATTAACGTCCGCAACAAGTTCAGCGAATTCATCTCTTCCTTTTGCTGCATAAGTTCTCGTGATATCTGCGGCGTAACCGTTATATTCGGCACCGGCGTCAATCAAGAAACTCCGTAATTCAGCAGGAACAGATTGCTGCAATTTGGTGTAATGGAGCACCGCTGCATTTTCATTCAACGCAACAATATTACCATACGGCACATTAGTATCGCGATGACCCGTTGATTGTAAGTAGCTGACGTTAATGTCAAATTCACTCATTCCTGCGCGGAATGCTTCCAACGCAGCAAGGTGACCGTTCACCGCCATCTTTTGTGCTTCACGCATACAATACAGTTCATAATCGGTTTTATAGGCGCGGTGAAAATGATAATAATCTAACACAGGTTTTGGATTGATATTATCTAAGGAGATACCTAAAGATTCCGCTCTGTCTGTCGCTGCACCAATGTAGGCAACATTCTCTTTTGAGACATTAGCAAGGAACCCTTTGATATCATCAGCATTTTTTAAGTGAATAAGTTCGATATCTTTCGTCCAAAAGCCATTTGGAAGCGGCTCAACACTGTGCCAATAATCAACGGGTGAATAAAACCATAACTTAGGTTTATTAACACCATCGACTAATAACCAAGAGTGGGGGACATCGGTTACAGGAACCCAAGCCTTAAAGTGTGGGTTAACCTTAAATGGGTAGTCGCTATCATCAAGAAAGATGCGAAGTGGTTCACCCGAATGAATCAATATGGCATCTAATTTGCTGCGCTGTAAGACTTGCTGAGTTCTGTTTTGTAACGTTTTAATATGATCAGCGTAGAGTGCAGTCAGTTTTTCCATTTCCTTCAACCTTTCAGCGTTAATTAGAAAATTCAAGCTTACCACGTTATATCCTTAACGGATATGCACTCTGTTGCAAACCTTAAATAGTTCATTGATAAACAATAAAAATATCATTTTAAAGTGACATTATTTCACTTAATTGCTGTGACCAAGATTCCAATTTTGTCATTAACCATTTGCAATTAATTAACATTCTAGTCACACTCAATTCATCTGGTCGTACCAGATAACTTTATCAAATAAAGGAGAACAGAATGCTTTATCAAAGTGAAACAATCTATATTCAATGGTTGAAAAAAGGTATTGCAGAACTGGTTTTTAACTCACCAGGACCAATCAATAAGTTGGATACCCACACCGTTGCTTCACTGGATGAAGCCGTGTCTGTTCTTGAGCAACAATCAGATCTGCAAGGTGTTATTTTCCGCTCTGATAAACCTGCCTTTATCGTTGGAGCCGATATCAAAGAGTTTCTTTCGCTGTTTAAAGCGCCAAAAGAAACGCTCAGCGAATGGTTACACTATGCTAATAGCATCTTTAACCGTATCGAAGATCTCCCTGTTCCCACAATTTGTGCCATCAATGGTTATGCCCTTGGTGGTGGATGTGAATGTGTTTTATCAACAGATTTTCGTATCGCGTCCCCGGATGCCCGCATCGGCTTACCTGAAACCAAACTTGGTATTATGCCGGGGTTTGGTGGTTCTGTCCGTTTGCCTAGGCTAATAGGCTTAGATAGTGCTTTGGAAATTATTACAGCAGGAAAGGATGTCAGTGGGCCACAAGCATTAAAATTAGGTTTAGTGGATGCCGTTGTTGAAACCGAAAAATTACCGCAATCTGCATTATCGGTTATTGAATCAGCTATAGCTGGTGATCTTGATTGGCAAAAGAAACGCCAACCCAAACTGCAACCTCTTCAATTAAGTCCACTTGAGCAGACAATGAGCTTCAATGTTGCGAAAGGCATGGTGTATCAAGTCGCAGGCAAACATTATCCAGCACCAATGGCAGCCGTCAATACCATCGAGAAAGCAGCAAATTGCACTCGTGATGAAGCACTAAAACATGAAACAGCCGCTTTTGTTCCCCTTGCTCATAGCGACGTTGCTCGTGCACTAGTAAGCATTTTTCTCAATGATCAACAAATTAAATCTAACAGTAAAAAACTCGCTCAACACGTTAAAACGCCTACCCAAGCTGCGGTGTTAGGAGCTGGCATTATGGGAGGAGGTATTGCTTACCAATCTGCAAGTAAAGGCGTCCCTGTTTTAATGAAAGATATCAATGACAAATCTTTAGATCTGGGTGTTGAAGAAGCGCAAAAACTGTTAAATAACCAATTTGAACGAGGGCGGATTAACGCAACTAAGATGGCGACAACCTTAGCCGCGATCCACCCTTCATTATCCTATAATGGCATTGAAAATAGCCAAATTGTTGTCGAAGCCGTCGTTGAAAACCCTAAAGTGAAAGCCGCTGTCTTATCTGAAGTAGAAGCACTGGTTTCCCCAGAAACAATACTGGCGTCCAATACGTCAACAATCCCGATTTCTACACTCGCTAACTCACTAAAACGCCCAGAAAATTTCTGCGGAATGCATTTTTTCAACCCAGTACACCGCATGCCTTTAGTGGAAGTTATTCGTGGTGCACAAACATCTGATGATACTGTCGCGAAAGTGGTTGCTTATGCGAATAAAATGGGTAAAACGCCAATTGTGGTGAATGATTGCCCTGGTTTCTTTGTCAATCGCGTTTTATTCCCTTATTTTGCAGGTTTCAATTTATTACTCCAAGATGGCGCTGATTTCAGAGAAATCGATAAAGTCATGGAAAAAGAATTCGGTTGGCCAATGGGTCCAGCCTACTTACTTGATGTTGTCGGTATCGATACCGCCTTCCATGCCGAACAAGTGATGGCTCAAGGCTTCCCTGAACGTATGAGTAAAACAGGTAAAAATGCCATTGATGTGATGTTTGAGCAGCAACGCTTTGGTCAAAAGAATGGCAAAGGTTTTTATCAATATGAAAAAGATAAAAAAGGAAAACCTAAAAAAATTAATGACCCACAGACTGATGAATTATTGAATTCTATCTGCAAAGTTAAGCGTTCATTTACAAAAGAAGAAATTATAGCTCGAATGATGGCTCCCATGATAAACGAAGTCGTTCGTTGTTTGGAGGAAGGTATCATTCAAAGTCCATCTGATGCAGATATTGCACTGGTTTATGGCTTAGGCTTCCCGCCATTTAGAGGTGGTGTGTTCTGCTATTTAGACACAATTGGTAGTCAATCATACTTAAAAACAGCAGAGGCGTTTGCATCATTAAGTCCCCTTTACCAAGTGCCAGAGGGCTTAAAAACAAAAGCGTCTACCAATGCTACCTATTATCCACAACCACCTGTTGTGGCTATTGATCTCAAAAAAGTTGCGAGGGGTTAATTTTATGGAAAACGTCGTCATTATTGATGGAATACGCACACCAATGGGTCGTTCAAAAGGTGGAGTATTTCGCCATGTGAGAGCCGAAGACCTTTCTGCGCACCTTATGAACGCAATTTTTGAACGTAACCCTAATGCAAGTAAGAAAGAATTAAATGACATCATTTGGGGTTGTGTACAGCAAACCTTAGAACAAGGTTTTAATATTGCCAAGAATGCTGCCTTACTCACGGATATTCCTCATACCGTCCCTGCTGTTACGGTTAACCGCCTGTGTGGTTCATCAATGCAAGCGCTACACGATGCGAGCCGGTTAATTATGACGGGTGATGCAAATTCCGTTTTAATTGGTGGTGTGGAACATATGGGACACGTCCCTATGACGCATGGTATTGATTTTAACCCTAAACTTACATTACGAGTGGCGAAAGCGGCTGGTGCGATGGGGCTCACCGCCGAAATGTTAGCCAAAATGTACAAAATAAGCAGAGAAGAACAAGATGCTTTTGCGTTGAGATCACATCAACTGGCCGCCGCTGCCACAAAAAATGGTAAATTTGCCAATGAAATCGTTGCGACTGAAGGGCATGATGCTGATGGAAATCTGATTTCTGTTAATTACGACGAAGTTATCCGTTTCGATGCTAGTCTGCAAGGTTTATCCGCGCTTCGTCCTGCCTTTGACCCTGTCAGTGGCACCGTAACTGCTGGCAATTCATCTGCCTTATCAGACGGTGCCTCTGCAATGCTACTCAGTAGTGAAAATTATGCAAAGCAACATGGTATAACACCAAGAGCGAGAGTTCGAGCGATGGCCGTGGTCGGCTGTGACCCATCCATTATGGGCTTTGGCCCTGTACCTGCTACTGAATTAGCGCTAAAACGTGCTGGGTTGTCTTTAAATGACATTGATATCATTGAGTTAAATGAAGCATTCGCGGCTCAATCCATTGCATGTTTAAAAGGGTTGAATATTGCAGAAAGCGTGATTGATGAGAAAGTAAACTTAAGCGGGGGAGCTATCGCACTAGGCCATCCATTAGGCTGCTCTGGAGCGAGGATCACTACTGCATTATTGAATCAGTTGGAACAAAAAGACAAACAATTTGGTCTAGCTACAATGTGTATTGGTTTTGGTCAGGGTATCGCTACCATTGTTGAGCGAGTCTAGGGGCTATTCTAAGCAAAGCGAGAGGTTCACTGCCGAGTGAACTCGGCAAGAGCCTCTCAGCACAGCATCAAATAAGTGAAACGTGCTTTAATCGAACCCGTAGGGCAGCGTTTAGGGACAATAGTTGATTCAAATCGTCGTTAGCCAGCACGACAGATATATTCAGCCATTTTTGGGGCTGTTTTTTGACTTTTTTAGCTGTGAAAATCAGCAGAAAAAATAAACAGCCCCGAGTATCTCTTTTATAAAACATTGCATTTTGTCGATGTTCCCGCCAAGTCAGGGGCGGGTTTTTTTATCTTTTTAGTCGAAATCAGCGAATTAACCTAGAGGTCGATGACCTTTGATGGTCAATTTTTATTCGAGTTAAAGCCATTTTAGGCAAGGCGAGAGATCCGCCGCCGAGTGAACCAAGCAATAGCCTCTCAGCGCAGCATCAAATAAGTGAAATATGCTTTAATCGAACCGGTAGGGCAGCGTTTAAGAATAATATTGGATTCAAATCGTCGTTAGTCAGCACGACGGATACATTTAGCCATTTTTTGGGCTATTTTTTGGCCTTTTGTCACGGTAAAAATCAACAGCCTTTGGTTAAAAAATTGCATTAACGCAAACAGAATCAAACAGCACAAGGCAAAGCTGCAAGTAAAGCTGATATCGCTATATTCTGAAATATAATGGGTATGGCTAATTAAATAAACTCGTAGGCATCCCCAAATAACCGCTCAACGTTGGCACCTCGCTCATTACAAAAACGCTCCCTTGCACTTTTCGCCATTTCAAAACGACCAGCAATATAAATATCATGTGCAGAAAGATCGCCGAAATCCTCTAATACAGCACTGAGAACAGTTCCTGTTCTACCTCGCCATAATTCATCAGGCTGTTCAACAACGGGGACAACTTTTAAACTGGGATAAGTTTCACTTAGAGCCTGAAGTTCGCCGAGATCGTACAAATGCTCTAGCTGGCGTCCCCCCCAATAAAATGTGATATCACGCTGAGGGTTTTCAGCTAAAGCCGCAAGCAGTATTGAATGGGTATAAGAAAACCCCGTTCCGCCTGCAATCAAAATCATTGGGTTTTGGCTATCTTCACGAAACCAAGCTTTGCCATGGGGAATATCAATATCAATACGTTGCTGCTCTAAAATTCTATCCATCACCGCCATGGCATATAAATTAATTTCTGAAGCACCAATATGCAGTTCGATTGTGCCTTTAGTACAAAGGGTTGAAGCCATGGAAAATGGTCGCTTATCTCGCTCATCCATCACGACCATCAAATACTGACCGGCTTTAAAATGAAAAGGACCATCTGGCAACAAAATAACCCGATAAACCGTATCCGTTATCGATTCGACAGATGTGACTTTACAGCTTAAAGTTGCCATGCTTTCCCTCTTATTTTTCCAAAATGTTCAGTTGTTCCCAGATATCATCAATGCGAGATTTAACACTGTCAGTCATGACAATCGGCCGTCCCCACTCACGATCTGTTTCTCCGGGCCACTTGTTTGTTGCATCAAGCCCCATTTTTGAACCTAAACCCGAAACAGGGGAGGCAAAATCAAGATAATCTATCGGCGTATTTTCCATCATAACGGTATCCCGCGCGGGATCCATACGAGTCGTAATAGCCCAAATAACATCTTTCCAATCGCGAGCATTGATATCATCATCGCAAACAATCACAAATTTAGTGTACATGAATTGACGCAGGTATGACCAGACCCCCATCATGACTCTTTTTGCATGCCCTGCATACTGCTTTTTCATTGTCACTACGGCTAAACGGTATGAGCATCCCTCAGGCGGAAGGTAAAAATCGACAATCTCAGGGAATTGTTTTTGTAAAATTGGCACTAGAACTTCATTTAATGCCTCCCCCAATACCGCTGGTTCATCGGGCGGGCGACCAGTGTACGTTGAGTGGTAAATGGCATCACGTCGTTGGGTTACATGAGTCACGGTGAATACGGGGAAGTTATCAATTTCATTATAATAACCTGTATGATCCCCATAAGGTCCTTCTGGTGCCATTTCACCGGGTTCAATATAACCTTCAAGGATAATTTCTGCCCCAGCAGGCACTTCAAGATCATTAGAGATACACTTAACCACTTCCGTTTTATTGCCGCGTAATAAACCTGCAAAGGCATATTCAGATAAGGTATCTGGTACAGGAGTGACCGCCCCTAAAATCGTCGCAGGATCAGCACCTAGCGCAACAGCGACTGGAAACTTTTCTCCGGGATGCGCTTGACACCATTCTTGGAAATCAAGGGCTCCACCACGATGGGATAACCAACGCATAATCACTTTGTTTTTACCAAGAACTTGTTGGCGATAAATACCGAGATTTTGGCGCTCTTTATGTGGCCCTCGAGTAACAGTCAGCCCCCATGTAATCAATGGTGCGGCATCTTCTGGCCAACAATGCATGACAGGTATTTTAGTTAGATCTACATCTTCCCCTGCCCAAATTTGTTCTTGGCAAGGCGCTGAATTTAGCCGTTTAGCAGGCATATTCAGCACTTGCTTGAATTTAGGTAGCTTATCAAACAAGTCACGAAAGCCTTTCGGAGGATCGGGTTCTTTCAAAAATGCGAGTAATTTACCAACATCATGAAGGGCTTTAATGTCTTCTTGCCCCATCCCCATCGCAACACGCTTAGTTGTACCAAACAAGTTACACAAAACAGGCATGTTGTAACCTTTCGGATTTTCGAATAATAGGGCCGGTCCCCCTGCTCTTAGGGTACGATCTGCAATTTCAGTCATCTCCAAATAAGGGTCAACTTCCATTGTAATGCGTTTTAACTCACCTTGCTTTTCCAGCTGCGCGATAAAATCTCTAAGGTCACGATATTTCATTATCTTCTTTTACTATTACAGAGGGAGTCTCATTATAAGACGTCCGGCCAAGGTTACAAGTTACTGCCTAAATCATTTAAAAATCAATCTTTTTCTGGTTTAGTCTACCATTTTACTGGCAATCAAAAGGGACTAATTTTTCTAATAATAATGTATTAAACTGTTCTGGGAATGTTTTGTTGTGCTGAAATAATTTAAAACCTTCATTTTTACCACTGAAATAATGAAGTTCATTACCTTTAATTTGTAAGCCACTCCCTTCTCTAAGTGCAACAACCACTTCATGTGGATTTATAATGCAAAATTCTTGCAGTCTCTCATCACGTGTTTCCCCCATGTGCCCAGAGATGTGAGCATCAATATAGTGAGGGTTAATTTGTAATGGGAAAAGCCCCAACGATGGCATAATTGCAGCGTTACTGACAGGCATATCATTAGTTGTACGAATACTTGGTGTTGCTACGTTACAACCTGCGCTCCAACCGATATAAGGCACACCACGTTCTTTGACCGCCCGTTGAATAGCAACAATTAATCCATTTTCATGTAAGCATTTGTTTAACCACCAAGTATTCCCACCACTAACCAGAATACACTCAGCTTGTTCTATGGCTTCAACGGGACTTGAAAAATGTTCTATTGTGGTGACCTTAATACCAAGCGCTTCTGAAAGTTGATCTGCGCGCTCTTCATGAGAACCTCGAAGCACGGCATAGGGAACCAGAACAGCGGACTTAATATTTTTACGAACGAGCGTTTCTTTAATTCTGGGCAAAGCATAACTCAGCCAAACTGGATTTCCTGGCAATTTACCATTACTTAACAAAAAGATATCCATTATGTCTCCTACAGACTTAACTTCTCTATTACAGTGATTACAAGCTACTACGTAATGACTTTTAGCTTACGAATATGAATAATATTGTGCTGAGGTTCATTAGTCACATTCTTATGTCGTAATTTGTTATCATAAACATATTATTGTCATGTGGGATTCAAAAAATGGAAAAGTGGTACTTGCTTTATTGCAAACGCGGTCAGATTGAGCGCGCTATTGAGCATTTAAAAAGGCAAAGTGTGATTTGTATGACTCCCATGACTGAGATGGAAAAAATTGTGAGAGGAAAAAGAATCGTCGTTCAGGAAGCTTTATTTCCTAATTACTTATTTGTGAAATTTGATCATAACGAGATCCACACTACAACAATCCAATCCACTCGTGGAGTCAGTCATTTTGTACGGTTTGGCCAATTCCCCACCGTAGTACCAGATAAAGTGGTTGAACTACTGCAACAAGCGCCTGTGGGTCATATCACTGCACCAGAGCTTCCTAGCTCCGGTGATAAAGTCACCATTACTGAAGGTATTTTTGCAGGGATCCAAGCTATTTTCGATGAGCCAAATGGGGAATATCGTTCAATACTTTTACTTAATATTTTAAATAAAAATGTGCCTAAAGTGATTGAAAACACGCATTTCAAGAAGTCATCGCAATAACCGCGTGTCATTAATAAAAACGATATCTAACGTGCCCCCAATAGTTTAACTGCCAATTACTAGGGGGCTTTTTAATGTTATAAAATAAGGGTGTTAATACTCACTTTAAATTTAAGACCCTTCTTTTTCTTCGTCTTCTTCGTCTTCTTCAGGTTGTTTCCTTCCTTTACCTACATAGAAATTGGAAAGCAAAACACCAAGTTCAAAGAGCAAGTACATCGGTACTGCGAGTAACGTTTGAGATAACACATCTGGAGGTGTTAAGAACATCCCGACAATAAATGCCCCAACGAGAATATAGGGACGTTTACGTTTTAGGGATTCAGGCGTTGTCACCCCTGTCCAACACAATAAGATAATTGCAATTGGCACCTCGAAAGCTGCACCAAATGCCATGAATAATGTCATGACAAAACTCAGATACTTACTGATATCAGGAATGAAATTAACACTATCCGGGGTTGTTTTAACAAAGAAGCCAAATGCAAGTGGGAAGACAACAAAATACGCAAATGCCATTCCAAGGTAAAACAGGAAGCTACTGGAAACCAGCAGAGGCAACATTAGTTTACGCTCATGCTTGTAGAGTGCAGGTGCGATAAACGCCCAGATTTGATAAAGAATAACAGGGATCGATACAAAAACCGAAACCATCATTGTTAATTTAATCGGGGTAAAAAACGTGGATGCCACATCAGTTGCACTCATTTGCGAACCCACTGGCAGCTTATCAATCAAAGGGGCTGCGACGAGCCGATAAATATCATTTGAGAAATAAGCGAGCGCAGCAAAAACAATCAAAACTGTAATTAAACAGTTTAGTAGCCGTTTGCGAAGTTCAATGAGGTGGCTAATAAGTGGTTGTGTATCATTTACAGCCATGTGTTATTTTTCACTTTCGGTTTGATTGGAGTTTTTAGCTTTGGTATCGTGCGAGTCTGTTGTTTCTAAAGAAACGGGTTCTTCCGATTTTACTGTTCCCTCAGTTTTTACGTCTTCAACAACAGCAGCCATTTTAGCCGCGTATTCAGGATCTGGATCCGATTCTTGCGTCTGTTGAACGCTGTTTTTCGCCTCTTTGACAGCCGTATCATAGCTATCCGTGATTTCTTTAGCTTTGTTTAACTCTGTTTCAATATCATTTGTTGTTGCTTGATAGCCACTTTTTAGTGACTGAGCCGCTGTGCGCAGTTCTTCCATAGACTGCTTAAGTTCAGGAGAAAGGGCTTCTAGGTTAGCTTTCTCCTCCACTTTTTTCAGCGTTTCTTGCAGTTCTTGCAATTTTAGCTCTTGCGATAATTCGTTTTGTACATTTGCAGCCATTGAGCGCATGGCACGGATCCACCCGGCGACGGTTCTCACCGCCACGGGTAAGCGCTCTGGCCCTAAAACAACAAGACCGATTACGGCAACAAGCAACAGTTCACTAAAACCTATGTCAAACACGGTTTAACCCTGCTCTTTGTTTTTGCTCTCAACTGGGCTTTCTTTTTTCTCAGTAGCCTGTTGTTCTGTAATGTTTTTAGTCGCAAAATCAGCATCTTGCTTTTCTTGTTCTACTTTTGCTTTTTCGTCATCGCTCATCGCTTTTTTAAAGCCTTTGAGTGATTCACCTAAGTCAGAACCTAAAGAACGTAATTTTTTGGTGCCGAAAATTAAAATAATAAGCAAAGCAATAATAATGAGTTGCCAAGGACTACCAAAAGCAGCCATTGCAATAGTTGATTCCATTGTTAATACCTCTATAGTTTTGGGATCAAGTGTTATTAGGTCTATTATATACAACCAACACAGAATACGGAAACATTCACAGCCTTATAAACTTGTCGCAAAACAAAGTTTACTTAATTTTCGCCTGCTTTACACCAACCAAACAACCAAGATAAAGCACCCGCAGCCATAAATGCTATAGAAAGGCTAGTTAGGTCAGAAATAAAGAATAAACTGCCACAAAGAATAAATGTAGCCCCTATTCCTAATAGGTATTGCGATTTCCGTTGTTTACTGCGCTGGGCTTTCAATTGCTGTGCAAGTTGCTCAATATTTGATTGCAAGTATTTATGTTGCTTTAGAGCGCCATAAATTAAATCCGGTAACTCAGGCATTTTTTCTGCCCAATAAGGTGCCTTTTCTTTCAGCGCCTGCGTAATTGCAGGTAAGCCAACTTGACTATGCACCCAATCTTCTAAAAATGGTTTTGCTGTTTTCCATAAATCCAGTTGAGGATAGAGTTGCCTGCCAAGGCCTTCTACATACAGTAATGTTTTTTGCAAAAGTACTAACTGGGGTTGTACTTCCATATTAAAGCGGCGTGCCGTATTAAATAAATTTAATAGTACATGCCCAAAAGAAATTTCTGCCAGTGGCTTTTCAAAAATCGGTTCGCAGACAGTACGGATCGCAAATTCAAAATCTTCGACATTGGTATCTTGCGGAACCCAACCCGAATCCACATGAAGTTCTGCAACCTTACGATAATCGCGATTGAAGAATGCAATAAAGTTTTCAGCTAAATAGCGTTTATCTTCTTTATTTAATGAACCCACGATCCCACAGTCAATGCCGATATACAGCGGATCTTCAGGATGTTCATAGCTGACAAAAATATTTCCAGGATGCATATCTGCGTGGAAAAAACTATCGCGAAACACTTGGGTAAAAAAGACTTTAACACCGCGCTCCGCCAATAGTTTCATATTGGTTCCCTGCGCTTTGAGTGCAGCAATATCTGAAACTGGGATCCCATAGATACGTTCCATTACCATGACATTTTCGCGGCAATAGTCTGGGTAGACTTCTGGAACATACAGCATAGAGCTATTTTCAAAGTTACGTCGTAGTTGAATGGCATTCGCCGATTCACGTAAAAGGTTTAGCTCATCAATCAAGGTTTTTTCATATTCGCGCACCACCTCTTTTGGACGTAAACGGCGACCATCAGGCAGCAAAGGCACCCAGTTTGCGATACGGTACATTAATTTAATGTCCGCTTTGATAATCGGTAAAATATCTGGACGAATGACTTTGATAACGACATCTTTGCCATTCTCTTTTAAAGTAGCAGTATGAACCTGAGCGATAGAAGCGGATGCAAGTGCTTGTTCATCAAAATGATCAAACCATTGCTCAAGTGCTCCACCTAAAGACTCCTCGATATAACTGCGCGCTAATTTGCCATCAAAACTGGCAACTTTGTCTTGTAGTAGAGAGAGTTGATCGGCTATTGCTGGTGGAAAGAGATCTCGGCGAGTCGATAACATTTGGCCAAACTTGATCCAAACTGGTCCTAACTCTTGTAATGCAAGGCGTAATCTTTCACCAATTTCTTTATCTTTGTGCTGATTTCTGATCCAAAAAAAACCTAACCGACCAATACGAAGTGGCAGCGTAAGTTTAATTTTGGGGATTAACTCATCTAATCCGTAAGAGAGAAAAACCCGAATAATGAAGTAAAGTCGTTTTAATTCACCGGGTGTCATTCTTCTCCTCCAACTGGCTTAAACGTTGTTCTAGTGCACTCATAGAACTATCAATTTGCTCAACTTCATCACTAAAATGTGCAAGTTCAAGTTGGCTTGGTGCCATTTTCCACTCTTCAATGAGTGCATCTTTAACATATGTTTTTTGGCGCTTAAGCAAATGAGATGCAAGACAAACACCTTTATTCAGCAGCTTACTCAACCCTTCCGCTGCAACATCACCAATATATGGTGATAGATAATGGGCTGGATTCCAAATCGCTAAATCTAGCAAGGAAGACCAATGTTGAACAATTTGCATATCCCCTTCAATCACGATATCACCGCGATTGATCAATTGAGATAATTGTTGTTTATCTTTGAGCTTCACTAACGTAAACAGCGAAGTTTTAATTGTGCAGTCTGCTGCTTCAGTCCATTCGCTCAATACATCAACATGATTTTCTGCAAAAATCAGAGTCAATGTTTTATTCAGCTCTTTTAATTCAATGGACATCACTTTACCCGCCAAACGCATTCTAGCGGGCTGTAGAACTTTTTCTTTAAACAGCATGTGGTTAAGAGACGTTTCCATCATGGCTGTCATTAAAGAATACAAAATCGTATGCTGGGTTTCAGCTTGTGCTGATGGCGCTTCCATCTTAGAATTTAAACCCTTTGTGCAATGCGACAATGCCACCGGTCATATTGGTATAAGACACTTGTTCAAAACCAGCGTTTTCCATCATCCCTTTCAAGGTTTCTTGATTAGGGTGCATACGAATTGATTCAGCCAAATAGCGGTAGCTATCCGGATCGTTGACGACCGCTTGGCCAATACGCGGCAAGATATGGAATGAATAAGCATCATAAGCTTTATTCAGAGGTTCAATAACCGGTTTTGAGAACTCTAAGACCAGTAAACGACCGCCCGGCTTTAACACACGGAACATTGAACGCAGCGCTTTGTCTTTATCTGTTACATTACGCAGGCCAAAAGAGATAGTAATACAGTCAAAATAGTTGTCTGGGAAAGGCAGTTCTTCTGCATTAGCTTGAACATAATTAACATTACCCACAATGCCTAGATCGCGTAATTTTTCGCGCCCCATTTTCAGCATAGAGTCGTTAATATCCGCCAGAACGACTTCCCCTTTTTCACCCACTAAGCGTGAAAATTTTGCGGTTAGGTCGCCCGTTCCACCTGCAAGATCGAGTACCCGTTGATTACGGCGCACACCACTTGCTTCAATGGTAAAACGTTTCCAGATACGATGAATACCAAAGGACATCAGGTCATTCATTAAATCATATTTTGATGCTACCGAGTGAAAAACATTCGCTACTAAGCCAGCTTTGTCCTCTTTGCCGACAGTGCGGAAACCAAAATCAATGGTTTCTTTCGTTGGTTCAGTCATTTCTCTTATGCCTGCTTATCATTCAAACTTTGTAAGAAGTGTAACAGCCTTTGAAGTAAAACCCTATTAGAACTCTACGATTCCGCACAATTAGGCGAATCTGACCTCTCAACAAGTTGAGGCTCTATAGGTTGTTTTATTTCTACCCCTAGCTCCTTAAAACTTTCTGCTTGGCTGATCAGATTACCTCGTCCTTGCGCAAGACGTTTCATCGCCGAGTAGTAAGTATTATTCGCTTTATCAAGACTGGAGCCTAAAACCTGCATATCATCAACAAATAAACGCAGCTTATCGTACATTTTCGCTGCTTTATCTGCAATTTCCTGGGCATTTTGCCCTTGCCGCTCATAGCGCCATAAATTATTAATTGTCCGAACCGCCACTAGCAAGGTGGATGGACAAACTAACATGATATTTTGTTTTATTCCTTCATCAAGTAACTCGGGGGCTTCTTTTAAAGCCAGCAAATATGCAGGCTCGATAGGAATAAACATTAAAACATAATCCAGTGAGCGGATCCCCGGTAACTGATGATAGTCCTTTCGGCTTAGCATTCGCATATGATTACGAATGGAAGCAACATGGCTTTTTAGCGCTTGCTGCTGCTCATCAGGATCTTCACTATTGAAATAGTGTTCATAAGACACCAACGACATTTTTGCATCAACAACCACATCTTTACCTTCAGGAAGGTGAATAATCACATCAGGTTGATAGCGACTATTATACCCTGTATTGACGCTAACTTGAGTTTCAAACTCACTGCCTTTTCGTAAACCAGACACTTCTAAGATACGTGTTAGGATAGTTTCTCCCCAATTACCCTGTATCTTGTTATCCCCTTTAAGAGCACGCGTTAGATTAACCGCCTCTTTAGTCATTTGGTTATTGAGCTGTTGCAATTGCCTAATTTCATAAGCCAGCGTATGCCTTTCTTTTGCCTCTTCACTAAAACTTTGTTGGACTTGCTGGCGAAAACCATCTAATTGTTCACGAAAAGGCGATAACATAGCCAATAAGCTTTTTTGTTGCTGTTCTGAAGCCCGACGTTCATTTTGTTCAAAAATACGGTTAGCCAAATTTTCAAACTGTGCCGTCAAGCGCTGTTCGCTATTTTGTAAAATCCGTTGTTTTTCTTCGTTAGCGAGTTGATTTTGCTCTAACCGGGTAATGACTTCACGTAATTCAGCCTCTTGCTCTCGATTAATATCGCGCTGGGTACGGAGCTCTTGATCAAGCCTATCATATTCCTCTTTCCACTGAGCAAGATGAATATTTTTTTCATCACTGGCAGCAAGTTGACGGTGGAGCTGTTGTAGTTCCTGATCTTTATGCGCAATTTTTTGCGCAATAGAGAACCACGTCACTAAACCACCGACTAAAATGCCACTCAACGCACCAATAACGGCATATAAAAGAGAGGTATCCACGATTAAATCCTTACTTTACAAAATCTAGTGTAAGGTAATGGGATACTGTATAAGTGTCCAGAGGTAATTTCATTTGCCGCCCTTTATTTGCGAGCCGCTTCGCAAGCTTTACTTAGCCTATCCAACTGGCAAACCATTTAAGTCCAAGCGCGCCTGGCGCAAGTATGCCAAATGCCCAGATCATCGCAGAGGCAATGTTAGCGAGCTGGAAATGGCGTTGCGGCATCGCACAAATACCCGCGACCAAAGGTACAACAGCTCTCAATGGTCCAAAAAAACGACCAAAAAAGATCCCCCAAATTCCCCAGCGATCAAAAAAACGCTGCCCTTTATCGATCATCTCAGGGTTACGGGAAATTGGCCACATTCTGCGCACGTTTTCTTTGTAACGAAAGCCAAACCAGTAAGAAAGCCAATCCCCAAAAAAAGCCCCTAATGCAGCAGCTAGCCAGACAGGCCAGAAAACAATATTGCTTTCACCTATCAAAGCACCAAGTGCCAACAAAATAACAGTTGCAGGTAAAAGAAGGGATAAGAAAGCGAGAGATTCACCAAAGGCGAGGAAGAAAATAATGGGTAGCGCCCAGACTTCATGTTCGCGAGTAAAGTCCGTCACAATGGTTACAATTTCATGGAGCGTCACAACACATTCCTATCATCAATGATTTTATCTATTACAGTAGCGAGAAACTGATAAATCAAGATTAAACAAAACAATAAATTAAGCTGTGTTATGTGATAAAGCGCTTGCTCACATAACATCAGCCAAATCGACATTAATTACTCAAGGAAGTGTTGTTGCAAATCTTCGCGCTGTTTCTGACCGAGACCAAAATCTGTTTCCAGCCATTTATCAATGTTACCATATTGTTTTTCAATGCTTTTTAGAGCAGTTTGCAAAAATTCTTCACGAACAGAGTACACATACTCAAACTTTTTCACGACACTTTCACTCATAGTTTTCGCATGTTCTTCAAGTAGATACTTGCGGTACGGTGCTAATGTTTCATTGGTGAGTAGATAGTCTTCCATAACGGTATCAAGATCGGCACCTAGAGCAAATAAAACCAACGCTGAACCCACTCCTGTACGATCTTTACCGACAGCACAGTGCTGTACAATTCCCCCTTTTTCTGGCTGCTGTAGCATATTAACCAGTTGATGGTATGCGGGGTTATTCAGTGGTAATAATTCATACAAACGGAACATAAATGCTTGAGGATCAAACTGTTCCAATATTTCTGGCGTGAGTTTATCTAAGTTTGCGGTCACTTCTTTTGCTAATGGATTCGCTGGAGCGTGGACGTAATGCGCCCCCTGCCAAACCACATCAGGTTTAGCAATAACTTCAACTTCATCACGATAATCAATAATTTGAAAAAGATTTTGTGATTGAAGAACCGACTCATCATCTTGCGTTAGGCGGTCTAATGCTCCTGAACGGAATAACACGCCGTGCTTGATTTTATTACCGTTTGATAACGTTTTTCCACCTAAGTCGCGGAAGTTAATGCCACCTTTTAGTGGCAGGACAGAAGGATGAAGATAAGGTGTTGTTGACATAATAATTCCTTTTTGCCCACAGCACACATTCAAGTTGCGTATAAGAGATGCAACCCAAATGATTAAAGGGCACATAATATTGATTGTTGTTTTTATGACAATAACAGATCTACCGAATAAGAGGATCAGTATATTTTCTGGAAATTCATTACAAATTGTTAAAAGTGCGGTGAGATAGTCGTTCGTGTGAATAATTGAGAGGGAAAACTAAGCCCGCCTATTGCCTTTCCACAACCGAGTGAATTTTAAATAGGCGAGCCAGTAAATCATTGATTACAGTAAGCGACGTGCCGCTTCAACAACAATACTCAGCACATTACCTTCCGTTTTCTTCAGGAGTGCTTCGTTTGGAATTTCTTGTTGTGTACGGTTAACAATTACGCCTGCAACCATGCCAGCACGCAGACCTTTGCTGCTCGAACACATGGTCAGTAATGTGGCGGATTCCATTTCATAGTTCATGACACCCATATCTTGCCACTCTTTCATCGAGCCTCTGAAATGACGCATAACACGTCCCGTATAGGTATCATAACGCTCTTGACCTGGGTAGAAAGTATCTGACGACGCCGTTACGCCAACATGAACCGTTGCTCCCGCATCTTTTGCGGCGGCAAACAATGCATTAGTACAATCAAAATCCGCAACTGCTGGGTATTCAAGTGGCGCAAAGTGCTGACTTGCGCCATCTAAACGCACCGCACCCGTGGTGACTAATACATCACCCACATTGATATCTTCTTGAATTGCACCTGTTGTACCAATACGTAAGAAGGTACGAATACCTAATTGTGCAAGTTCTTCAACTGCAATAGAAGTAGATGGACCACCAATACCCGTTGAGCAAACAATAACAGCTTTACCATCGAGCTCACCACGCCAAGACGTGTATTCACGTAATGAAGCAAGGTGTACAGGGTTATCCATCAGACGTGCAATTTTTTCAACACGGTTAGGATCCCCAGGAACAATCGCTACGGTTGCGCCCTGTAAGTCACTTTTTTTTAAACCTAAGTGGAAAACGTCAGACATATCAAACTCCTTTACACAATGGCATCATTGAATTAATTCGCTACTATTAATATAGCGATAAGCATAAGTTAATTTAGTGATGAAAATCACCTTTAATGAAAACAGCGTCATTTTATTTTCATTAAAAAGTGACTGACATCACAAAATAAGCTTATCAACGAAAGTCAAACTAAGATGCAATCAGTATAGATGAATTTATTTGATTATCGAAAAAAGCGCCTGTAAAGGCGCTTCAGACTGCTGACAAACATAACATGTTTGGCGACAGGTTGGATAGGTTATTGAAAATAAACAAGGAAAATCAATATATTGATTTTCGCCTGATAACACAAAGTGGGAAAAACCACGTTTTTATCCCACTTTGTCAACAACCTCAGCGCCTGTAAAGGCGCTTTGGTTTGGCAGATAAAAATTAAAGTACAATTTTAGAGAATGACATCAAGGACAAGGACGCCAACTAAACCAATCGCCCAAGCTATTGTTGTTGGAATAGACCAAACGATCATTTGTTGTTTCACGTCTTTAATCCCCATCATTCTGTTCACAACCCAATATAGGCTATCGTTGAAATAACCGAAGAACAGAGACCCCATTGTTGCTGCTTGCGCCGCAACCAATAAGTTAATATCAGGGATTTGGCTGATGATTGGTGCAGATATTGACGCTGCGGTGATCATCGCAACTGTGCCAGATCCTTGAATCAAACGAACCAATGTCGCGATAATAAAAGGAATTAATACGGGTGTAATCGGTAAGTTTGCAACCTGCTCTGCGAGAATATTACCTGTCCCACTATCACGTAATACCGCGCCGAGTGCGCCACCAGCACCAGTCACTAACAAGATGATCCCCGCCGCTTGTAAGCCTTCTTCCATACGGTCGATGACTTCTTCTTTTGTTGCTTTTGGCATTAATGTATATATTGAGATCAACACACTAATCGATAAAGCAATAATTGGCGCGCCCAAGAATTCAAATGTCTGGAAATACCAATTACCTTCCATTCCTTGGAATGATTCTGTCTTTAAAATCAAGCCATTAATAGCATTAATAAAGATCAATAAGATTGGCGTGGCAATCGGCAGCAAAGATAAAAATAAGCTTGGTAATGGTTTGTTTGCTTTTTCTTCCATGTAACGTGCGTGAACTTCTTTGAGATCTTCACTGCCCGTTTCATCTGGCATAAATTCAGGATATTTCCTCCCTAACCATTTGGCATAAAAAACAATTCCGATCACACAAGGAATTGCGAGGCTCATCCCTGCTAGGATCATCGCTCCAACATCAACACCAAAAATACCAGCAACACCTAAAGGACCTGGCGTTGGTGGAACAGTGTGGTGTGTAACAACTAAACCACCAGCAAGTGCAACCCCTAATGTTAATATGCTGCGCTTGCCGTTTTTTGCCAGTGCTTTTGCCAGTGGATATAAAATGACGAAAGCAGAGTCAACGAAGATAGGGATGCTGACAATATAGCCCGTAATTGCCAGCGCCCACTCTTCACGTTTTTTCCCCAACCATTTGATAAAGCTATAGGCGATTTGTTCAGCAGCACCTGAAACTTCCAGTACCCTTCCCATCATGACCCCGAGCCCGATAACAATTCCGATGCTACCGAGTGTTGACCCAAAGCCTTTTGTAATGACAGTTACCGTCTCTGCTCCTGTCAAACCACCACAAATCCCCGCGATTGCTGCGGCAATTAACATTGCCAATAGGGCATGCACACGCGTTCGTAATACTAAAAATATCAAGACAAATATGGCCACCGCAAGGCCAATAACAGGAATATAGGACATAGGCTATCTCCTATCTAGACGAGCCGTGGTGGGTGATAAATGAACGGATCGCATCACCAAACGAGCCATCTGCACGGAACCCTAAATCCAATGCACGGCTAATATCAAATTTGCCCGGCCAACTCGCCACAATACGGTTAATCGCCTCATCGGGTTCAAAACGGATAAGATCAACAACTTCTTGACCTGCAACATCACGTAATGCATCTATCATGCCTTGGACGGTGACGGTGATACCGGGCAAATTCACTGTCCGTGATTGACCAAATTTCTCTGCGGGAATGCTAATTGCATGAATAAAATTGCTAATGACTGTTTCTGGGCTTGATAACCATAACGCCAAGTCAGGTGAAACCGGGCAAACACTCTCAACCCCCTTTAAAGGCTCACGAATGATGCCACTTGCAAATGATGAAGCCGCTTTATTTGGTACCCCTGGACGAATACTGATTGTCGGTAAACGCATCACACGTCCATCTACATAACCTTTACGGGAGTAGTCATTCACCATCAACTCGCACATTGCTTTTTGTGCACCATAAGATGACTGTGGGTTCACAACGCACAAATCAGTGATCACATCAGGCAGCTGACCACCAAAAACAGCCAATGAGCTGGTGAACAAAAATTTAATTGCTGGGTTTTTCTCACGAGCCACTTCCAATAATTGGCGTGTTGCGTCGAAATTAACCTTCATGCCTAGGTCAAAATCACTTTCAGCATGGCTACTGACGATTGCAGCAAGATGGAATACCACATCCGTTTGCCCATCAATGAGTTTATTGGCTGCGCCAGCCTGAGTTAAATCTAAAGCGATACAACTCACTCTCGCATCTTCTACAGGCGATGTAGGGCAGTGAATATCAGCTAAAACAAGGTGGTCAAAATGTAAGCCCTGGTTATTTTTAAGCAAAGCAGCGGCTAGCTGCTGGCCCAGAAAGCCTGCGCCACCAGTAATAATAATTTTCATTGTAATTCTCCTTGCTATAGCCTTTTTCTAGCTATGCAGTTCTAGGTAAGATTATTGATGTTTTATGTCTTTATTAAATGAAGTTTGACGTTTTGTTCTGTTATCCTTTGCACCACATCAGCGGGTAACCGATCATCACAAACGATGTCGTGCAATTGATTTAGAGGGCAAACACGAAACATGCCATACTTGCCAAATTTGCTACTATCTGAAACCAACACACAACGTCGGCTTACATCCAGTAAAGTTTGTTTTATTTGTACTTTTTCTTCATGAGGTGTTGAAACACCATGTTGTAGATCCCATGAACTGGTACTGATAAATGCAATATCCACGTTCAATGTTCGCAACATCATCGCCGCAGTATTCCCAACACACGAATGGTTGCCTTTGTCCACTTGACCGCCCGTGTGGTACAAATTGAGCTGCGGCTTATCCATTAAATACTGCATAATGGAAAAATCATTGGTGACGATAGTTAAATTAAAGCGCTCACCAAGAACACGAGCGATTTCAAAGGTTGTTGTACCGGCATCGAGATACACAACTTGCCCATCTTCAACCAATGAACTCGCAAATTGCCCAATTTCACGCTTATGACGGTGATGTAATCGAGCCTTTTCCCGCCAAGGTAACTCTTGGTGCAATGCATCATTCAACTTAACGCCACCACTAATGCTCAGAACCTTTCCTTCTTCCTCCAACATACGAATATCGCGCCGTACAGTCATATGAGAAACATCCATTAGCTCAACCAAATCACCGATTGAAACAGTTTGGTGTTCATGCACGTAACGGTAAATAAAATCACGACGCTCAGAAGGAAGCATAGGTTCTCCTATCTATGAATTTGCTTGTTTAAGCCAGCCTAAGCCATCTTCGGTACGACCTGCTGGATAATATTCACATCCTAACCAGCCTTCATAACCCATTTTATCCAATTGTTTAAATATCCATGGGTAATTCACTTCGCCGCTATCCGGTTCATGACGATAAGGGACTGACGCTATTTGGATATGACTAAATTTACCCCATAAGCGCTCGATTGTTTTCAATAAATCACCTTCCATAATTTGGCAGTGATATAAATCCAACTGGATAAACACATTGTCACGATTAATTTCAGGTAATAATGCTTCAGCTTGCTTTTGCGTGGTTAAAAAATATCCAGGCATATCGCGGGTATTAATTGGTTCAATCAGTACACGGATCCCATGTTCAGCCATCACATCCGCAGCATGTTGAATGTTTTTGATAAAACACGCTTTTTGCTGTTCTAATGTGAAGCTTTCACTCACTTTTCCCGCCATAGCATGAACTTGTTTACAGCCCAATGCTTTTGCGTATTTGAGCGCCGTTTGTACACTTTCGGCAAATTCAGACTCGCGTCCCGGAAGAGATGCCATACCGCGCTCCCCCGCCGCCCAGTTCCCCGCAGGCATATTGAACAGCACTTGCGTTAAATTGTACTTTTCCAGTTCATTCGCAATTAAATTGGCATCTTCTCCATAAGGGAAAAGATATTCAACACCCTTAAAACCTGCATTCGCTGCACATTCAAAACGCTGCATAAAAGAGACTTCGTTAAACATCATGCTGAGGTTTGCTGCAAACTTTGCCATTTTTGCCTCCTTACTGTTGTGGATAACGACTTTCGAGCAGTTCGACTTGCTCTTGCGTTAATGTCGTAAAACCATGCGGGCGCAATGTGATATATAAGCGAGCCGTATCTTCCAGCTCTTCTGCATTAAAAAATGCTTGTCTTAATGTTTTTCCCCCCACAACGGGCCCGTGGTTAGATAGCAGTACTGCGTTGTGCGTCGGTGCTAATTTCGCAATTTCCTCTCCAATTCGGTCATCCCCCGGTGGTAAGTACTCAATTAGTGGCAGTTTCCCCACACGCATCACGTAATATGGCGTAATGGGTGGCAAGCAGTTTGCGGTATCTAATCCCGCTAAGCACGATAGTGCCGTCAGCCACGGAGAGTGTAAGTGAACAACTGCTTGGCAATCAGGGCGTTGTAGATACATTGCCATATGCATAGAGACTTCTTTCGTTGGCTTGTCGCCATCAATCCAATTTCCTGTTGCATCTAACTTACTGAGTTTGTTTGGGTCCAGATCCCCAAAACTGGAATTGGTTGGTGTGACAATAATGCAGCCATCAGGTAGCCTTGCACTTATATTTCCTGCGCCACCGCTACTGTATCCACGGTTAAACATTGACTTAGCCCAATCGACTAACTCTTGGCGCAGCGCCTTTTCATCACTCATTAAACATCTCCTGTGCGAACTGGAAGAAATTTTCTTGGCCAAAGTTGCCTGATTTCAATGCTAACCAGTTTCCGCTTGCTAAATCCTGTACCCATGGAACCCCCGGAGCAATCGGTGAGCCTATACTTAATTGCTCAGTACCAAGGCTTTGAACTACTTTGCCTGACGTCTCACCGCCCGCGATAATAAATGTATTAAACCCTTGTAATTGAAGTCGCTTCACTACTTCGCCAAATACATTTTCTACCGCACGGCTAGACTCCACAGCGCCATACTTTTCTTGCGTTTTCTTTAATAACTCCGGTGGCTGAGTTGCATATAACAACGGTGCTAAACCTGTAGATTGCTGTTCTTGAACCCAAGCTGCCAATGATTTGGCATACTCTGGGTTATTTAAGCATTCACCCACATCCAACGCTTTTGCAGGTGCTATTTGCTGGTAAACTTGTACTTGCTTGTTTGTCATAACAGAGCAGCTACCTGATAAAATCACCGTTTTTCTTGCTGAGCCAGACGGTTTTTCTCCTCGGCTTGTATTCCCCCCCCACACACATTGGCTATCAATGTTTGCCAGCGCTGCACCTAAACCTGAGCCACCAGTAAGTAATGGCATTGTTTTCACCGCACTCGCAATTGGCAATAAGTCATCCATCGTAATGGCATCGATAACCACATAATTGACGCCTTGCACAGCAAACGCCGCTAGCTGTGCACGGATTGTGTCGCCCCCTTGTTGTACATCTGCCAGTGAAATTAAACCTGCTTTCCCTTTCGACTGTTTCTCCATAACACGCAATAAATTTGCATCTGTCATGGGTGTCACTGGATGATGTTGCATTCCGCTTTCATTAAGCAATTGACCATTAACAAATAAATGCCCATGAACAACGGTTCTGCCATTGATAGGCAGTGCTGGACAAATAACAGTTAAATGCGTATTCAACTGTGCCATTAATGCATCGGTGACTGGGCCAATATTCCCTTTTTTTGTCGAATCAAAAGTTGAGCAATATTTAAAGAAAATTTGCTGACACTGCGCTTTTTGTTTAAGCCAGTTACATGCATTTATTGAAGCGCTAATCGCCTCATCAACAGGGCAAGAGCGACTTTTTAAGCTAACAATAATCGCATCAACATCATGAGGCACAATGGTGTTCTCGTCGGGCTCGTTCAATAGTTGAACCACTTTCCAACCGTTTTGTACCATAAAGCCCGCAATATCTGTCGCACCGGTAAAATCATCGGCAATCACGCCTAACTTCACTGTCATGCTTTTTTCTCCGGTAAAGTAATTCCTTTAAATGTTTTAATAACTGCACTGTCATCTTGCTGGCCAAAGCCTTCATTACTCGCAGAAATAAACATTTGATGAGCGGTAGCAGCAAGTGGAAGTGGGAAATTTAATGCTTTCCCTGTTTCCATCACTAACCCTAAATCTTTTACAAAAATATCAACGGATGACTTTGGTGTGTAATCACCATCTAATACATGTTGCATGCGGTTTTCAAACATCCAAGAGTTCCCAGCAGCATGGGTGACAATGTCATACATCAGATCAAGGTCGATCCCTGCTTTTGATGCTAGTGCCATGCTTTCTGCCGCAACGGCGATATGCACCCCTGCAAGTAATTGATGGATAGTTTTTACTGTTGATCCTAAGCCAACGGCGTCCCCAACGCGGTATAGGCGCTCAGAAATGGCATTAAATACAGGCTCCAGTTTGTCAAATAATGCAGGTTCACCAGAAGCCATTACGGTGAGTTTGCCTTCAGCAGCTTTAATTGCACCACCTGAAATTGGTGCATCCACCAGCGATAATTGATAATGTGCGAGACGCTTTGCAATTTGCTTAGTTTGCTCAGCCGCTAAAGTGCTATGTAAGACAATGATTGTGCCGGGGCGTAGTTGCTCAACAAGTGGCTTATCGCCCGCAAACAAAATCGTTTCAACTTGGCGACCATTTACCACGACAAATAGCAAAGCCTCGATTTGCTGTGCATAATCAGCGGCATTTTGACTCACCGCTTTTGCCCCACTAGATAATAAGCTTTTACATGCTTCTTTATTTAAATCAAATCCATAGGTAGGAATATTATTTTTTATTAAGGATTGCGCTATCCCCATTCCCATAGATCCAAGGCCAATAACGCCAATATGATTAACGAAATTTCCCATCATGATCCCTAATGTTGTTAATCTTCGTGATTGCTTTAAATTTTCACATAACGAAATTCACAAACACATGACCAAAATCACATTAACAACAATATAAAAAACAACCAAAACAAACGCAATCAATTGAAAATAAACAAGTAAATAAAAAAATTATTACTAGATGCATTCACAAGAATATGTGATAAAAAATGTGACATTGGCTGTAATTATTCACATTTTCCATACATTCCATCACATCGTTTTTAAATTAAATTGCCATAATTCCCCCCATTTTCATTGACCTGAAAAATAAATTGATCACAATAGCGACCTACAATTTTTCAAATAATGCTCCATACTATGAGTGAGAGCATCAATTGGCATGTAACTTAGGAGTCAAAAATGGGGCTATTAGATCAAATGTTAGGCATGGTTGCAGGGGATAAAATGCAACAATTTCAATCTGTTATTAAGTGGATTGAAAACCAAGGTGGCCTTTCTGGTGTCATCGATAAATTTAACGAGCAAGGCTTAGGTGGCATTATTACTTCGTGGATTAGCGAAGGCGTCAATTTGCCGATTGATGGTAGTCAATTAATGCAAGTTTTTGGCAACGTCAATATCCAAGAGCTCGCACAATCTGTAGGCTTAGATACACAATCAACATCAGATTTAATCGCCAAATACCTCCCTCAACTGGTTGATAGTGCAACACCCAATGGCGAGATCCCAGAGAACCTCGACCTAGCCTCTATTGGCATGAATCTGTTGAAATCCAAATTATTTGGTTAATCCATTAACCTTCTGTGTCTCCTAAAGGGCAGGTTTCCCTGCCTCAGGTTGTTGACAAAGTGGGATAAAAGCGTGGTTTTTCCCACTTTGTGTTATTAGGCGAAAATCAATATATTGATTTTCCTAGTTTATTTTCAAAACCTATTCAGACTGCCGCCAAACATGATATGTTTGTCAGCCGTCTGGGGCAGGTTTCCCTGCCTTTTGTTATTTCAATTAAGATGTGTGCTCATTTCTCAACAATTTTGCCGCTTGTACCATATTGGCTAGCGCTTGACGGGTTTCAACCCAACCACGAGTTTTTAGTCCACAATCTGGATTGACCCATAAACGCTCAACAGGGACACGGCTTGCTGCTTTTCTGAGCAATGCAACAATCCACTCCACATTTGGTACATTCGGTGAGTGAATATCATAAACACCCGGTCCAATTTCATTTGGATAATCAAAATCTTCAAATGCATCCAGTAATTCCATATCTGAGCGTGAAGTTTCAATGGTAATCACATCAGCATCCAGTGCCGCGATGGAATCCATAATGTCATTAAACTCGCAATAACACATATGTGTATGGATTTGCGTGTCATCTTCAGCAATGGCTGCGCTCAGCTTAAAGGCATCAACGGCCCATTTTAAGTATGCTGTCCATTCATTTCTACGCAGTGGCAAACCTTCACGTAAAGCGGGTTCATCAATCTGTATAATACCGATACCCGCTTTTTGTAAATCGTCCACTTCATCACGCAGCGCAAGTGCGATTTGTTTTGCAATGGTTTCACGGCTGACATCTTCGCGGGGGAATGACCAGCATAGAATAGTGACAGGCCCCGTTAACATGCCTTTAACTGGTTTTTCCGTTAAAGATTGCGCATATTTCGCCCATTCCACGGTAATTGCCTGCGGACGACTAATATCGCCAATGATCACCGGGGGTTTTACACAGCGTGAGCCATAGCTTTGTACCCAACCATTTTGAGTAAATACATAACCCTCAAAGTGTTCACCAAAATACTCAACCATGTCGTTACGTTCTGCTTCGCCGTGTACTAACACATCAATGTCCAAAACCTCTTGCTCTTTGATCGCTTGTTTGATGTGTTCGCTGATATTTGTGCGGTAATAGGTTTTATCCACATGACCTTTTTTGAAATCTAATCGTAATGTTCTAATTTCACTGGTTTGAGGGAAAGAGCCAATCGTCGTTGTTGGCCATAATGGTAAGTTAAAACGCTTACGTTGGCGCTGGGCACGTTGTGGATATGGGCTAGTACGCTCACTATCCCCTTGGCGGATTGCCGCTAAACGTTGCGCGACCGCAATATTATTTACGCGAGTTGAGGTTTTACGAGCACGAATTGGAGCACTGTATGTTTCTAATGCAGCCACATTTGCTTCAGTGGGTTGATTCAGAGCATCACTCAACAGCGAGAGTTCTTCGCATTTTTGTAACGCAAACGCAAACCAGCTTTTAACTTCCGTATCTAAGCGAGTTTCATCATTTAAATCAATGGGGCTATGAAGTAATGAACAAGATGTGCCCACCCACACTGAACGTTTACCTAACAACGGTTTTACTTGGGCAAATTTCTCACCAAGGTCGGCTTTCCATACATTACGTCCATTAATCACTCCCAGTGATAACACCCAGTCAGCAGGTAGTGCTTGATGCAGTTGTTCCACATCATCGGAGCCCGCCACAATATCGACGTGTAGCCCCTGCACAGGTAACTGTTTGATGATATCTAAGTGATGATTAATACCATCAAAATAAGTTGTTAACAGCAATTTTGTTTGACCCGATAATGCTTGATAGGCCGATTGATAAGCCTGTTGCCATTCAATTGGTAAGTCCAGTACCAATGCGGGTTCATCGATTTGTACCCACTCAATCCCTTTCTCGGCTAAACGCGCCAATATTTCTTGGTAAACAGGTAATAACTCATTCAATAGGGATAAACGGTCAAATGGTTCACCTTTCACCTTGCCTAACCACAGGTAGGTAATTGGTCCAATAACCACGGGTTTAACCCGATGACCTAATGCTAACGCTTCATCGACCTCATCAAACAATTGGTTCCAAGATAGCGCAAATTTTTGCCCTTTTTGAAATTCAGGCACAATGTAGTGGTAGTTGGTATTAAACCACTTTGTCATTTCACTCGCTGGTGCTGGTGCCCCTGTTGGCGCGCGACCACGAGCGACTCTAAATAAGGTATCTAAATCAATAGAGCTATCTTTATTTTGATGGCGTGGCGGCACGTTGCCTAATAGTAGACTGGTTGTCAGGATTTGGTCATACCAAGCAAAATCACCCACCGGTAATAATTCTACACCGGCTTTTTTTTGCTGTTCCCAGTGGCGAATGCGCAGCTCATGACCCACAGCTAAAAGTGCAGATTGGTCAATCTTTCCTGCCCAATAATCTTCTTGTGCACGTTTTAACTCTCTTTTCAGACCAATGCGTGGAAAACCAAGTGTATGATTTATAACAGACATATTGACCCCTTAAAATATTTAGCCGTCTAGATGTTTACACATCTATAATCAACAGGTACTGTATAAAGCACAAGCGCAAATATTTCATTGTCTCCGTGAAGGTTTCTCATGATCGAATTAAAACATTTAAAGACATTGCAAGCACTCAGCCAGTACGGTTCATTAGCGGCCACAGCGACACACTTGCATCAAACGCAATCGGCTCTATCACATCAGTTTAGTGATTTAGAGCATCGGTTAGGCTTTCGCTTATTTGTACGAAAAAGCCAACCATTACGGTTTACGCCGCAAGGGGAAGTTTTATTGCAATTAGCACAACAAGTGCTGCCATTAGTGAAAGACGCCATTCGAGTCTGTAATGAACCGGGGATTTGTGCTCTGCGTATTGCTATCGAGTGCCACAGTTGCATTCAATGGCTAACACCTGCATTACAACAATTTAGGCAAACTTGGCCACAGGTAAGTGTAGATTTTAAATCAGGTGTGACTTTCGACCCGCAACCTGAATTACTCTCAAGGGAGCTCGACCTTGTGATGACGTCAGACATTTTGCCTGATCAAGGTATTCATTACACACCGATGTTTGATTATGAAGTGAAATTGATTGTTGCGAGTGACCACCCACTTGCGAAGAAACCACAAATTAAGCCCCACGATCTGGCGGATGAAACCTTGCTGCTCTACCCTGTACAGCGTGAGCGTTTCGATGTTTGGCGCCACTTTTTGCAACCTGCCGGTGTTTCACCTAACGTGAAAAATGTGGATAACACATTAATTTTAATCCAAATGGTCGCAGCCAAAATGGGTATTGCTGCATTACCTCATTGGGCAGTAGACTCCTTTGAAAAACAAGGATTAATTAAGACCAAGACGTTAGGAAGCGGTTTATGGAGCCGACTGTACGCTGCATGCCGTGAAGGAGAGCAACGCCAGCCAGCGATCGAAGCCTTTACTGAGACTGCGACAGATCACGCGGTGGAGAACCTTTCTTATGTGAAGCCCGCGAAAGTATCCAGCGCTTATGCACCCAAAGAGAAGCAATTATTAAGCTCGATCCAATGGTAAAGCTCAACCAATTAGGATGTTGCTGCCAAATGGCGAAATTCACTAATAGACCTGCTGGAACCATCATGTTATTCATGATAGCAAGGGTTCCAGCATCCACTTTTGTCGCCCCATAATTCCACATAAAATAACCAATACCCGATGCAGCGATACCAAGCCACAGCAACACACCCCATTGGAGATTTGTCGTTGGCATCATGGACTTATTACCAAACAATAACCAGCCGATAAACGCAATGAGCGTTGCGCCAAGGTAGAACCATGAAAAAGCTTGATGTTGAGGGATCGGATATACCTCCATCAAACGCTTATATCCCACCTGCCCGATAGCAAAAAAGATATTGGCTAACTGTACAAGCATAAGCCCTAGCCAGAAGGAGCCGCTCAGATGGTCATAGCGAATAATTGCTGCGCCGATCACCGCCAGTAATGAGCTAAATAAATACCCTTTACGCAGTGGCTGCCCCTCTAATAAATCATAAACTAACGTGACATACAGCGGCGTTAATACCGTGAATAGTAAAAATTCCGCCACTGTAAGGTATTGATATGCATGAAAAACAAATAGATACATGATCCCAAGCTGGCAAGCGCCCACTAACATGTATAGTGAAATCACTTTAGCACTAAAGCGACGCCAGCGAAGAAAAGGTAGGAATACCAGTGAGGCAAGGCCAACACGCACCAGCACAGAGAACCAGCTATCGACTTGACCTGCTAAATATTCACCAATCAAACTAAAAGACGCTGCCCAAAGCAGCGTCGTGATAACGAGTAACCACATAAGACTATACTTTATCTCAAGCTAAAGAATGTTGAGTAGAATACTCGGTTTTTCATATTAATGCTCTTTTTCAATCAGCACCGCTTCTAATAAATCTAAGTCAATCAACAAAGATTGCAGCGTCTCATTACTGATTTTTTTCGTGGCACGTAAGTGATAAAGCTCACCACGCTCAGCACGCAGCGCAGTCAAACGGAAACGACGCTCAAGGTCTTCAATTTGCAAGTTATGTTCCATTTCATCTTGCTCTGCTGTGCGGCGTCTCAGATACCCCGTAACGCGAGAGGCAACCTCGCTGATATCTTCTGAGTCGAGCTTTTCGTCCACATCCGCAGATAAACGCTCTTCCATTTTATTTAAACTGACAATCGCCACTTCCGCCATTTTGGCCTTCGCCATACGAATTTCGTTAGCATCCGCTTCTTTGTCACTCACTTTAAAATTACGTAATAATAATGGCAGTGCAATGACCCCTGCAAAAATGGAGAACAAAATGACCCCTGCTGCGATAAACACCAATTGATAACGAGCAGGGAATGGTGAGCCATCGGTTAAAAACAGTGGAATAGAGAGTACACCGGCTAAAGTAATTGCCCCGCGAACTCCCGCAAAAGAAGCCAGCCACAGTTCACGCACAGTATAGTTAGCAAATTGCAACGGTTTTTTCTTTAAAAACAAACGGCTAAATCTTTTCATCAGCCATAGCCAACAAAAACGCAGCAATAATAAGGCAAAGTAAATAATGGCAACAGCGGCAAACAGCATCCATGTTTCAACACTTGGATCGAGATCTGCTTGAATGACTGAAGTTTTCCAGATCCCCGGCAATTGCAGTCCTAACATGATGAAGACTAAACCGTTAAATACAAACTCCAACATCGACCAAACACTATCTGCACGCAGACGCATCGCCAATGGCGCATTGCGGATCACGCCAGATTTAGTGATAGTCATCCCCGCAGCGACTGCGGCTAAGATACCTGAAAAACCAATGTGTTCTGCAATCATATATGAAGCGAATGGCAGAAGTAGCATAAAAACAATTTGCGTCGCAGGATCATCACCACTCCAGCGACTCATTAAGCGCAAGGATTTACTGTACAACCAAGTCACAATAATCCCTGCCAATAATCCCCCCACGGCGACTTTGAAAAATTCAATGGTTACCCCTGATGTACTAAACACCATGGTGCCCATAGCAATTGCGACAGCGAATTTTAATGCCACCAGACCTGAAGCATCATTCATTAATGCTTCACCTTCGAGGACACTCATCATCCGTTTAGGAATACGCCCTTTCCCTACGATGGAAGATAACGCAACCGCATCCGTTGGCGAAAGCACCGCAGCAAGGGCAAATGCGGCAATCAGTGGAATACCCGGCATTAACCAGTAAATTAAGTAGCCAATACCAATCACAGTGACTAGTACCAACACCAGTACAAGAATAAAAATCTCCCGCCCATTTTGGAAAAATTCACGGGTGGGTGTTTTCCAGCCATCAACAAACAGCAAAGGCGGGATCAGCAGAACCATAAACAGTTCGGGATCAAAGGTCACATGTAAGCCAAATTGTGGCCAAGCCAGCAATGCACCAATAGCGATTTGAATAAGTGGAAGCGGAATACGGATAGGAAGAATTTTAGCGGCAACCCCTGAAACAGAGACGGCTAAAATCAAAATAAGTATGGTAAAGAAAATTTCCATGTTGCCCTTACTGATTAACCAAACGACCAGAATCCAAATTTGCCTGCCGCCGCATAGTAAGAGATAGCACCGTCCAGACTTCGATTATGACAAATAAGCGCTTACAAGTGAAAAATAGCCCATCCACTTGATCATCACCTTGTATCTATTCTATCCCTAGCTACCCGTTCTATGGGAAAAAAATTTATACTTTGCGATTAATCGAAATAATGCGTTACAAGGCGGTAACAACCCCCGCCTTGTTGATATAATTAACTTTAAATTGCCAAATCGGTAGCATAAAACGCCACCAAAAGTACTGCAATCACAACGGTTCCGATATTCAATTTACGCCATTCACCTGCGCAAATGCGACCAATGACTAAGGCTGCGAAGCCAAGCATAATACCCGTTACGATATTACACGTCAGGACAATAAACACCGCACACAATAGACCCGACATTGAATCAACAAAATCATCAAAATTCAATTTCGAGACATTGCTTAACATTAATAACCCAACGTACATCAGGGCTGGCGCGGTCGCATAAGCAGGCACTAAGTATGACAACGGCGATAAAAACAAGATCAACAGAAATAACACACCGACAACAACAGCAGTTAAACCTGTACGACCGCCTGCGGCAGTCCCAGCAGCAGATTCAATATAAACCGCCGCAGGTGAAGCACCAATCGCCCCCGCAAAAATGCTGCTTACGGAGTCAGCGGTTAACGCTTTTCCACCATCAATAATTTGCCCGTCTTTATCTAATAAGTTGGCTTGTCCAGCAACTGCACGGATCGTCCCCGTCGCATCAAATACGGCGGTCATCACTAACGCCAACAAGCTCGGCAAAACCATTGGTTGTAATGCGCCCATAATGTCCATGTTGAACACCAGAGAAAGACCTTCATCACCTAATGACGGTAACTTAAAGAAACCTTGATATTTCACGGCTGGGTCAAAAATTAAACCAATAATTGAAATAGCAATAATCACCAATAACACGCCACCCGGTACACGGCGCTTTTCCAAGCCGAAAATAACCGCAAGACCCGCTAATGACATTAAAACAGGGAAAGAGGTAAATTCACCTAAAGCTACAGGTAAGCCTGCATTTGGATTTTTTATCACCAAACCGACACCATTTGCCGCGATCAATAATAAAAACAGACCGATACCAATCCCTGTGCCATGAGCGATCCCCATTGGCATATTCCGTAAAATCCAGCTACGAATGCCTGTCACAGAAATAATAGTAAACAAGCACCCCATCAGGAATACCGCCCCTAATGCAACAGGAATACTAATTTGTTGGCCTAATACTAAGCTAAATGCGGTAAACGCGGTGAGTGAAATGGCACAGCCAATTGCCATCGGCAAATTCGCCCATAATCCCATTAGTAAGGAGCCAAACCCCGCCACTAAGCAGGTAGCAATAAACACAGCAGTAGGTGGAAAACCAGCCTGCCCCAACATACCAGGCACAACAATAACAGAGTAGACCATCGCTAAGAATGTGGTTAACCCTGCAATGATTTCACGGCGAACGGAAGAGCCTCGAGCGGTGATCTTAAAAAATGAATCCAATTTGCAGTTGGATGAAGCCGGTTGGCCTGACATGGTGTACCTCTGCTGTTAATGGTAAACGAACATTCTAAAAGCCAGTAAGCTTATGTGCTCACCTAACTGGCTTTATCACACATCCGCTGACGTAAACGATTACGTTTTGATAAAAACTAAATTGACTGAGAGAAAAACCTCAATCAAAACAGTGGCGCAATCGTTTGGCTTAAAAATAAGAGTAAGGCGTATTGTGAGGGGAGCAATTATCATTCGAAAACGGGCAAATGATCAAGTGTTTTTAGTTTTTTACCCACATCTAGCTCATTTTTTCACCACAAAAATAGAATAAAATACCTAATAATAAAATCAATTCTGCGCGTTATTATTTATTTTTTCTCCTTTTATTAGAAATAACAGCACGTAAAAACCACTAATTAATTTTCATATAAGCTTTGTTTAGATAGCGTGATTATTTTCTTTGGTATAATCACCGAATATTTGCTTACAAAAGGTTTCGCTAACTCATTATTAATTCATGGTAAAATAGATGAAACGCAAATTAGCTAATAATATTATTTATTAACAAAATATCCATATTTGTCGCTAATTGGATATTATTTCTTAATATATTAGGTTAATTACTATTAACCACAGTTATTATTTTATTTTTATCCTAACGAACTATAGTTTTAAATAAATATGCCAAATACAAATACACCATCCATCACGTTACAAAGAGGTGTTTTACTACTTTTTATCGGTTTCCTTGCCCTCTATTTACTTCCGGGTATCTATGGTCATAGCCCATGGAAGCAAGATGAAAATTACAGTTTTGGTATTATTCAAACCATGTACGAAACGGGGCAGTGGCTAGTTCCAACCAATGCGGGTGAACCTTTTATGGAAAAACCCCCGCTTTATTATTGGGTTGCTACGATAACATCCCACTTATTTTCAGGGATTATGCCACTTTACGATGCGGCTCGAACCGCCAGCCTATTTTTTTCAGTGGTTAATTTTTCATTTTTTGTTTTATTAGCCCGCCGCTTTTTTGTCGCGAAAGATTTTACCGATATCCGCATTTGGGTTGCATTTGCACTGTATGTCAGTGCGCCGGGGCTTATCCGCCACAGCCATGATATGTTTACCGATGTCGCCTTAACCGCAGGGGCGACAATTGGGCTTTATGGGTTATTAGGGTTGATTTTGCAACAAAAAATGAGGATGTCTGCCGTTTGGCTCTGTATAGGAACCGTGGTGACAATGCTCTCTAAAGGCGTCTTTATTCCTGGTGTCCTTTGGATTTGCCTCTTGCTCGCTCCTGTATTTTTAACTCAATGCCGCACAAAGCAATTTTGGCTGTACAGTTTTGCCGCTGGGCTCGTCGCTCTTCTTGCTATCCTCCCTTGGCCAATTCAGCTTTACTTACAACATCCTGATTTATTTATAGTTTGGTTTTGGGAAAATAATATAGGTCGCTTTTTTGGTTTTTCTGTTGAAAAGCTAGGCGCAAAAGCGAATTTAACACGCATTCCTGCTGCCGTTTCATTGTTTGCCCTGCCATCAGGTTTGTTAGCAGTGGCTTATTTTTTGCGTCACCCAATCAAACGCTTAGTTAATGCTAATAGCTATTTACTCACGTTATTCCCGCTATTAGGTATCGTTTTTTTGCAAATTTCGGCTTCTGGTCGCGCGTTGTACCTTCTTCCTTTTATCGCACCGATGGCCATTATTGGTACCCCTGTACTGTTGGCAATCCCTGAAAAGATACTAAATGGGGTTTCACGTTTCTCCGCACTGTTTTGGTCATTATTGGTGGTGTTTCTGTGGATCAGTTATTTCATCACCCTAACAAATCACCAACAAGAATGGTTAACGCTATTTAGCCGTTGGCTCCCTATGAGTTACCAGATGCCCTTTTCCACCTTGGCTTTTTTCAGTGGGCTACTGATCACCCTCGTTTGGTTCTTACGCAACCGAATTATTCCGAACTTCTCCCCTGCCTTTCAGTTGATGAAAAACTGGGCTTTGGGTTTATGTGCTGTCTGGGGGATCACTTTAACGCTATTTTTAGGCTGGGTTGATTACACCAAAGGTTTCGAAGGGGTGTTTGTCGATTTAGAGCAGCATTTATCTGGGCAATTTACAGATAGCGATTGCATGGCTTCTGATAATATCGGCGAGTCTGAAGCGCCAATGTTGTACTATTACACAGGGATCTTGCATCAACGGCAAGACAGGTTCGAAAAGCCTCAGCATTGCCGCTGGTTGATTGTGTTATCAAAAGAAGTCAAGCCCGCCCCACAAGGCATGACTCTCTTTTGGCATAATCATAGACCAGATGAATACCGTGAGAATTTAGTGGTTTATAAAGTGGCTGAATAGCGTGTAACGGGTGTGCTGTTGACACCCGTCCCCCATTAAAGATCAATGTGTCGCCTGTTCAACGGCTTGGGCACTGTATTTTTCGCGGGTAAACCACAAAAAAGTCGCAGAGGATAAGATCAGCAAAACAGGTAAGCCTGAGGGTGAAATGGAGGTGGCCATTCCGGCAAATAGTGGTCCAGATAAATTACCAATCCCCCACAGCATCGCCGCTGCCGCATTGGCAATAATCAATTCATTTCCTTTAAAATATTGCCCAATTTGCACTAATGCAATGGTATAAATTGCCCCTGCGGTTGCCCCTAATACAAACAATAACCCCCAAATTAAATAGGGCTGTGTGATCGTCAATGGCAACAATATGCTGGCAGCTAGCGTCACAACACCACAAATTCGATAGAGCTTTTCTCGGTTCATATGATCAGCAAGCCAACCAAAAGGCAATTGCATAATTGCATCACCCGCTAAAATCGCGCTAATCATTAATGCAGCCACAGCTTCAGTATGCCCCATTCCCATTCCGTAGATTGGGAACATGGATAAAATAGTGCCATCAAAAAAGGCAAAAAATAGAATTCCCCCACAGATCCCTGGTGCAACTTTCACAAATTGAATAATGGAGAAATTTGATTTTTCTGCGGTAGCAGCAATTCGGTCGCCCACTTTTTGATCCATTAAAATAAATAACACAACCGAAATCAGGTGGATCAGAGTACAAATAAGCAGAGGAGATTTATCTTCTACGCCATAATAAGCGATAAAAGAAGGCCCGAGTAACTGGCTTACCGTGAACACGGTGGTGTAGATTGCGAGGATCCGACCTCGTTTATTTTCAGGCGATAATTCGTTAATCCACGTTTCACCTAAGCAAATCATCACACCACTGGCTAGCCCTGTTATTAACCGCAAAGGAAATAACAACCAAAGTGGTAGTGTGCTTAATAACGGTAATAAGCTAATGCCTGAAATGATGGTGGCGATTAACATCGCCTTTCGCTTGCCTGACCATTGCACAATACGCTGAACAACAGGGGCAATAAGAAACATCCCTAAAGCCGGAGCCGCGGAAATAATGCCGATAGTAAGTTCATTCACACCATAGTTATTTAATCTCAATGCCACCATTGGAATGCTTAACCCAATGACGATACCGATAACAGCAATACTGGTGGTGATCGTAAAAATAGCAAATGAAGGAGAATGTCGAAAATTTTGTAAACACTGATTATCAGAGCTCATTTTGATATTTATCTAAACTCTCAATTAAAGAATTAGACTTTAACTCCACAAAATTAATTATTAATAATATAAAAAACCGCCGCATTATCAAAGAACCTAATAATGTCAGCGGTGATTGTAGCATGTCACCTATATTCCGCTATTTATCTTTATAAAATAAAGTGACGTTTTAAGGCAAATATTTAATTAGAGGACAAAGAAATATCGATATAACAAAGCAATGCCTGAAATCAAAATAACCATATTGATAATTTTCAAAAAAGCTTCACGGGAGATTTTTAATGTAATGTGCCTTCCTACCCATGTACCAATCAACATCGCGGGTAAAAATGATAATGTAATCAATAAAATATCAAGGTTAAGATACACTCCCATCACAAGAAAAATCACTACTCGAGTGAGTGTACTAAAACCAATCAATGTCATTTGAGTAATACGAAAACGCTGTTTATCTTCAATACGGCTGGACAGATACATTGCATAAATAAAGCCACCACTACCGAATAGCGCACTAAAAACACCACCAATCAAACTAAATGGCACAACCAGTGCTTTTGAAAATGGTTTTTTGGCTTTTTTTGAAAAGAAAGCATTTAATACGTAGCCAATAACAAATATTCCTAATAATAAAACCAAAATATCCGGTCGTGTTTTTAATAAAATGGCAGCACCGATTAAACTTCCCACTATCATGAGGGGAATTATCCACTTTATTTCCTGATAATCTGCATTTTTACCATCTTTAAATAAATTTAATACCGCTGCCGTTAAATCAATTAAAGCCAAAATGGGAACGATCATATTCAACGGTAAATACATCGCGAGTACAGGTGTCGCAATGAGTGCAGACCCAAAACCTGCCATTCCAAAAACGAGGTAGGCAAATAATAATGTTATAAAACAAATCGCCATTTCTGGTGATAATAATTCAAACGGCATAGCGCTTAGCTCCGAAAGTTTTTAACGCTTCCACTATAGTTTTTATCGTAATTATTAAATAGTTTTATTTTTTAGATTTTTTAAAATTCTAATCTCTATCAAAAAATAAAATAACACATTGAAATAATATGGATAACTGAGAGTATGTGATTTGATCCGCTGAGTGATGTAGAATTAACATGATAAACCACTGTTCAGGGACAGGCCTAAATGGATAAAAAAATTAACATAAAGATTGGACAAAAAGTCCGTTTACTTCGGCAAGCGAGAAATCTTTCTCTTAACGAGCTTTCTCGTCTTTCTGGCATATCTAAGGCAGCACTATCCAAATTAGAATCCGGTGATTCAAACCCTCGCATTGACACATTAGAATCTATTGCCGTTGCACTACGATTTCCACTGAGCGATCTCTTTACCCGGCAACATGAAATCTACCCATATTTTGTCAAATCAACGGTGAATGATGAGGATGAATATTCACAACAGTTTAAATTCCGCATCAGCATGGGAAATATCTCAGAAATTTGGCAATTAACAATGAAGCGAGGGGCAATTATTAATAGCCCTGCCCACATGACAGGAACCCATGAACATATTATGGTTAACTCAGGTTCACTCATGTTACGCTTAAACAACGAGCAAAACATTGTTTTAGAAGCAGGGGATTTTTATGCATTTAGTGGTGATTTTCCACACAGTTACTTATGTATGGAAGGCGAACTTCAAGCCACTGTCGTGATGACATACTCACACATCAGTGATGGTGTTTAAGCAACAACATGCTCGGCATCATAGCTAATACGTAAAGTTCCTTTTTTAAATTTCATCGACTTAATTGAAAAATGGCAAATATCATCTAATGAAGCCACATGCGTTCCTCCGCATGGCATCTCTTCCGTTTGGTCGATGTAACTTATTCGCATGTCGCCATTTTGTCTGATATCGACTTTACGAGCACTTTGTAGGCTTTGATTGACGATACTTTCAATTTGCACGCTATCAAGCTCTTCGAAAGGCGTGGCTTGATTTCCCATCATAGTAAATTCAACACGTGACTCATCGGGAAAATGATGCCCTTTTTGTGCCATCCAACCAAAACGACGTAATTCCCAATTCAACAAATGCCCTGCGGTATGCAATGCAGCATAGCGCCGGCGTTTCTCGCTATCAACCCTTGCGCTCACCTTTTCCGCCAGATTAAAAGACACGCTATCAGGGAGATATGCGACAATTAAACCATTTGAATGTTTCTTAATCCGAACAGTAATATCATTCACCCAAGCGGTGTCAGCTGGTTGCCCTCCACCTTGAGGGTGGAAAATATTATCTTCTAACGCTATCCATGCTCCCTCCTCATCATGCCCTTGATTAATCAGGTTTGTTTCTACTTCATATTGATATGTATTTAAAAGATAGATGTTATTTTGCATCGTTATGTTCCTTTTATTATTCACCGACAACTTAGAAGCTTTTGGTTTATCTTTTGATGTTATATCATTATCGTTCGCTTTAAGAAACCCTAAAAACAATATTGCTTGGACAAAAAATAAGCCCATACTAACGTATGAGCTTATGTGAAAAGTAAATTTAAGGATCACTGCAAATAATTTTGCATGATTTCAAATAGCTGTAAGTTATCGCTAAAACGCACTTCCCTGACATCTTCAAGTTTTTCAACTTGATTAATCATTTGCGACAAGCGTTCGTCTTTTTGGACTAATAACCAAATTCGGCTTTCATCTTTATCTTTTATTGGCATACAGAGGATACCATCGACGTTAAATGCTCGGCGAGCAAACAGACCACAAATATGCGACATAACACCAGGGTGGTTACGAACAATTAACTCTAAAGCAATTGGGTGATGTTCAAGTACCATAATTACGCTCCAATCATATCAATATTAGCGGCACCTGGTGGAACCATTGGATATACTTTCTGATTCACATCGATCAAGGCATGTATTAAGCAAGGGCCTTTTGTATTCATCACGGCTTCCAACGCCATTGCAGGGTCTGCTTCATTATTCAAATCGCAGGTTTGTAAACCAAAGCCCGCCGCTATCTTAATAAAATCAGTTTGATAGGGATAAGCAGCAGCAAATATACGGTTTTCAAAAAATAAGTCTTGTTGCTGATGAACCATGCCCAACGCTTGGTTATTCATCAAAACGATCTTGATATTTAACTGGTGCTCTGCTGCGGTCGCTAATTCTTGAATATTCATCATCAAACTACCATCGCCGGAAAAGCAAACGATGGTTTTTTCAGGCTCTGCTAAAGCGGCACCAATCGCGGCAGGTAAACCAAATCCCATCGTGCCTAAACCGCCCGAAGTCAGCCATTGACGAGGGCGAGATAACGGATAAACCTGCGCAGCCCACATTTGATGTTGTCCAACATCCGTAGTAACAATAGCATCTTCACCCGCAGCACGCGCCGCCGCTAATACCAATCCATAATGATTTAACGGGTTATCTGCATCACTCAAATTTAATGGGTATTTTTGTTTTAACTCGTCCACTCGTTTGATCCATTCACTTCGCGTGTTTCGCTCAACCAATGGCAGTAATAATTCTAAAATTTGTCCTGCATCAGCATGGATGGCAATATCTGGGCGCTTAATTTTACTGATTTCCGCTTTATCAATATCTACATGAATAATTTTGGCATTAGGGCAAAATTTTTCGGCTTTTCCGATGGCTCTATCATCAAAACGTGCCCCAATAACAATCAGTAAATCCGACTCTTCCATAACCATATTGGTACTTGCTGCCGCATGCATACCTAACATCCCTAAGTACAACGGATGGCGCATAGGAACCGTACCCAATGCCATTAGGGTCATCGTTGTTGGTAAAGAGGCTTTTTCAGCAAATGCAATCGCCGTTTCTGTTGAGGATGAACTAATAACCCCTCCCCCAAAATACAGCACTGGACGTTTGGCTTCGTTGATCATCTGCGCCGCTTGGATCACTTTTTCCATATCAAAAGTCGGCGCTTTATCTTTCGGTAAAACTTTAGGTATTTCCGTTAATTCAATGGTCGCGGTTTGAACGTCTTTCGGTATGTCAATCCAAACCGGTCCCGGACGACCTGACTCGGCAATACGAAAAGCATCACAAATCACCTGAGGTAACTCATTGATGCTACGAACTAAATAATTATGTTTGGTGACTGGAATAGAAATACCATAAGTATCAACTTCTTGGAATGCATCAGTCCCAATCATTGAGGAAGGTACTTGCGCCGTAATGCACACTAGCGGAATAGAATCTAATTTTGCATCCGCAATTGCGGTCACTAAATTGGTTGCACCGGGGCCGCTAGAGGAAATACATACAGCAGCTTTACCCGTTGTTCGAGCAATACCTTGGGCAATAAAACCTGCCCCTTGCTCATGGCGAGCAAGAATGTGGCGAATTTTTTTACTTTTTCCTAATGCATCATAAAAGGGTAAAGCAGCCCCGCCTGGGATGCCTGAAACAATGGTAATACCATGTTTTTCCAATAAATAGACGATTAACTCTGCCCCCGTAAAACGGGTTTTCTGTGGTGATATGGTGCCCGATTCGCTCATCATAATTATCCTTTGCTAGCCTGCGAATTTGAGCGAGTGATAATAAAAAAACCCCGCTCGGTTTGCGCCGGCGGGGTTTCTAAATCTGCGTTGATTTGTACCCGTTACGGCGCTAAGCCCACGACCACCACCACACGCACGACCACCGCAGCACGTGGCGCGGTTAGTAGTAGGTTTGAGTGATTAGCAGTCATGTTCACGGGTTTTTCCTGTTTTAATCTGTCAGTTCAATTTTTGTTGTAGTTTGCTTAACTGCCTTTAAGAAAACATAATTTTTTATTTATGACAATCATTTTTTCGTTTTTCAGTATTCATCCTTCCTAAATGCGAGCTTTATCACACTCAATGCCATCAGAATTATTGACTTATTTTTAATCAATATAAAGTTTTATTCACTCGTTAATTAACGCTATTTCCCCCTTGATTTAACGTCAACTTTAGGTTGTAGCATAGTGCTTAAGAAAATACAGACTCAAAAAATCGATTCCGACGCACAGTTTTGTATAAATAATCGTTGTCTTTGCTGTGATATGGCTGACTACAAGGTCGAGAATCAAATGTTGCTGATTATACTCATCCCTTGGTGAATATATTACCTTAAGGTAAACACCACTGTTCGAATATTAATTAAAAATTGGTATTAATACCATTTAACAAATTAACAATCTGTATTCGTATTTGTTTAGCCTTTATTTATTGGTGATTTAGCTAATGAGGGATATGATTAAAAAGTAACTAGTAGGAAAAACATTATGTATAAAGAAATTCCAGCCCCTTATAGTGGGAAATACACAGAGTTTCAATCTACAGTTGTTAATGAAATAATCGTTTGGATTGAAATGAACTTAACTAGTCGTCTACTACTGGATGATATTGCACTAAAATCTGGATATACAAAGTGGCATTTACAAAGAGTATTTCGTAAAGTTGTTGGTATGCCTTTGGGGGAATATATTCGCCGAAGACGGATTTGTGAAGCGGCAAAGGATCTCTGCACCACAGAATTACAAGTAATTGATATTGCATTAAAATATCAATTTGACTCCCAACAATCATTTGCAAAGCGATTTCGCGCTTATTTAGGCACATCGCCGTCAATCTACCGAATTTCCGGTGAAAGTCAAAATGACCCTTTACTGCTGGAACCTAAAGTAGCTTGATACGCAAGATGAAAATAAAATTTGTATTTACCCTTTTTATTCCACCCTCAATACAAAGCTCCAAGTAAGTTAATTACTGGAGCTTTTTTATTGCATTTTAAACATTATTTAAGGTTTTCTTAATTTTTGATATTTTTATATTTATATAATACCCCTAAAAAAAATACATTTATTAAGAATATGAGTGAAAAACTTACGATTAAATGTACTTGAACGAACGTAATATTACTCTTCACCTTTAGCAATTAAATAGTATTGAACAGCATTACCTTATCATTGTTAGTTTGGTTATTAACTCACTTAACTGATGAATAAATAAGTAAAAATACCCATCAATATTAAGCACTAAAACCACCATCTAACGTAATAGTTTGTCCCGTTAAGTATCGACTATTATCACTGATTAAAAATTCAACGGTTTTAGCCACTTCTTCTGGTTTACCAAGACGACGTAAAGGAATAGTTCTTAACATTGCTTTTAACTTAGCGTCAGGAATAGCCTTGGTCATGTCGCTATCAATCAAGCCTGGAGCCACACAATTTACACGGACACCAAAACGCCCTACCTCATGCGCCAAGGATCGAGCAATACCGAACATAGCGGCTTTACTTGCGGCATACGCGGTTTGCCCAATATTGCCCTTTAATCCTGTCACAGAGGACATTAATACAATCGAACCTCGCCCTTCTAGCAACATAGCAGGCACTAAATGACGATCCCAATTAATAATTGACATCAAGTTATTATCCATTACATCCTGCCAAATGTCCGCATTTTGATGAATATGAAGAGCATCTCTAGCAATGCCCGCATTATGAATAATCGCACTCGGCGCACCAAATAAATTGAGTAATTTATGCGCCAATTGCTCAACTTGCTTTTCATCTTTTCCATCACAGGCATAACCTTTAACCCATGAGCCAGAAGCATTGTTACTTACTGCGTTCAAGGTTTCTGTTAACCCCTCTTCACTTCGCCCCGTAAATACGACATGCCAATTTTTTTGCAATTCGATAACCAGTGATCGCCCTATACCACGGCTCCCACCAGTAATTAAAATCCATTGAGTAGACATATTACGAACTTGACTCCTTACTAATATACTCGATCATTTCCTTGATCGTCATTGTGGGATGTTCAATGAAAAAATCTGCGGTAAGTGTGACATTAAATTCGCGCTTTACGAGTACCATTAATTCTACATAATCAAGGCTGTCGAATTTAATTTGATCGAGTGTCTGCTCTGCATCAATATCTTCATCGAGGTCTTTTGCATCACAGATCATTGCATTAATTTTAGTGTAAATTGTTTGATAATCACTCATGTACTTTTCCTTTTTATACGCTATGCATGTGTTGAACTTATTTTTAATGTTATTGAATTGCTTAACAATTTATGTTGATACTCTGCGACTATTTGTATGCAAACCAATAACCCTGAATGGATATCCCCCGTTACAATTTCTGGCTGTATGCCAATTTTGATAGCATCACTTTTACCGCTGAAGGGATCAGGTTGTAAAAATATCGGGTCGAATTGCACTTCTTGATGAGTTTGCACAACAGAATAATGTGCAAAAATATCTTTTAGGTTGGCATTTTTCGGAAACCAATCGGTAAGATGGTTTCCCTTTAAAATATTTTCATTTTCAATTAAATGTTTAAAAACAATAGCATCTAAGAAAATCCAAAGTGGTAATTTAGAAAAACGAGCATCAAAGGTTTTCTGCATATTTAATACGTCGTTAGCACAAATATACTGCGTATCTTGTGTTTGTATTAATGCGGTTCGATCAGTAGAGGATAAATTGCAAGTTATACACTTTTGCCCTCCAGTCATTAAAATTGCCGATGACCCGAGCTTATTCCCTGCCACCAACGGATATTTAACATTGTTCCATAGTGGATATCGAATGCGAATAACACATTTTATCGCCTGATCCGCCTCGAAAGTTGCCTGCAAAAATTGCTGACTCGAAAAGTGTTTTACATCTAATAAAGCCCGCATCCCATGTACACTTAAATGGTTCCCTCCACGAGCTTGGACCCATGCAAGATCAAAGTGTATAGGGTTATAGTCCCCCGAAAATTCAGCCCAGTCATTTGCATCTTTCATGGTATAACATAATGTTTTCATGTTATTTTTCCAAAACGAGTGCCGCATTTGCACCGCCAAATCCAAAACTCAAATTGAGTGCCCGTGATATATCAGCAATACGGTGTTCATTGGGAATGTAATCAAGGTCACACTGTGGATCGGGGTGATGCAGATTTGCAGTGGCAGGCATGACGCCAGTTTGCAGAGCCTGTAGGCAGACTATCGCCTCAAAGCTGCCTGCAGCTGCAATAAGATGACCAGAATAAGATTTAGTACTCGAGACGGGGATTGTATAAGCAACATCCCCCAAGGCACGCTTTAATGCTTCCGTTTCATTTAAATCATTAAGCGGCGTTGAGGTACCATGTGCATTAATATAATCGAGCTGCTCAGGGAGAATATTGGCCTGCTTTAATGCCGATTGAATAGTTTGGATTCGTGCGATGCAATCCTCAGCGGGTGTAGTAAAATCAAAAGCATCAGAGAAATTGGCATAACCTGTTATTTCACCAAGAATCATCGCACCGCGGCTTAACGCACTCTCTCTTTCTTCAAGGCATAATACTGCCGCACCTTCCGATAACACAAACCCACTACGATCTGCGCTAAATGGGCAGCTTGCACGTGCAATATTGTCTGCTTCATGACTCAATGCCCCTAAAATATCAATATTCCATACGGCACAATCTGTACGTAATGATTCCCCCGCACCTGCCAACATCATTGATGCTTTCCCACTGCGAATACACTCAAAAGCATCACCAATCGCAATAGTCCCAGTAGCACAAGCAGCAATTGCAGTATTTTGATAACCTCGTAAGTTCCATAATTGACTACAAGCAGCCGTTGCCACATTAGGCATAGAATAAAAACAGTTAAATGGTGAGGTCATGCCTGTTTCATTAAATTCATCAATGGATAAATAACTTTCATCTAACCCTGCCCACCCCGTTCCCATGATGGCCCCACACAACAACGGGGGATAGTAATCCGTCGGGACGGCTTCCCCAAATGCCATTTGAACCGCCTCACGCGCCGCAGCCATGGTTAAACGTGCATAGCGAGGTAAACGACGGCGGATCACCGCAGGGATCCCTTTCATACTCGGTTCTTGATCAATAAGCCCGAAAAAATGAGACGAAATACCTTGCGCTGTTTTATCCACATATTGATAACCTAACTTCTTATCCATAATAGCTTGCCAACATTCTGCTGCCGTTCCTCCTAATGGAGTCACCGCACCATATCCCGTTACTACAACTCGCTTAAATTGTGACATTGCTTGATATCCTCTTATCATTCGTTCCCACCGCCCTGTGCTAGCCAAAGTTGTAGCGTGGCATATAGGTAATCATATTGGTTCTGTGCTAGTGAATTTTCGATAGACAACAGATCATCTTGTGCATTTAATAAAGTTTGATAGTCAACGACGCCCGCCTTATAGCGACTTTCTGTCAGTTTTAATCGCTGCTGGCCCAACAATAACCCTTGAAGAAGCTGTGATTTTTGATGTTCAGCCATCGTACGCTCATTGATCGCATTATTGACTTCCATGATGGCGTTATAAGCACTCTTACGAAATTCAACCCCAGCTTGCTGGACCTGTAGATTTGATTGTTCGATAGTGAGTTGTACGGTATTCCACTGAATAAAAGGTAATGAAATCGCCCCACCGACAACCCGAGTTGGATCGCTAAACCATTGGCTAACTAGTTCGCTTCCCATATTTAGTGCTGCTTGTAATGATAAAGTCGGGTAAAAGCTGAGCCGAGCTGCATCTGAGTTGGCTAACATAGAACGCAATCGAAACTCCGCTGCTCGTACGTCAGGTCGGGTCGAGATAACACTTAACGGAACTGAATAATGGACAGTGATATTTTGCTCTAAATTGATGGGTTTAATATCAATAGAATCAGGTAATTCCGTGTTGTTGAGCAGCAAAATAAGTGCATTTTTTTCATTATTTTTCTGGTTAATAAGACGAGTTAATTCGTTTTTACGAGTGATAACTGTTTGTTTGGCATGCAGTACATCAATTTGACCAATTTTACCGGCAGAATACCAAGACTCTGTTTGAGCTAATATTTTTTCAGCAATTTCAATGCCTGCTATTTGGTTAGCAATTTGCTGCTTGAGTAATGCAATACGCCAGTACAACTGAGAAACTGTGCTTATCAACGTTAACTTTGTTGCCTGAAAATCATATTCACTGGCAATGGCTTCCCACTCATCTTTTTCACGTACCCGCGCAAGTTTCCCCCACAAATCTAGCTCATAATTTAATGATAATCCTGAGCTATAATTTTCTTGTGAGCGAGTGCCGTGTTTTATTGATTTACTGTTTGATGCACTTCCCGTTAACGAAAAATCGGGGGTGAAATTCGTATTTGTTAAACCAGCCGTTACTCTTGCCTGTTTTAGCTTTATTCCAGCCAACGCTAAATCAGTATTATTGTCTAATACCAGCACGATGAGATGCGCTAAATCTGAGTCTTGAAAATGAATAGATTGCGCCTGATCGATAGATAGATGAACGTTTTGTTGCCATTGCTCAGGTAAGTTTAGTTTCGGCTGCTGATATTCTGTTTTCATCAAGCCGCCACATCCTGCGAGTAAAAATAGGCTTCCATAGGCAATCATAGAGGTTATATTCATTCTCTTGCCAGCGCCTCCGTAGGATTAAGCTTCGCTGCGCGATATGCTGGGAAATAACCAAAAATAAAGCCAATCAAGATGGAAAATCCACAGGCAAATAAAATCGGCATCAGCGTAAAAACCATCCGAAACTCAACCGTAAGATAGGAAAAAATGACGCCACTAATTAACGCGCCTGTAATACCAATAAGCCCACCAAGTAAGCAAATCATGACCGATTCAATCAGAAATTGGATCATGATATCGGAAGGCCTTGCGCCAACAGATAAGCGAATACCAATTTCATGAGTCCGTTCGGTGACTGAAACAAGCATAATGTTCATCACCCCAACTCCCCCCACTAATAGTGAGATACCCGCGATTGAGGTAATTAATAACGACATGGAATCAGATGTTTTTTGTAACGTTGCCGCCATTTGTTCATCGGATTCGATGAAAAAATCTTTTGTTCCATGAGTTTGGAGTAAATGAGATTCGACTAAAGACGTTGCTTGCCCCAGTTCTAACGTTTCTGCAAAATTAACAGAAATAGATTCAAAGGGCCTATCTCCAGTGATCCTCTGTGAAACGGATGTGTAAGGTGCCCAACCAATCAAAAAATTATTGAGCATTTTAGGACCTGTCTTTTTAGCGATACCAATAATCCGCCACGGTGTACCATTAATTTGAACTAGCTCATTGAGTGGATTTTCATTTGGGCCAAATAAAATATGGCGACTACTCTCATCTAAAATTAAGACAGGCTCTTTATTAATAACGTCTAAATGATGGAACCTATCCCCTTGAATAATATTAATTCCTTGCCCAGCTAAAAAATTTTCCGACACACCATTTAACATAATAGATGAGTCTCGTCCTTGATAAATAATCACAGACGCAGTGCCTATCACTGGTGAAACGTATTTCGTCCATGAAAGAGCAGAAAGGCTATTAACATCATCAATGGAAAGCGCTCTTTCTAAGTCCGGCCGTTTCGTTCCCCACCCAATACCTGGACGAATTTCTAATGTTGTTTTGCCCAGCTTACCGATTTCATCCATGATAGTGCGTTTAGCGCCCTCCCCCACGGCTATGGAAGAAATCACCGACGAAATACCAATAATAATGCCTAACATGGAAAGGAAAGCGCGCATTCTATGCCCAAGTAACGCACGAAATGCCATACGCACAGATTCCCGCCCTCTACGCCACAACGATGCACGTTGGTTGCTGTTTACAATGGGCAACTTAGGATAAACTGCTTCGTCTTTGTTCACTTCATTGGCATGATCAGCAATAATTTCCCCATCGCTAATCTCAATAATACGTTGTGTTTGCTTAGCGATATTTCTGTCATGAGTTACGATAATAATCGTATGCCCTGTCTGATGTAATTGGTGAAGAACCCCCATAAGCGCTTTTCCGCTAGAGCTATCGAGTGCTCCCGTCGGTTCATCGGCTAAAATGACTTTCGCGCCATTGATCAGAGCTCGGCAGATACTCACACGTTGTTGCTGTCCCCCTGAGAGTTGAAATGGCTTATGCGTTAACCGTGTTTCTATTCCCAGTTGTTTGGCTAATGACGCTATCCGAGCTTGGCGCTCTTGTTCAGGCATTGCAGTATATAGCGCAGGGATCGCCATATTTTCCTGCGCCGTTAAATACGGCATTAAATGATATCGTTGAAAAATAAACCCTAGATATTGACTGCGTAATTCTGCCAACTGGTCGCTATTTGCCAAATGCACTGGGGTGTCATTAATATAGATTTCCCCACTTGATGGTTTGTCCAAACAGCCCAAGATATTCATTAACGTTGATTTTCCCGAGCCAGACGCCCCAATAATCGCCACCATTTCACCTTGATAAATAGATAGCGAAATATTTTTCAGCACAGAAATTTTCTGAGTGCCCGCGAGAAATTCACGTGAGATTTTTTTCGCTGTAATAATAGGAACCATTAATTTGCTCCTATTGCATTGGTAACAACGACTTGCTCACCTTCATCAACGCCATCAACTACTTGGACAAACTGACGGTCAGAGATCCCAATGGTCACTGTTCGGGTTATACGTTGATTATCTTTAAAAACGGTTACTTCATATTCGTTAGCTGCAATAGAACGACCTAGCGCCATAACGGGTAAACGAACAACCCCTTTTGCTTCAGCTACACGAATAAAGACTTGAGCCGTCATAGACGTTTTTAACGCACGGTTTTTATTATCAACCTCAAATGTTCCTGTGTAATACACAGCATTATTTTGTTGATTATTTGGGTTAGTAATATTTCGTTCTTCTAGGGCTTCTTGTGGTACTGGCTGAACATACCCCATAGTCCCTTCATAACGTTTTTCCGGATCTGCAAGTACATAAAAAGATAAAGGTTGCCCTGAATTTACCAACTGAATATCTGCTTCAGAAATACGCGTTTGTACTTGCATCTTATCAAGATTAGCTAAAACTAAAATTGTTGGAGCCGTTTGTGAGGAGACAATAGTTTGTCCTTCATTTGCCACTATCCCCAGTACCTCACCTTCAATAGGCGCCATAATCTGGGTGTAACTCAAATTAGCATTAGCTGTTTCAACTTCCATTTCAGACTGAACAATTAATGCTTCATTCATTTTTACTTGATACTTCTGCGCTTCATACTGAGCTTGTGCTTGCTCATAATCACTTTCAACACCAGAACCATCACGGCGTAATTTTTTTTGTCGCTCAAAGGCTTTTCGATATTGAAGTAACATGGCTTCTGAAGACGCTTTTTGAGCCCGCACACTAGATAGTTTTGCGATAGCATTACGTAAATCAGATTTTTGAATGGCTGGGTCTATCTCCGCAAGGATTTGTCCCTTAAAGACTTTATCACCTTGTTTTGCATATAAATATTTTATTTGCCCATTAACTTGGGCACCTACATTCACTTGTACAGATGGTTTTAATGTCCCTGTGACCATAATGACTTTTTCTATATCACCACGGTCAACTGTGACGACTTGCGTTTGTTCATTTTGTTGGGGCTGCGACAGCAACACTGTGATGTAAGCCACCATGGCAAACACCAACATGAGCATCAGCATCAAGAACAACCTTGACCGTTTGAAAATACGCTTAAGCCAGCTGTTCATTGGGTTGACTCAACGAAGAAGCTTGATGAACAAAACCAACCTGCTTACTGTTATTTTTCAATGCCAGTTCGCCATCGACTATCTGATAAACGGTATCAAACTTGGCGGTGATGTTGTCACTGTGTGTGACGACAACCAACGTTTTCCCTGTTTTATGGCAATGAGTTTGAATAGCGTCGATCACTTTAGTTGCGGTTTCTTCATCCAAATTAGCTGTTGGCTCATCAAGTAATAATATTGGCTTGTTGCTATACATTGAACGAGCTAATAACAAACGCTGACGTTGCCCCAAAGATAAAGCACTATGACTTTCCCTAATAAGCGCATTTATCCCACCTGGCAAACTGTTAATAACAGAATCCAAAACAAGACTTTTCAACAAATGATTAATGACTTTTTGCTCTTTTTCCTGAATATTTGGCGCAAATAGCGTTATATTTTCTCCAACTGAAGCATTAAATAGAATATCTTCTTGGCTTTGTAGACACACTAATTGAGCAAGCTGCTGATGAACAAGTGTTTCCTCTCCTGAAAAACAAGTTCCACTTTGAAGCGGTATCAACCCAGCAATAATTCGCAGTAAGGTGCTTTTCCCTGCGCCGGACTCTCCCACAATCGCAATTTGTGCCCTTGCTGGCAAATCCAAGTAAATATTGTTTAAAATTGGTTTTGCTGGGTCGTAGCTAAAACTTAATTGCTCAAATCTTAAGTGCAAAGCCTTTCCATTTGATACTTCAGCATAGGCAGAACTCACTGGTAGTGAAATCTGTTCAGGAAATAAACTGTGTGCTCGCGTATCAATAATATGCAATTGTGATTTATGAATTATTGAATAAAAAATTCGCGTAATATAAGACGTGAAAATCTGGCGAATAAAGCTATATGCAAAAAAATCACCTAGAGATATCATTTTGCTTGCAACCATTGGCAGTATGACTAGCATAAAAACCACCATTTCCAAGCTACCTGTTAACTGATATAGCGTTCCTTTAACTTGTTCATAAATATTTCTTTTTTGCATGCAAGTGAATAAGTCACGGCTTAACCACGCAAATTGTATTTTTCGTTGCTCTTCTAAACCACTCGCCTTAACGGTTAAGATCCCCTGAAGAGTTTCCATAAAAAAATCATTTAGAGCAGCTGTTTTTAACTGTAATTGTTGGGTGTACCAACGGTCTCGAATAATTGCCCAAACACTGATCAACCCCATTACGGTCACACCAACTGACGAAATAGCCGCTAAAACCGGGGCTATCCAAAACATCACAGCAAGGGCGATGATACCAATCACCCAGTCTGTTCGTAGCTGATTATCAAGCTCGATTTTTTGTGTCATCGCGGTTTGCCAAGCCATAAACCGACTAAAAACATCACCCGGCGCGCGTTTTTCAAAAAAACGTAATGGATTACTTAATAATCGAGAAAAACCGGCTCCACTATTAATTAACACAAAATGCTTAATAAACTTTTCAGTGATAATCCTAACGCCAAGCGCTAACAAAGATGCCAGCACAAAAGCTAAAATAAATAACCCATAGGGAAAATTTGCGTTTTCTATATCTGAAAAGGCTTCATTGACTGCATTACTCACCATAATTGGCATAATAAATAGCGTCAAACCGACCAAAAAAGTCAGAAGCATTAGCCAATAAATTCCCGATATAGTGCTGGTTTCTTTTAAACTCATCATCCCCTGAGGACGCCGCTGCGTTTTCGGGTGCTTATCGGTTAAAGACGAGGTCTCAATTGAACTTGATTGATGATTGGGATCTAAAATCAGGGCATAACCGCTAATTTCTAATTTTAATGCCGAATAGGGTAACCACTGCTGACCAATTGCTGGATTAATCACACATACATTGTTTCCTTTACGATAGGCTAAAATCACAAAATGATTTGCCCCATAATGCAAAATAGCAGGAAGAGGAATGCTATTAAGTTCATCATGTTCAAAAAGAATTGGCACAGTGGCAATTCCATAGTCGTTTAATATTGAGGAAAGTTGTAATAGAGAGGTCCCGTGATCTGTTGCTGGATAACGCTCACGTAAAGTATCCAATGAAACTGCCACACCTTGTGTGTGCGCCAACATTGAAATGCAGGCTAACCCACATTCATTAGTCTCTTCTTGATAAACGGTATTCGGGATAATCTTGTTCATAAGTGCTTAATGATTAATAAAATAAAGTGAATGGCTATGCCATAAAAGCCAATCATTCGGGTAATCTCTAATCACGTTTTCAATAATAACTGGCATCTGTGTCGCAATATCTTTTGCTGGCACTGGTGCATGAATGTTGATTTGTATGCCGTTTTTACAATACAAATTATAGAAAACCACTTGTGCAGAAATCACGCTAGATAAGCGAACTAACCCACTGTGTAATTTTGCTGGGCGATTAAATAATCGACATGTGAGTTTATTATTTATTCCTTCCCCTGTATGAATCGTATAGTCAGGCGTAATATCAGGAAAAATAATCATATTTTTCAGCCCTGAAGCCGTTTCTGCCATTAAATTCATTAGCTCTTTTGCCAAAGATTTATCTTCTTGATGGATGGAGCAATAAGACAGATTAACGCCGCCAAGAATACGAGCAGCATTATCAAATTTATCTTGCTCAGCACTTGAAGAAACAATAACAGTTGCGTTTCGAGGTGTAGTTCCCGCTCCCACAATGGTGGCTAATACATCAGAAACCATGTGTAATGGCGCGAGGATAACGGGTATATTTTTTTGGTGCAGAGGGGCAACTACCTCATCAAGTTTGCGTGTGCAAACTTGAATTTGAGACATAATTTGTTTGTTCTGCCCCCATGTTGCCCCTTCTTCTAATATATAACGCCGTACCGCAATCCAAGCCGCATCAATATAATCAGGTTTCTCTGTTAAACATTGGTAATTTTGAGTAGCAACTTTACTTCGGTTACGGTAATTTCTGCCAATAACCCCTAAACGACATAACGCATAAGTCATTGCTAATACTAATGGTGCCGGCATATAACGTAATATGATACGAAAACAGGCAACAAAAAAATTATTTAATTTAGCTGTATATAGCGATAATAAATCAATTAGTTTTTTGATACTGAATACTAGCCAAACAACAATAAACCGCCCCACGCTTACTCCTGCTTACTCTGCTCAAAAAGCTTAGCCATATATTTTGTGAACTCAGGAAAATCACGGTCTTGATAAACGACATACCGCTTATTGATAATAAATGCTGGTGTTGCTGTAATATCATAAAACTCTGCAATACTTTCCATGTAATCTAACTTTTCGGATACAGCTGAGCTTTTACTAACTTCAAGGTATTTTTCAGTGTCAACATTGTGTTGCTTTAGCCAATTCAAAAGTTCGTCATTATTTTTAAAATTGATGTTTTCATTTAAAATAGCATTGAAAATATCTGAGCGCAGTTCAGACTCTATGTTCATTTCTTCTAACGTTGCAAAAATAGGAGAGTAAGCCGCTAATCCTGTATATTTTTTTGCCAAATGAATTACACTAAAATTTCCCTCTTGTGAAAACTGATTGGCAAATTCCATGATAGCATCGTTATTAGTTGCGCAGTAATAACATCCGTAGGACATAACTTCGATAATACTATTATCTTCTTTTATTGGGCTCGATGATACTTTATCCAATGGGAATTCAAAAAATGTCTTCTGGCTTTCACTGTTATCTTTAAATGTTTCAAAAATAAAAATATGATAAAACAAAACTGTTGTAAGAACAGAAATTAAAATAATGAACAGGGTATACGTAACAATCGCTAAATTAGATATTTTCTTATGCATGCAATTTTACCATTTAATTAAAGAAAAGCATGCGAAGACAACTCTTCAGCATGCTTTATAGTTATCTTATAACTAATTAATTATGCTTGGCATTTACCTGGAGCAGGTTGCGTTTTATAACTAACTTCACCATGCTTGTCAGTACATTTAGTGATTGCTTGACAACTTGCATTTCCGCCGCCAACAACAACAGAATTATAAGATGTATTACATACAGGTGCTGTTCCGCCAATCACCTTTGATGCATCAATAGCATTTAACAGTTTCATATGATTTCCTTATTTCTAAATACTAAATAAAATTGAATTAGAATAAATTAGATTTTATTAATAAAGTCTAATCACCTAATAAGGCAATGGCGATTATAAGCACAACAATAATATAAATTCAATATCACTTTAATTAAAGTGACAAGCATTAAGCCTTATAATGCTATAAACATTATACTTTTTTATCCCTATTTAGGATTAATTAAAAATAAAAACAAAACATTTTATTATTTTTAATAAAAACCAAAACAAAAACAAAAAATATAAATCCCAATGTAGAGTAAAATAAGATAAAAATAATTTTCTTGGGTTTCCACGTTTCAGATTCAACAGTAATTGTAATATGTGTTTTTTTGAAAAAAAATATTTCAGCTTATTTGGTTATTAGTAAATGCCACTTATTGTGAAAATAACCATATTATCATAATGTTAATTAAACCTTACTGATATTAATATCACTCGCCTCATTCTAATAGAATATAAATTATGTCAATAAATATAAAAATGTAAAACAAAACATAAATTTATTTCTCTATCAATAATCCACATTACTGACCAGTAACAAAATTTAATTAATTACAACTAAGGATAAAATATAGCGAACATGAAAACTCAACAAGATATTGATTATATGCAATATTTATATCACCCATATAACTCTTAATAAGGGTTATGTAGATTTTATGATCTTTACTTGTTACTTAACGCAACTTTATAATCAAAAATTGTAACGCTTTGTTCAAATTTCCCTTCCTCTTTTCAACCGCTAACTTGTAAAACCCACTATAGCCTAACGAGTCCTAATATAGGTCGACATCTTTTCAGGCATAACAAAAAGGCCTCACATATATTGATATATGAGGCCTAATTTTTTCTTCGTTTATTTTAATTCAATAAGGTAAAGAAAATACTATGAAGCTTTTTAACATCTATAAACGTATTCCCTTTAGAACGGAATATCATCATCGAAATCCATTGGTGGTTCATTGGTTTGCGGGGCAGCCGCTTGTGAGCGAGCTGGGGCTCCGCCGCCACTGAATTGTTGTGCGGCTTGTGGTTGTTGAGGTTGACCCCAACCACCTTGACCACCCTGGCCTTGTGATGACGCATCGCCACCACGACCACCCAACATTTGCATAGAGCCGCCAATATTAACAACCACTTCAGTTGTGTAACGATCTTGACCGCTTTGGTCTTGCCATTTACGCGTTTGCAGAGAACCTTCGATATAGACTTGTGAACCTTTTTTCAGATATTCACCCGCAACTTCAGCTAATTTGCCGAAAATCACCACGCGATGCCATTCTGTTTTTTCACGCATCTCGCCAGTTTGCTTGTCGCGCCAACTTTCAGAAGTTGCCAGAGTCAGGTTTGCCACAGCTCCGCCGTTAGGCATATAACGGATTTCAGGATCTTGTCCTAGGTTACCGATAAGAATTACTTTATTTACGCCTCTGCTGGCCATTTATTACTCCTGATGCATTGAATTTTAATCTCTGGATTAGCCGTGAAGTTTACCAACGACCGAACCGATTTGCACCAACAATTGAAATTACACGATAAAACTTGCGAAACGCTTTCCAAATTTAAGTGAAATTTCATTGTGACCTTTTCAGTATAGACACAATATTATTTATCCGTATCACGCCTTCCTACACATTATTCCCTCTCTTGAACTGACTTGTTATTTTCAATCTCAAAAGCCCCCCTACTCTAAATCGTTTAATTCACCACGAGGTGGCAAATACACAGATTGTACGGGATCTACACGGTATATGGGCTACCTCGCTGAATACAATCAACAATGCTGCGAGCTTAAATATAACGAGCAAGAAAATATGACGAGTACTGTATATCCATTCAGGGAAAAATATGTGATAATGATCGCTTCCGATTGTTCAATATCAAATCATCCGGGAAGTGGTAAATGGATAATATCGAAGTCCGCGGCGCACGCACGCATAATCTGAAAAATATCAATCTCGTTATTCCTCGTGACAAGCTGATTGTTATCACGGGGTTATCTGGTTCAGGAAAATCCTCTTTAGCTTTTGATACTCTATATGCAGAGGGACAGCGTCGGTATGTTGAGTCTCTATCCGCTTATGCACGGCAGTTTCTATCTTTAATGGAAAAGCCTGATGTAGACCATATTGAAGGGCTCTCTCCCGCAATTTCGATTGAACAAAAATCCACATCTCATAACCCGCGCTCAACGGTAGGAACTATCACTGAAATTCATGACTACCTACGGTTGCTATTTGCACGGGTGGGTGAGCCACGTTGCCCTGATCATGATATTCCATTAGCGGCTCAAACTGTCAGCCAAATGGTTGATAACGTTTTAGCACAACCCACCGATCGCCGCATGATGTTGCTCGCGCCTGTCGTCAAAGATCGCAAAGGAGAGCATGTTAAATTACTCGATAACTTAGCGAGCCAAGGTTATATCCGTGCGCGAATTGATGGCGAAGTTTGTGACTTATCAGATCCACCGAAACTCGAATTACAGAAAAAACACACCATCGAAGTGGTAGTGGATCGTTTTAAAATCCGAGATGACATTGCTCAGCGTCTAGCCGAATCTTTTGAAACTGCACTGGAGCTTTCTGGTGGTACCGCTATTGTTGCCGATATGGACGATGCAAAAGCAGAAGAGCTGGTGTTTTCTGCAAACTTTGCTTGCTCCGTTTGTGGCTATAGCATGGTGGAATTAGAACCGCGCCTATTTTCCTTTAATAACCCAGCAGGAGCTTGCCCAAGCTGTGATGGTTTAGGCGTTCAGCAATTTTTTGACCCCGAGCGCGTACTGCAAAATACGGAAATCTCTTTAGCTGGTGGGGCAATCCGCGGCTGGGATCGCCGTAATTTTTATTATTTCCAGATGCTAATGTCATTAGCCGAACACTATAAATTTGATGTCGAAGCCCCTTATAGCTCCCTCAGTCCCGCTGTGCAAAAAATCATTTTGTATGGTTCAGGCAAAGAATCGATTGAGTTTAAATACCGTAATGATCGCGGGGACATTACCGTTCGCCGCCATCCATTTGAAGGTGTCCTCAATAATATGGAACGCCGTTATAAAGAAACGGAATCTACCGCTGTTCGTGAGGAACTCGCAAAATACATCAGTAATCGCCCTTGTGTCTCTTGTAACGGAACTCGTTTACGTAAAGAAGCACGCTTTGTCTTTGTTGAAAACACCACGTTACCTGAAATCGCAGATTACAGTATTGGCCATGCCATGGCGTTTTTCCAAAACTTAAAGCTCAGTGGGCAACGTGCGAAAATCGCAGAAAAAGTACTGAAAGAGATAAGTGATCGTCTCAAATTCTTAGTGAACGTAGGCTTAAACTACTTAAGTTTATCACGCTCAGCAGACACTTTATCGGGGGGAGAAGCACAACGTATTCGCCTTGCAAGTCAAATTGGAGCGGGTTTAGTGGGGGTGATGTACGTGCTTGATGAGCCGTCAATTGGTCTGCATCAGCGAGATAACGATCGCCTATTAGAAACCTTGATCCATCTTCGTGACTTAGGCAATACCGTGATCGTCGTAGAACACGACGAAGACGCCATCCGTGCCGCTGATCATGTGATTGATATTGGCCCTGGTGCTGGGGTACATGGTGGCCAAATTGTGGCTCAAGGTACATTGGAAGATATTGTTGCTAACCCAGAGTCCTTAACCGGTAAGTTCTTAAGTGGCGAACGTAGAATTGAAATTCCTAAACAACGTGTTCCTGTCAATAAAGACAAAATGTTGACGGTGTTCGGCGCGAAAGGCAACAACCTAAAAAATGTGACATTAAAAATACCAGTCGGGCTATTTACCTGTATTACTGGCGTATCAGGCTCAGGCAAATCCACACTGATCAACGACACATTATTCCCTATTGCTCAACGCCAATTAAATGGGGCAACGACTATTACTCCTGCGCCCTATTTGGATGTTGAAGGCTTGGAGCATTTCGATAAAGTCATTGATATTGACCAAAGCCCAATCGGACGAACACCACGTTCAAACCCTGCAACTTACACGGGGGTATTTACACCTATTCGTGAGTTATTTGCTGGCGTACCAGAATCTCGTACCCGTGGGTACAATCCAGGGCGCTTTAGTTTTAACGTAAAAGGGGGGCGCTGTGAGGCTTGTCAGGGTGATGGCGTCATCAAGGTTGAGATGCACTTTTTGCCTGATGTCTACGTGCCTTGCGACCAGTGTAAAGGCAAGCGCTATAACCGCGAAACCTTAGAAATTAAATATAAAGGCAAGAGCATTCATGAAGTTCTCGATATGACCATCGAAGAATCCCGTGAATTCTTTGATGCAGTTCCTGCCCTTGCGCGTAAACTGCAAACCTTAATGGATGTAGGGTTATCCTATATTCGCCTTGGTCAGTCCGCCACCACATTATCTGGTGGTGAAGCGCAGCGCGTTAAACTGGCAAAAGAGTTATCGAAACGCGGCACTGGGCAAACGATTTATATTTTGGATGAGCCAACCACAGGTCTGCACTTTGCAGATATCCAACAGCTTTTAGTGGTTCTGCATCAATTGCGTGACCAAGGCAATACCATTGTCGTCATTGAACACAACCTTGATGTGATTAAAACCGCAGACTGGATTGTCGATTTAGGCCCTGAAGGGGGCAGCGGAGGTGGTGAAATTCTCATTGCAGGTACACCAGAAGAAGTGGCTGAATGCGAAAAATCCCATACTTCAAGGTTCTTAAAAACCATTTTAGAGCGCGGCTATTAATGGTAAGTCAGAAAACGCAGGCCTTCACCTGCGTTTATCAATAATGTATTAATTAGCAAATAATTATTGGCTAACCGCCGCAAATGCCTCAACGATACGTTTTACATTGTGGCGGTTAACCCCCGCCATACACACGCGCCCCGTACCGACTAAATACACTGCAAATTCATCTTTTAAGCGAGCGACTTGCTCTTTAGTAAAGCCGGTATAGCTGAACATCCCACGCTGTTTCAATAAGTGGTCGAAGTTTTTGCTTGGTAGTGCTTTTTTCAACTCTTCCACTAGCACAGTGCGCATGTCTAAAATACGTAAACGCATTTCTTCTACTTCCGCTAGCCATTTCGCTTTTTCTGCACTGTTGGTCAACACCGCCGCCACAATTTTTGCCCCATTTGATGGAGGGCTTGAATATAAACGACGCACACCCGCTTTAAGCTGACCTAATACGCGGTCACGCTCATCAGGGTTTTCGCAAATAACCGATAATCCACCAGCACGCTCACCGTAGATACCAAAAATTTTAGAGAATGAATTACTAACAAATACAGGTAAACCTGCTTTAACCATCGTTCTGATAGCATAGGCATCTTCGTTGATACCTTCAGCAAAACCTTGATAAGCAATATCTAAGAATGGGATCAGTTTACGCTCAACAGCCACTTTAGTGACTTCATCCCATTGTGCTGGCGTTAAATCAGATCCTGTTGGGTTATGACAGCATGGATGCATTAAAATGATGCTATTAGCTGGTAATTTCTTGAATGTTGCCAGCATTTCATCAAATTTAACACCTTTAGTTTTTTCATCAAAGTACGGGTAATAGTGAACTTTTGTACCGGCACCAGCGAAAATGGAAGCATGGTTTTCCCATGTTGGGTCACTGCACCACACGTCTGAATCAGGGTAGTACTGATGTAGGAAGTCCGCGCCGATTTTTAATGCGCCCGATCCACCAATGGTTTGTACCGTCGCAATACGCTCTTGGGCAATCAACGGACAATCGTCACCAAAGACCAGTTTTTGCAGTTCAAGGCGATAATCTTTCAAGCCTTCCATCGGCAAATATAACGAGGCACTCGCAGGCAGTTTGTTTAATGACGCTTTCGCGGTACTCACCGTTGCCAGTTCAGGCGTTTTCCCTTCACCATCGTAATAAAGGCCAATACTCAGATTAATTTTGTTATCACGAGTATCTTTATTAAATTCATCCATTAACGACAGAATTGGGTCGCCCGGATAAGCATCAACATGTTCAAACACAGGACATCTCCTAATCATTATTTAGCGCTTAATGATGTAAGCGCTCATTGCGTTACTCAGCGCTGTTTTACGTTGTTACTTGAAAATAACCCTTTGTTGACTATTCGTCTACATATTCCATTGCAACACGCGAGGTCAATTTAGTGAGTAGCTCATAGTTGATAATACCCGTTTGTGCGGCAATTTCTTCAACTGGCAGTCCATTCCCCCACAAAATCACCTCATCCCCCACTTTATCGGTGGCATTTGCCCCCAAATCCACGACAGTCATGTCCATCGAAATACGGCCAATAATGGGCACTTTTCGCCCATTAACCAACACAGGTGTTCCTGATGGCACATTACGTGGATAACCATCACCATAACCAATGGCAACAACACCAAGGCGAGTATCTTTGTCACTACACCAGGTTTCACCATAGCCAACACATTGACCTGCGAAATGTTCTCTCACGGCAATTAAAGTGGATTTTAAAGTCATCACTGGCTGCAAACCAAAGTCTGCGGCACTTTTTCCTTCTTGAGGTGAAGCACCATACATCATGATCCCAGGGCGAACCCAGTCATAGTGAGCTTCAGGCCATAATAGGATACCGGCAGACGCCGCAATGGACTTCTCCCCCTCTTTGCCTGCAATAAACTGTTTAAAACAGTCGATTTGTCGTTGGGTTGTTGGCAACTGTGGCGCATCGGCTTGGCAAAAATGGCTCACAATATTAATCGGTAGTGCGACATGTTGGCAGCGTTGTAAACGTTGATAAAAAGCGTCAGCCTCTTTTGGCAATACACCAAGGCGGTGCATCCCCGTATCGAGTTTCATCCAAACTTTAAGAGAGTGGGACAACTTAGCCGTTTCAAGCATTTCAAGCTGTTCAACACAGTGAATAACCGTATCTATCTTATGCTCCGCCATCAACACTAAGTCTGCTTGCTCAAAAAAACCTTCCAGCAAGACAATCGGTTTTGTGATGCCATGTTGACGCAATAGTAATGCTTCATTCAACCTTGCTACGCCAAAGCCATCTACTAGCGCTTCCACTGCACTTCCCACCCCAACTAATCCATGGCCATAAGCGTTTGCTTTAACAACTGCAATCAGTTGGCTATTAGGCGCAATCTCTTTTACCCGTTGCAAGTTGTGTCGCAGAGCGCGGCGGTTTATCAATGCGGTTGCCGCTTTCATTGTTTCCTCGTTCGTTTTCTCTATACCCACTAAAAATTAAGCTGCCCTTTGGCAGCTCAATATATTCTCTATTTGTTATACGCTAAAAAAGATCAATTTCCATTAGATATTATTTTATGAATCGTTTTATTTTATGCTCTAATTTTAATTCGCTAAATCGTTTTGGGTTGTCGCTAGGCGGCAAACGAAGATATCGTGGGGAGCACGCACAAGTATGTGACTCGCGTAGCTGAGTGCAGCCAACACCGCGACAGCGCAAAATATGACAAACACGCTAATACTCTAATTTCCATTAGATATTATTTTATGAGCCATTTAATTTTAATACTCTAGTTCAAACACTCGAATTCCAACGCCCTATTTCCAATACGCTAAATAGTTTGAGGTGTCGCTAGGTGGCAAACGAAGATATCGTGGGGAGCATACACAAGTATGTGACTCGCGTAGCTGAGTGCAGCCAACACCGCGACAGCGCAAAATATGACAAACACGCTAATACTCTAATTTCCATCCGATATTATTTTATGAACCATTTAATTTTAATACTCTAGTTCAAACACTCGAATTCCAACGCCCTATTTCCAATACGCTAAATAGTTTGGGTTGTCGCTAGGCGGCAAACGAAGATATCGTGGGGAGCACGCACAAGTATGTGACTCGCGTAGCTGAGTGCAGCCAACACCGTGACAGCGCAAAATATGACAAACACGCTAATACTCTAATTTCCATTAGATATTATTTTATGAACCATTTAATTTTAATACTCTAGTTCAAACACTCGAATTCCAACGCCCTATTTCCAATACTCTAAATAGTTTGAGGTGTCGCTAGGCGGCAAACGAAGATATCGCGGGGAGCATACACAAGTATGTGACTCGCGTAGCTGAGTGCAGCCAACACCGCGACAGCGCAAAATATGACGAGTATTTTTTAGTCTTCATCGTTATATGCCGGCCCTGCATAGTTATCGAAGCGCGACCACTGCCCGTTAAACGTCAACCGCACTGTACCAATTGGCCCGTTACGCTGTTTACCGATAATAATCTCAGCGACACCTTTAAGCTCGCTGTTGTCGTGGTAAACTTCATCACGGTAGATAAACATGATCAAGTCCGCATCTTGCTCGATAGACCCTGATTCACGCAAGTCAGAGTTAACTGGGCGCTTATCCGCACGCTGCTCTAGGCTACGGTTTAACTGTGATAATGCCACCACAGGTACATTGAGCTCTTTCGCTAATGCTTTGAGTGAGCGCGAAATTTCGGCAATTTCAAGGGTACGGTTATCAGAAAGCGAAGGTACTCGCATTAACTGGAGGTAGTCAATCATGATAAGACTTAAGCCACCATGTTCACGGTAAATACGCCTCGCACGGGAGCGCACCTCTGTTGGCGTCAGGCCTGATGAGTCATCGATGTACATGTTACGTTTTTCCATCAAAATACCCATGGTGCTGGAAATTCGCGCCCAATCCTCATCATCTAATTGACCAGTACGGATACGTGTTTGGTCAACACGAGAAAGTGAGGCGAGCATACGCATCATGATCTGGTTACCGGGCATCTCCAAGCTGAAGATAAGCACAGGCTTTTCTTCTGTCATCGCCGCATTTTCACATAAGTTCATCGCAAAGGTGGTTTTCCCCATTGATGGACGTGCTGCCACGATAATTAAGTCTGAACCTTGTAACCCTGCCGTTTTCTTATCAAGATCTTGATACCCCGTAGAAACCCCTGTTACCCCATCATGAGGTTGCTGGTAGAGCTGCTCTATCTTTTCGACAGTTTCAGATAAAATGGCTTCAATGCCTTTTGGCCCTTCATCTTTGTTTGCTCGGGATTCCGCGATTTGGAAAACCTTACTTTCGGCTAAATCCAACAGGTCTTCACTGCTGCGCCCTTGTGGGTCGTAACCCGCATCCGCGATTTCATTAGCAACAGAAATCATATCGCGCACAACCGCACGTTCGCGAACAATATCGGCATAAGCATTAATATTCGCCGCACTTGGCGTATTTTTTGACAACTCGGCTAAATAGGCAAAGCCCCCTACGCTATCGAGTTCACCTTCTTGCTCTAACGATTCCGACAAAGTAATTAAGTCGATAGGCTTGCCTCGCTCTAGCAATAATTGCATCTGCGAGAAAATCGTGCGGTGAGGGCGACTAAAAAAGTCAGCGTGGGTGACTCGCTCAGAGACGGTATCCCAACGTTCGTTATCCAACATCAATCCTCCCAAAACAGATTGCTCCGCCTCAAGAGAGTGCGGTGGAAGTTTCAAGCCTTCCATTTGGTGGTCTCGAGGGGCATCTGTTTTAAAATTCGATGAGGGTTTTTTAGCCATACATTTGCATCCAAGTCTATAATTAACGAACAGCTTCTAGTATACGCCAATCTGATTTTTGTTGTGGCATTCTTTGCGCCTCCCTACCAGAGAATTGCCTAATAACGTTTGCGACAAAAAGCACAAACCAATAATTCTTCTGACTAAAACATGGCGTTATAGTAAAACGATTGATATTGTAAACAATAACGAATGATCCTTATTGGAGATTGTCATGGCAAAACGTATCGAGTTCACGCAGCATGGCGGCGTTGAGGTTCTAAACTTTGTAGAGTATTCCCCAACCGCACCTGCTGATAATGAAATTCAAATCGAAAACCGCGCAATCGGCATCAATTATATCGACACCTATGTTCGCAGCGGCCTCTACCCTGTAGCGAAACTACCAAGTGGCCTTGGTACGGAAGCCGCTGGTGTGGTCGTGAAAACAGGTGCTCACGTCACTGGCTTCAAACCCGGTGACCGCGTGGTGTACGCACAAGGCCCACTCGGCGCATACAGCGAGGTACACAATGTGCCTGAGCACGCAGTTGCCCATTTGCCGGATGGCATTAGTTTTGAACAAGCCGCCGCGAGTTCATTAAAAGGGATGACCGTTTATTATTTATTCCATCAAACATACCAACTCCAACGTGATGAAATGTTTTTGTTTCACGCTGCCGCAGGCGGTGTGGGCTTAATTGCCTGCCAATGGGCCAAAGCACTGGGGGCAAAAATGATTGGTACAGTTGGTTCTGCGGATAAAGCACTACGTGCAAAAGACGCAGGTGCATGGGAAGTGATTAATTACCAGACTGAAGACATCGCGGAACGCGTTAAAGCGATCACACAGGGGCAAAAAGTCAGTGTAGCATACGACTCAGTGGGGCAATCCACATGGCTTGCCTCTTTAGATTCGCTAAAACGCCGCGGATTGATGGTCAGTTTTGGTAATGCATCGGGCCCTGTTACTGGCGTAAATTTGGGGATTTTAAACCAAAAAGGCGGTTTATATGTCACTCGCCCATCACTTGCGGTGTATGTCACCAACCGTGCTGAGCTAGACCAAGCCAGTAATGCGTTGTTTGATATGATTTTAAGTGGCAACGTGAATGTGGATGTACCGCAATCACAAATTTTTGCCTTGAAAGATGCGCAAAAAGCCCACACCACCCTTGAATCGAGAAAAACCCAAGGGTCAAGTTTGCTTATCCCGTCATGATTTTTCGTCGATAAAAAAGCGCCAACACTGGCGCTTCAGACTGCAGGCAAACACAACATGTTTGGCGGCAGTCTGAATAGGTTTTGAAAATAAACGAGGAAAATCAATTTATTGATTTTCGCCTAATAACACAAAGTGGGAAAAACCACGCTTTTATCCCACTTTGTCAACAACCTCAAGCGTCAACACTGGCGCTTTTTCTTTATCATCAATGCGCTATTCACCGCGAGTCACAAACGCCAAGGCCTGCTCAACGACCGCTAAATCAGCCCCTTTTTTGTGGGCGTTTTCACTTAAATGGCGACGCCATTGGCGAGCACCGGGAATGCCTTGGAAGATCCCTAACATATGCCGCGTCATATGACCTAAATAAGCGCCTTTGGACAATTCATTTTCAATATACGGATACATCGCACGCACCGCATCCACACCATTAGTGACAGGAAAGTGTTCACCAAATAACTGGTTATCAACCGCCGTTAAAATGGACGGGTTTTGATAAGCTTCACGACCTACCATTACGCCATCTAAATGCTGAAGATGCTCTTTTGCTTCTTCTAATGTTTTAATGCCGCCGTTAATCGCCATCGTTAAATGCGGGAAATCGCGCTTTAACTGATAAACACGAGGGTAATCTAACGGGGGAATTTCACGGTTTTCTTTCGGGCTTAAGCCGGATAACCATGCTTTACGGGCATGGATAATAAACATTTCACAGCCACCTTGAGTGGAAACTGTTTCGATAAAATCACACAAAAATTCGTAGCTATCTTGCTCATCAATACCAATACGTGTTTTAACCGTGACTGGAATGGATACAACATCCTGCATCCCTTTGATGCAATCCGCTACTAACTGGGCATCGCCCATCAAGCATGCGCCAAAACGGCCATTTTGAACACGATCTGATGGGCACCCCACGTTTAAGTTGATTTCATCATAGCCACGTTCCTCGGCCAACTTAGCGCACTGAGCTAGCGCCGCAGGGTCGCTTCCACCTAGCTGCAACGCAACAGGGTGTTCTTCTTCACTAAACGCAAGGTAATCCCCTTTCCCATAAATAATCGCCCCTGTTGTCACCATTTCGGTGTACAGCAAAGTGTTTTTGCTTAATAAGCGATGGAAATAACGGCAATGGCGATCTGTCCAATCGAGCATCGGCGCAACGGAAAAGCGGTTTAAGTTTTGATAACCTTGTTTAGGTGTTATTTGTTGCATGGTTTGCTTGCTTTATAAAATCAATGGAATAGCCCCAAAAAACAAAGAGCCAAAGAAAAACAGTGGGCAAGTATACCATAGCACTCATTTTATGTGATGGTTAACAATCATTTCTGAAGCATAAAGAACAACCCTCAATACCATTTGGCACTGAGGGTTGATATATTTGTCATCAGGTTAAAATAAAAACTATTTTTTCTCTGAAAGCAACGCATAGCTGGTCATAAGGTTACGATAATCAGGGATATGGTTTGAGAATAAAGTTCCTAAACCTTCCACGTCATTACGCCAGTCACGGTGTAATTCGCATGCCGCACCAAACCAACTCATCAATTGAGCACCCGCTTTAGACATTCTGTCCCAAGCTGCATCACGTGTAATGGGGTTGAAAGTCCCCGATGCATCCGTTATTACGAACACTTCATAGCCTTCCTCTAAAGCAGACAACGCAGGGAATGCCACACACACTTCCGTCACCACACCCGCAATAATTAACTGTTTTTTGCCTGTTGCTTTCACCGCTTTCACAAACTGTTCATTATCCCAAGCATTGATTTGCCCAGGACGCGCAATATAAGGGGCATCTGGAAATAGTTGTTTTAATTCAGGAATTAATGGGCCATTAGGGCCATTCTCAAAGGATGTCGTTAGAATCGTTGGTAGGTTAAAATATTTGGCAAGATCGGCTAATGCTAACACACTATTTTTAAACTTATCGGGGTCTTGGTCCCGAACCAATGATAGCAATCCTGTTTGGTGGTCAACAAGTAATACTGCGGCATTGTCTTTATCTAAACGGTTATATTTGAAACTCATCGCAACAACTCCTTTAAACAGGGGCAGTGATATTATTCAGTATAGAAGATAATTTTATTAATGGCGCTTATAGATAAAAACCGAGCAAGCGCCATTTTAGATAAAATATTTCAATAAGTTTTTTATTATCTAACTACTTAGTTTCAGCACTCATAGTAACAACATTCCCCATACGCGCACTGGTGATTGTGTAACTCTCTGCACCCGCTGCTTTTGCTTTAGCTGCAATTATCGCTTCTGCTGAATCCAGTGTATCACCTGTTGCTGTTATGGTTGCGGCTGATGCGCCGAATGCCATCATAGATAATACAGAAGCTGCCATTAACGTTTTAAACATGTTCATAATATAATTCCTTCAGTGTTTATTTGAGGAGGCAACCCGTGTTGCCTTCGATGGAGGTATCATATCCCCAAATATTATTTGAGTTAAAGCTAATAAAATCGCTAAACTCATTCAATTAAATTGAACAAAATAATGCGCTATTGTTTATCTATCTTTCATGCAGACATTAGCCCCAACTCAACGCATTACTGTGGTACGCTGATCCATCTGCTCCGTGTGTATTTACGGCTTAACTTGCAAGGAACGTATTTATGGCACTTAATAACCGAAAGCTCCCCACGTTTAGATACCACCCTAATCCCGTCAATACGGGGGCATTCCTTACAGACAAAACGGTAACCTGTGATTGTTGTGGGCAACTGACTGGTATTTATTATGAGAGCCCTTTTTATTCAGTAAAAAATATTGACGCCATTTGCCCATGGTGTATTTCTGATGGTGCGGCAAGTCAGAAGTTTGCTGGTGAATTCCAAGATCCTGCGAGTGTCGAAGGCGTCGATTGTGAATATGATGAGGACGGTGAGTTTTCACACAGCATAAATCCTTATCCAACTGAAAAATTTGATGAATTAATAAAGCGCACACCGGGCTATCAAGGATGGCAGCAAGAAATGTGGCTGGCGCATTGCCAAGAGCCTTGTGAGTTTATAGGTTATGTTTGTTGGGATGATATAAAAGATAGGCTTGATGAATTTATTTCGCTGGAAGACGATATTGCGGATTATGGCTTTTCAACAGAAAAGCTCGAACTTAATTTAGATGGGGATGGTGCTGCCCAAGGGTATTTATTCCGTTGTTTGCACTGTAAAAAACTCCGCTTACATATTGATTTTAGTTGATGTTTTATCGGTAATGGCGAGGTAAACCGCCCCGCCATTAATTATTAGCAATTCATCAATTCAACGATTTGGTCGGCGAGTTCAGGGGTGGCGGCAGATAACAAACTCCCTGCAAACATAGCTTGACCGCGTTCACCATTCAGAGCACAAACATCGCCCCCCGCTTCGCGAATGCAAGGGATTAACGCTGCGCTATCCCAAGGTTTCATAATAGTATCAATCGCGCCATGAATGCGCCCTGCGGCAACCATAGCGTGTTGGTACGCATCGTTCGCAAAGATAAAATCACGGGCTTGCCCCACCACAGCATCAAGGTTGTACACTTGTGTGCCCTCACGGCAGTTATAGCTGCTGCTATGAATACCCGATGCACTGATCACTGCGTTTGAAAGTGTTTTTGGCGAGTCTTGCCCTAATTTTAATTGCCGTAATGGCTGTCCGCTAATATCTAACCAGCAACCTTCCCCTTTAGAGGCATACACCATTGTAGAAATGGCAGGGAAGCTAATCACGCTCAATAATGGTTCACCATTTTCCACATAAGCAATCAAGGTACTAAACAGAGGCACGCCATAAATAAATGCACGAGTTCCATCAATTGGGTCAATCACCCAACCCGAGGTAAATTTTTGTTCCCCAGTAAAACCGAACTCTTCACCTAAAACAGGAATATCTGGTGTGTGCTTGGCGAATAATTCACGGATTTGTTCTTCAACACGCAAGTCTGTTTCAGTTACCACCGAACGATCTGGCTTATAATCGAACTTCCCTGCACGTTGAAAAGCATCAAGAGCAAGGTTTTTGACTGAATTTGCAGCATTAAGCGCTATCGTTAACATAAGGCAGCTCCCGTTTAAAAAACAAATATAAACAATAAGATGAAATAGTATAGACGGGAAAATGCCTTATTGAAAAACCAATAAGGCAGCAAAAGCTAACTTTGTTGGAGGGAAACTTTGCCAAATGTCATAAAAATCAACGTATGCCCTGCAATACCGCGATAAACCCCTTGCTGTTGGTTCAGTTCACACGCCAGTGCCGTTAATTGCCACGCATCATACTCTTCAATTTGGCTAACTCGCGCCGTTAGCAATACATTGTCTTTGCGCTCACCATACGCTTTCACCGCAATCGCATCTTGGGCTAGCGCATTATCAATGGACGGATTTGCCCAACTCCACATCCAACTGCCTTGGCTTTGATCATAAGTACCAATTATCTGCACGGCAGCTGTCGCTGTAATATTATCAGGTGTATGGAAAATAATGGTGCCTTGGTCTTGGTCAACCGACCAATCGGCTTCATCCAGTTTCCATGTATCACAATGAAATTGGTTTTTCACTTGCAAGCTGTTCATGCTACGTTCTATTAATGCCTCATAGGGCAATTGTTCTAATTCGTTACGCATTGATTATCCAATATTTTTTAAAGCATTCACAATTAGCTGCCAAAACTTCTGATGATCAAGTTTAACGGCAACCTGCGTGTGGCAATCCGCTGGAGCTGGATGGCGAAAATCCGCAACAGTCATGCCAAGCGTCAGCGCTCCTGTAAGCTCGATATCTACAGGGACTTTTTGAGTGGTCATCACTGAAGGATCAATCACATAAGCGACAGCGCAAGGGTCATGAACGGGCGGCGCATCAAAACCTTGAGCTTGTTTGTACATCTTGCCGAAAAAATCCAGTAATTCGACGACAAATTGTGAACAATCACTACCAATAGCAGCAATTTCCTTCACAATATCAGGGGTCGCAAGTGCCTGATGTGTCAAATCCAACCCAACCATTGTCAATGGCCACTTTTCATTAAAAACAATATGAGCCGCTTCAGGGTCAATTTTGATATTAAACTCTGCCACCGCACTCCAATTGCCAACATGATAACCTCCTCCCATCAGCACCACTTCTTTCACTCGCTCAACGATACGTGGCTCAAGACGAGCAGCAAGGGCAATATTTGTCAGAGCGCCAGTTGGCACTAATGTGACCGTTTTAGGCGGGTGGGACATGATAGTGTCGATAATCAATGAAACGGCATGCCTTTCATCAAGCTGCAAAGTTGGCGTGGGTAAAACTGGCCCATCAAGCCCTGAATCACCGTGAATATCGGGAGCTACCTCAATATCTCGCACTAATGGACGAACAGATCCTGCCGCAAATGGAATATCTGTAATTTTCGCCATTTCTGCGATTGCCAGTGCATTACGGGTCACTTTTTCAAGGGTTTGATTACCAGCAACGGTTGTTACAGCCAATAAATCAATATCTGGGTTACCGTAAGCCAGTAATAATGCGATAGCATCATCATGACCAGGATCACAATCGAGGATGATTTTTTTGCTCATACCTTACCTTATAAAATTGGAGTTAGAGATGGCCTAACTCCAATGTAACGACCCCATAAGGCAAAATCTATGCTTGTCGTCTGAATACGAAGAAAATTATTTTAAAACATGCGCATAGACACGTTTTCTCTCACCTTCATTTTTCGAAATATACACCCCTTGCAACTCAGGTGCGAAGCCCGGTAACGCATTGATCCCAGCCTCAAGTGCTTTAAAGTAGCGCAGTACAGGTCCCGACCACACTTCACCTGGGACAACACATAAAACCCCCGGTGGGTAGGGTAATGCTCCCTCAACCGCAATGCGCCCTTCCAATTCATCCAATGGCAATAATTCGCAATTACCACGAATAAATTCCAAATGTGCTTGTTGTGGGTTCATTTTGACTTCTGGGAAATGCGCTTTACGAAACATCTGTTTTTGTAACTGTTTAATGTTGTCATTAACACTCAATTGGTGCATTTCTTGACACAAGCGGCGCAATGTATAACCTTGATAATGCTCTTGGTAGCGCTGGTATACCGATGGCAGCACATCTTCCAGTAATGCATCCTCATCCAATAACTGTTCAAAACGCACTAAATGAGAAACTAATAGTGCTAATTTTTCCGTTGTTTCCGCCGGGGTTAATAAAAATAAGATCGAGTTTAAGTCACATTTTTCTGGGATCACACCGTGCTCACGTAAAAAATGAGCCAAAATGGTCGCAGGTACGCCAAATGCCTCATATTCCCCACTTTCTACATCAATCCCCGGTGTCGTCAGCATTAATTTACAGGGATCGACAAAATATTGCTCTTGCGCATAACCCTCAAAGGCGTGCCAACGTTCCTTAGGAATAAAATTAAAGAAACGCTGCTCAGATGCAATTTGCTCAGTCGGGTATTCATACCATGCTTTCCCGTCAATCAATTCAGGCACAAACGGTCTAAAATAACGGCAGTGCTGGAAAATTGATTTACGCACTTCAATGCCCGTTTTCACGCAATCCATCCACATCATTTCCCCCGCTTCACCTTGATGAATACGGGCGTTGACATCTAAAGAGGCAAATAATGGATAAAATGGACTCGTAGAGGCGTGCATCATAAAGGCATTGTTGAGTTTTTTGTGAGAAACAAAACGCTGTTGCCCTTTAATGTGGTTATCTTTCTTGTGAATTTGTGAGGCTTGTGAAAAGCCCGCCAGTTGCTTATGTACTGACTGAGTGACCATAATGCCGGGGTCGTTTTCATTTAAGTCGAGCAGTAATGGCGAGCACTGACGCATCATGGGGATGAATTGTTCATAACCCACCCACGCCGAATCGAACAAAATATAATCACATAAGTGACCAATCTTATCCACCACTTGCCTTGCGTTGTACACGGTACCGTCGTATGTGCCGAGTTGGATCACAGCTAAGCGAAATGGTCGGGTTTGCTGCGCTTTTTCTGGCATCACCTCTTGGATCAAGCCACGCAAATAACGTTCATCGAAACAATGGGCATCAATACCACCAATAAAACCATACGGATTACGTGCTGTTTCTAAATAAACGGGGGTTGCTCCCGCTTGAATTAATGCACCGTGATGATTGGATTTATGATTGTTGCGGTCGAATAACACCAAGTCCCCCGGTGTTAATAATGCATTGAGCACCACTTTATTGGAAGATGATGTGCCATTGAGGACAAAGTAGGTTTTGTCTGCATTAAACACTTTTGCCGCAAACTTTTGAGCTTCTTTTGCTGCGCCTTCGTGGATCAATAAATCCCCCATCGCCACATCCGCATTGCATAAATCAGTACGGAATAAATTCTCACCATAAAATTGGTAAAATTGTTCACCGGTTGGATGGCGGCGGAAAAATTGCCCACCTTGATGTCCTGGGCACGCAAACGTAACATTATGACCCGCAGCATAATCCATCATTCGAGCAAAAAATGGCGGTAATAACTGTTCAAGATACTGATTAGCAGCATCCAATAATTGGCGGCTGTTTTCTTCCCGCGCAGATGGCGCAGGGGGTAATAATGCCGTGACATATGGTGGCAAAGTGTCTTGTGTTGGCAGCTGTTTATCACTGATGATAAACAGCGGAATACTGAGTTTACTCTGTGCAATCCTTTCCCACAGCCCTTGGTTAGCATCTTGTTCAGATAGCACCACCGCAGCAATATTGTTTAACTGTGCATCGCGAATATCTACCCACTGAAATTGGTTAGTGAAATAGATTGCGACCCCCTGGCTACATGCCACATTGATTTTATTCATAGCAGTCTGGCTCTTAGTTAGCTGAGGAAAAGAAGCGGTCAATATACTTGATAGATCAGGGAATTGGAATGATTTGCACTGCGGTAAAAAAACGGAAAATCCGCGAAGTCGAATATTGTTTATAAGCCACTGGTTAATAGCATAAAAATATTCCCACCCCTCTACGCCCTTAGCCAAATATAAAATCAGAAAAACAAAAATAGATAGATAAAATGACCAACTAATAACAATAATCTATGAAATCAGTCGGTCAATTTATCCTGTATGGGAGCTTAGTGGTTTTTTTCCACATACAATGTTTGAGAAGGGAATGCGAAATCTGCGCCGTGACGCTTAACAATCTCAATTATTTTTAAATAGACTTCCTGCTGTGCTGCTAACCATTCCGCCCAAACGGTGGTTTTGGTAAAGCAGTACACCATAATATTTAACGAAGAATCTGCGAACGCATCAAAATACACTAATAGGGTTTGGCTAGTATCGATATTTTCATCTTGCTGCAACATTGTGCGAATATCGTCAACGATCGCACCAATTTTATCGGAATCCTCGTAACGTAAGCCTAATTCCGTTTTGATACGACGGTTAGTCATGCGCCCAGGGTTTTCCACACTAATGGACGAAAATACCGAATTGGGAATATACAATGGTCGATGATCAAACGTGATGATCTTAGTGATCCGCCAGCCAATTTCCACAACCGTACCTTCAATATTTCGGTCTGGTGAGCTGACCCAGTCCCCAATGTTAAATGGACGGTCAAAATAGAGCATTAACCCTGAGAAAAAGTTGCTCAAGATATCCTTACCTGCCATACCAATAGCAATACCGCCAATACCACCAAACGCCATTAGCCCTGACAGGCTCATGCCAAAGTGCTCACCAAATAGCAGTACCATAATAACGAACACGGTCGTTTTAAATACACGAGCGACAATACGGGCGGAAGTCGGATCACTGCCTTTTTTAATTTGAGCCTTCTCTAACCGATTAGCAAGTTGGAACAGTTTTCGCATTAAAATTAACGCAATCAATGCGATAGTAATAAAATTAACTAACGGGGTGGAAATAAAATGCAAATCAAAATCTGCCGCGGCCATGTCCACATACTGCGCAGCAACGATAACCACGAAACAAAGTGCAGCTGTTTGAATAATATGAATAATAATGCTTTTATGTTTATGCTTATGTTTACGTCGTTTGTGGAATATCTCGAAAAAGACATACAGCATGAGACATGCTGCGATTATTGTCATGCCAATGGCATATTTTTCAAGTAATACTTCTATCATCTCTAACCGCCCTAAAATTCATCTGATAGATATTTTTTAATCATTTTGCTGTGCATTGTTTTACGTTATCTTATTACTAAGATAACAATTCTAAATATTATTTTCCCAATAATTATCAATTACTTTTTAGACCATCTAATAATGAATAACCCAATATTTTCCCCTAATAAGAAAGAAATTCATAACGTTTTGGCTTTAAGTCCTTCACAAAAATACCGCTATTTTGTCGGTAAAATCGCCGATTGGCAGCAAGTTTGGAGTATCGGTGATGGAAAAAACCTCGTCACCACATGGGATGATAATAAATGCCTCTCTCTTCCTCTTTGGCCTGCGAAAGCGTATGTGGAGTTGTATTTAACAGGTGAGTGGTCAAATTTGGTGCCTATGCCGTTTACCCTTGATCACTTAATGACAGAAATTTTACCCGATATGCATGAAGCCAATATTAAGGTCGCGCTGGCAATGCAGCCTGATGGGGAAAAAACACCTATTTATGATGCGATAGCACTGCTCGCTGATTTAGAGGAAGAATGCCAACAATATGAGTAAGAGGCAGCAATATGCTGCCTCTTCAGGTTGTTGACAAAGTGGGATAAAAGCGTGGTTTTTCCCACTTTGTGTTATCAGACGAAAATCAATATATTGATTTTCCTTGTTTATTTTCAAAATCTATCCAACCTGCTGGCAAACCTAATCGGTTTGTCAGCAGTCTGAGAGGCAGCAATATGCTGCCTCTTCAGGTAAAAAACTACTTTTCAACACCAGTCGTGACCGTAAACTCACGAGTTTGCCCTGCATCTAACCACATCAAGGTTTGGCTCTTTTTCGCCGCTAAAAAACCTTCTGGTCGACATGTGGCTGGCAATACAAACGCCCCGACTTTTTGGTCACCATTGTATAAAATCCAACGAGTCGCGTAGTTCAATTCGCTAGATTTAAATTGCGTAATAAAGGTATCTCCAGCAGGCGATGTCATTCTAAACACAGGATTTGCCGTATATTGGCTAAGGTTATCCATAAAGAAGACAATTTCAGGATCACACATCTGTGGCTGATCTAGCTGATTTAACGTGACTTTTCCAGATTTCAACGCGTCATTAAATTCGAGCCATTTCTCTGTTGGTTGAACATGCCCTGGTATCGACTCACGCAGCTTAATCCCATGCTCAGGGATATTTTGCGTCAGTGTTGCATTATCCACATAGGCATAATTCATATGGCACATGTATTGGAGGGGCATAGGAACGGATGCTAAGTTAGTCACCGACATATGAATATCAAATAATGCGCTATTTGCCTTTAACAAAACAAACGGCGCAGCGCGGTAATGATGACCAAACCCCATCACATACTCATATTCACCACACATTTTTACACTGTTTTCAGTGAGCTCTAACCATGCGCTGTCCATTGTTGCACAAGGCATTTCGCCGTGCAGGGGATGATTATCCTCTGGTGAAGGGCAACCATTACTGATTAAACCTGAATGAAAAGCAAAACACCCGTAGGTTTCAATCACTGTAGGTACCCGTTTGGGGGCTGAAAACATATTTTCCATTTTCAGATTTTGGCCACAAAATTCTGCATCCCAAATCATTTGCCCTAAAAAAGGCAAAATCGTTAAGTAACCTTGCTGGTTTTCAATACGTAAAGCTTCCACGCCAGTGTGATAACGAAATGCAGTGGCAGTGAACTGGTCATTTTTAAGAATAAGCGTCGGGTTTTCCGTAAATACGCTTTTGTGAAGAGGAATTCGTGTATTCATTTTCATACTCACGGTTAATCAAGGAAATTGGGTAGCTAACGCTACCCAAGGTCGGCATTATTTAGCGTCTTGTTTTGCTTTAAAGCGGCGTTCACCAATGAAGTAAATACCAACATACATAAAGCACAGCATGGAAACTAAGAAAGAAAGTTGCAAAGAGTGGAGTACGTCAGCCACATAACCTTGAATAGCAGGCACCACTGCGGCACCAACGATTGCCATCACAATCACCGCTCCCGCCATTTCGGTGTGTTCGTTATCGACGGTATCCAGTGTGCCTGCATAAATTGTTGCCCAGCAAGGTCCAAACAGAATGCTCACCATCACCGCTGCATAGACCGCTGTGAAACTCGGAATAAATGCAACATAAATCAGGAATAGTGCCCCAATTACCGAATAAATAATCAGGACTTTTTCTGCATTAAAGCGAGTCATTAAGATATTGGCGATAAACTTACCAATAAAGAAACACGCGAAGCTATACACCATAAAATTAGATGCATCACGCTCGTTAATATCGCCCATTTCCAGCGCTAAACGAATAGTGAAGGACCACACCGCAACTTGCATCCCCACATATAAGAATTGAGCAATGATCCCTTTCCTAAAGCGGCTATTTTTTGCTAAATACTTGAGCGTATCCAATGCAGATGGGCGCTTATGGTCTTGCGTTTCTGCAACCTTACATTTAGGGAATTTAGTGATTAGGAAGAGGAGCATCACCACCACCAGTACCATGATCATATAACGATAAGGTTCTAGCGTGTTTTCCAGCATTGCTAAACGGAATTCATGGATTTGTTCAGCATTCATCCCTGCCATCTGGCTTTGTAAACTATCCCCCTCAGAAAACACTAAATATTTGCCGAGTAAGATCCCACCCGCCGCACCGATTGGGTAGAAAGTTTGGCTAATATTTAAACGTAATGTGGCGTACTGTTTAGGACCAATCATTGAACTGTAGGTGTTTGCTGCGGTTTCAAGGAAGCTTAGACCAATAGCAATTGCGAAGATTGCCGCCAAGAACATCGTGTAAGTTGCCATATGGGAGGCGGGGAAGAACATACTGCAACCCGCAATATAGAGAATTAACCCCACCATAATCGCATATTTATAACTGGTTTTTTTGATCACCAAAGAGGCCGGGATCGCAATTAAAAAATACCCGCCATAGAATGCACTTTGTACTAAAGCCGATGCGAAGTTACTGAGTTCAAAGACACTTTTAAACTGGGTAATTAAAATATCATTTAATGCTGCGGCACATCCCCACAATGGGAATAAGCACGATAGTAGGATAAATTGGAATAGAGGAGTCCGACTCAGGTACCCATCAGGTAACTGAGTGATGTTCTTAATGTTCATAGTAACCCTTATATTTTTATAATTTATACCCGATGAGTATCTATTCAGCTCTAATGGCGGATTAATACGTCAAAGGGTATACAGCTACGTTGAGTTTTATTAATTAGCTATGTGTTTGAGGTGTTGATTTGTACAAATTCATTGAATTGCTCAACACTTGGATAAGAAGATTGAGTCCCTTTCCCTGTCACACTAAACGCAGAAAACATCACTGCTTTTTTCAGTGCTTCTTCAATATTCCCCGTGTGTACATAGTAATGAGAGAAACAACCAATAAAGGCATCCCCCGCACCACTTGTATCGATGGCATTCACTTTGATTGCCGGTATATATAACTCGCTATCGCGAGTCATCCACAGAGCGCCCTTTTCCCCTAAGGTCACAATGAGATTTTTGAGTCCTTTATCCAGCAGAGACTGCGCCGCACTACGGACGTTATCCATCGTGTCTACTGGCATATTGGTTAAAATTTCTAATTCTGTTTCATTCGGCACAAAGAAATCACAGCGACAAGCAAAATCCAGATCAAGGGAGCGTTGCGCGGGTGCTGGGTTGAGCAAGACAGGGATCCCGTGTTTATTACCAAATGAAATCGCGTGGTAGACCGTCTCAAGCTGCACTTCTAATTGCAGCACGATCAACTTACATTTTTTCAGATCTTCTGCCGCACGATCGATGTCTTCTGGGGATAAAAATTTATTCGCACCTTTGACGATCAAAATGCTATTTGATGAGTTTTGATTAACAAAAATAGGGGCGACACCGCTTGACGTGCAAGGTACTTTTTCCACATAACGGGTGTTAATGCCATAAGATTCCAAATTACGGATCGTATTATCCGCGAAAATATCATCTCCCACTTTGGTTAACATGATCACTTTTGAATTGAGTTTAGCAGCGGCCACCGCCTGATTCGCCCCTTTACCACCACAACCAATTTTAAAAGCGGGCGCTTCTAACGTTTCGCCTTCTTTTGGCATTTGATCGATGTAAGTGATCAAATCAACCATGTTTGAACCAATAACTGCTATATCCATGATACCCCTCGTGTTAAATAAATCACATAATGATATGATAGTAACATTATCATGTTGCAAAAATATCATTTGTGATTAGGATCTCGATTAATGAATGATCAAGTGTTACATCTACCACATTTCCTCATTCTTTGTTGTCTATCCCACATTTATATAGGAAAGTTGAAAATGCAAGACTTAGCAAAGTATATTGATCACACTTTACTCGCGGCTAATGCGACTGTCAGTGATATCACAAAATTATGTGCAGAAGCGGCTGAACACCATTTTGCTTCCGTATGTGTAAATAGCGGTTATGTTCCTTTAGCCAGTGAGCTCTTAAAAAACAGCGACGTAAAAGTTTGCTGTGTGGTAGGCTTCCCATTAGGTGCTTGTTTAACAGAAGCAAAAGCCTTTGAAGCTGCTGAAGCTGTGCGCCGCGGTGCGGATGAAGTGGATATGGTGATTAACGTGGGCATGTTAAAAAGTGGCGATTTAGACTTCGTCCGCAAAGATATTGAAGCCGTATTTGCCGCCTGTGGTAGTGCAACATTAAAAGTTATTTTAGAAAATTGCCTGTTAACTGATGAAGAAATTACACAAGTTTGTGAAATTTGCCGCACAATTAACGTTGGTTTTGTGAAAACTTCAACAGGTTTCAGTACAATGGGTGCCACTGAACATCATGTTGCTTTAATGCGCAACATCGTTGGCAGTGAAGTTGGTGTGAAAGCCTCCGGCGGTGTACGTGATCGTGAAACGGCAATTAAAATGATTGAAGCCGGTGCAAACCGCATTGGCGCAAGCGCCAGTGTGGCGATTGTCACAGGAACAGCAACCAAGCCAAGCGACTACTAAATGATGGAGCGCGGCCCAGCCGCGCTAATTTTGTATCTCATAAAAGGATTGTAGGGTGATAGAAACTAAACAAAAAGAACGCCTTCGCCGCTTAAGTGAATGTTTGAAACGTTCAGGACGTATTCATCTTAAAGAAGCTGCTAGGATACTCGAAGTGTCTGAAATGACCATTCGCCGAGACCTTAGCGCAGATACGGAAGGCCCTATCCCTATGTCACTCCTTGGTGGCTATATTGTTTCTGTTACCCGACCCGCTAACCTCGTAACCCAAGAGCAGCAAGCCGATATTTTCACGCCAGATCAAACCGAAGAGCTCTATATTCCCAATCTTGCCGCTAGCATGGTGACTGAGGATGACGTGATCTTCTTTGATAATGGCATTGAAATGGCAACATTAATTTCCCTGATCCCTGAAGAAATCAGCTTTACGGGGATTTGTTATTCCCATAACGTTTTTCTTGCACTTAGCCAGAAAAAAAATGCCACCGCGTTATTGTGCGGTGGTGAATATCGCCCTAAAAGTGATTCATTTTACAACCCTTCGTTGCCTTCTCTACTCGACTCAATTAACCCCAGAAAAGCTTTTATTTCCGCCGCAGGTGTTCACGGTACGTATGGCGTAACCTGTTATAATATTGATGATTTACCCATGAAGAAAAAAGCGATGGAAAAATCTATTCGTAAGATTTTACTCGCCCCTTATAACTTATTTGATGAAGTGGCGACCGCCAATATGGGGGAATTATCACAATTTGATGTGATAGTCACAAACAGGCAGCTTTCCGATGAATATGAAACCTATTGCCGCAATGGGTTTGTGAAAGTGATTTATTAAAATCATCAAGAGATTAAGCGGACAATATCTTGCCCGCTTAGGCTAGATTTTCACGGTCAAATAATCTTCTGCGATTTCAGTTGCAGGGAACACAGATTGGCACTGCGCTAATAACCTTGGAATATCTTCACTTGTATAGCGCCCACTCAAGTGAGTCGCAATAAAACGTTTTACTCCCGCTTCGCGCGCTAATTCAGCCGCTTGTTGTGTTGTTGAATGACCGCGTTCATTCGCTTTTTCCGCAAATTCCGCTTCTAAAGTCGTTTCATGGATCATGACATCCGCATTTCTTGCAAGTTCCAGTGCTTGCGGAGTCGGTTGGGTATCCCCAAAAATGGCAATAACTTTGCCAGGAATCGGCTCACCAAGATAATCCGCGCCATTAACCATACGGCCATCTTCAAGGGTAATGGTTTTACCTGCCTTGAGTGCTTGCATCCACGGGCCTCGCGGAATGTTATCACGCGCTAATTTGTTCGCATCTAATGCCCCACTTTTGGCATGCTCTTCAATACGATAGCCATAACATTCCACACGGTGATCAAGGGAATACGCAGTGACAATTAACTCGCCATCATCAAACAATTGACCAGCCTCAATCTCAATAATGTCAAGAGGGTAAGTCATATAAGACACACTAATAGACAACACCGTTTCAATATATTGCTTGAGTCCCTTTGGCCCATATAAGGTTAATGGTTCCGTTGCTCCCCCCATTGAACGGCTACATAACAACCCCGGCAGCCCAAAAATATGGTCACCGTGCAAATGGGTAATAAATATTTTCTCAATTTTTGGCGCTTTAAATGGACTATTAAGAATACGGTGCTGCGTGCCTTCTCCGCAGTCAAAGAGCCAGTAGCTTTTACGAATACCGACCAAATTTAATATCATACTGGTAACATTGCGCTCTTTTGTCGGCACACCAGCACTGGTTCCTAGAAAAGTTAACTCCATGTTTTTGTTCCTTTTACTGTCTCTTCTTTATCTGTTGAATATGTTCCCAATCCAGCCCAAACTTGGCTAAATATTTTCGCAGCCTATCCGCATCATTGGGTTGTTTTTTCTGTTGCCGAGACACCGCAAACAGCGTGCGTCCGGCTTCTGAAAGGGATGAAGAGCGGCGGCACACATCCAGTACCGTGACCAGTTGTTGTTGATCGAATAAATCAATTTCACCAATTTGTTCAGGCAACATATTACTCGATTTTATTTGCCACTGCGTCTGCAACCGAACTATTTCCTCTTCGGCTACCGACCGAGTTATTCGCCCTTTTTCAGCAAAGGTTGCCATACGGCTAATTGATGCACCTAATTCACGGAAGTTGCCGCGCCATAGCGCTTGTTCCGAGCAGGCAAATTTCACATACAGGTCACGGGCTTCGCTATCAAAGCGAATTTGATGTTGTGCGTCTTGGCTAAATTTCACCAGTTCATAATCGATATTCGGTTCGATATCCTCACGGCGATCACGCAAACCGGGCAAAGCAAAGGTCCACATATTAATACGGGCAAACAAGTCTTCACGGAATTTACCCTCTTCCACTTGCTGCGCCAAATTGCGATGAGTCCCCGCAATTAATTGAAAATCACTGTGAATTTCTTCATCTGCACCATAAGGAAAAAAACTTTTCTCTTCAATGGCTTTTAGCAACATGGCTTGTTCATCTAGCCCAAGCTCCGCAATTTCATCAAGAAATAAAATGCCGCCATCGGCTTCTTTTAATAGCCCTTTTCGTGGATTAATCGCCCCCGTAAATGCCCCTTTTACATGACCAAACAATGTGGACATCGCATTATCGCCGCGCAATGTTGCACAGTTCACTTCCACAAACCGCCCTTTTACTTGGTGCCGGCTTTCACGTAACTGGTAAATTCTTCGTGCTAAAAATGATTTACCCGCCCCTGTTGGGCCATTAAGTAAAATCGGGGCCTTTGAACGTAACGCGACGCGTTCAATTTGTTCAATCATGGTATTGAATGCGCGGTTACGTGTCGCAATACCCGACTTTAAAAATGAAACCTGTTGCTGTTGTTCTTTTTGGAAACGACTAGTGATATGAGTGTAGCGACTTAAATCAAGGTCAATCACCGTGTGAATACCAATAGGGTCTTTTTCCCTGCCCTTTTCACTGGGGGAGGTTTGGATCAGTTTGGCAGGTAAATAATGGGCTTCTGTTAATAAAAACCAGCAAATCTGCACCACGTGTGTCCCGGTGGTGATGTGTACCAGATACTCTTCGTTATCCGTATCAAAAGTATAGCTCGCAGAAAAATCCAGTAGCGAGGTATACACCTCCTCAAAATCCCACGGATCAGCGATATCCACTTCGTGTAATACCACCTCAGTTTGTGCAGAGGCTTGTTCAATATCCTCTTTGACCCGCTGCGCCATCGAGTAATCATTGACCTGATGAATTAATTCAAAGCGGCCAATATTGATATTCGGCTGTTGGCACAACCCGACCGTTGGACGCCATTTGGTCCAGCGGTTGGCCCTCTTACCCCGCCTATCCAATACCGTTCCCAGTACACCAATTACAACCTTTCGTTTTTCAGTCATGATTTATATAAATTTATAAAATGCGATATAAAAAGATAATAAATAGGCTAATTCATTTCTGCTGTTATTGTAAGCTTATTTTAGAATAAAAATAATTAATTGTTATTTTTCATGCAGATAAAAATATTTTTCCTATTCTTTAAAAAGTTGGCACGCTTCTGGCAATTATAAATTCATCCACTGCCGGAAAATGTCTGAACTTCGCGTTCAACCGGTGCAGACATGGTGGCTGTTGTCACTACATGGTCTGTATGCCGCCGTCGGTAAGATACCTTGGTAATAGCCTAGCTATCAGGTTCGACTCCTGAAAATAACGTCTCCAAAACGTAAAACAACGAGCTGAAGTTAAGCTTAAATCCGCCACTCGGGAGCTACGCCGAGTGATGAGCAGAAATTTAGACAGCCCCTAGGCACTCTACTTTTCCCCTCATCACTTCGCTTTTTTCTTCAGTGCCGGATAAATATTAAAAAAGGAAAAATAATGAAAAAAATAAATGTAGCTCAAGGACTTATTGCATTAACGTCAAAAAATGGTGATTTCAAACAACTGTTAGTGGCAGGTGAGCACCGCGTACAAGATTGGTTCAATAAACTGACAGTTTCATTTTTCACATTAAACAATGAACCGATTGAAGAAAAATTGGCCGCCCATTTGCGTCAGTTCCATATGGATTGGGTAAATGAATACTGCGTTGATATTAATCTATCTGATGATGAAGTCGCATTTTTATATTTACATCATCATTTAGTTGAAATTATTGCCCCACAAACACGCCGTTTATATTGGAAAACTAACGATGATTTACGTATCGAAAAGCATAGCGTAGCCCATTTAGCGATGACAGATAAGCTAACGGATCATTTGATCCACAAAAAAGGGGTTAAAGGCCGTGATTTATGTGTGATGGCCCAAATTTTTGCAGGGCAAATAGGCTTATTAAAAGTGGACGGTGAAATAAAAAGCCTATTAGAGGCGGGAAATTATGGTTTTTGGTCAGTCAAACAAAAACCAGAAATTCAAGTGATTGATGTATGCTCACAGACCATTGATAAACCCATTGACACTGTACTTGCTGAACAAATTCGTCAATATCACCCAAATTGGGTAGCCTCATATGGGGTCGATATTGATTTATCCGATGACGAAATCGGTTTTTTATATTCACATAATAACTTGGTGGAAATTTTATCACCCGCAACGCGACGTCTGTACTGGAAATCAGGAAATTCCTTGCGTGTAGAGAAACAAAAAGTGGGTGATGTGATGCTATCCGATACATTAACACAACGCTTGGCGGCAAAAAAACGCATCAAAGGCAGCGAACTTTGCCTAATTGCTCAAATACCAGCTTGGCATATTGGCGTACTAAAAATTGATGGTGAGATAACAGGTTTACTCGACGCAGGTACCCACGGTTATTGGCGCGTAGAGCATACTCCTGAAATTGATATCATTGATACGCGTTTACAGTCATTAGAAGTCAATGGGCAAGAAATCTTAACCAAAGATAAAGTCACGTTGCGTATTAATTTATCAGCTAACTGGCGCTATGGAGATGTGCTGCATGCATTTTCAAAATTAAGCCAGCCAGTGGAGCATTTGTACCGTGAATTACAGTTCTCATTAAGGGAAATCATCGGCACCCGTACACTTGATGAACTATTAGAAAACAAACAATTAATCGATGAGTTGATGCTAACGCAAGTGGTACAAAGCATTACTGAGTTTGGCTTAGAAGTGGATAGCATCGGTGTAAAAGACATTATTTTGCCGGGTGAAATGCGCACAATATTGTCCCAAGTTGTCGAGGCTGAAAAATCAGCACAAGCGAATGTGATCCGCCGTCGCGAAGAAACAGCGGCCACACGTTCACTGTTAAATACGGCAAAAGTGATGGAAAACAACCCTGTTGCGCTGCGCTTAAAAGAGCTAGAAACCTTAGAAAGTATTGCACATCGAATCGATCAAATTTCCGTTTACGGTGGATTAGACCAAGTATTAAATGGATTGGTAAAAATTAAGGAATAACAATGAGTAATAATAACTTTAATCAAATAATTCAAGAAAGTGGCGTACCGGTAAAAATGTGGACTAACGGGGTTCCCGTTGACCCGAAAGCAGTAACACAATTACAAAACACCGCAAAAATGCCATTTATTTTTAAACACTTAGCGGTAATGCCAGATGTGCATGTTGGGAAAGGATCAACCATCGGGAGCGTGATCCCAACCAAAGGAGCGATTATTCCTGCGGCGGTTGGGGTGGATATTGGGTGTGGAATGATCGCCGTGCGTACATCCCTAACCGCGTCTGATTTGCCTGATAGCTTGCAAAATATTCGTTTTGCCATTGAAGCAGCGGTACCTCATGGACGAACAACCCATCGACATGGTCGTGATAAAGGGGCTTGGCATCGTACACCGGATATTGTGGACACCCATTGGGCGCATTTAGATGAGGATTTTAAACGTATTTGTGATAAGTACCCTAAATTGCGTGGAACTAACCATTACAACCACTTAGGGACGTTGGGAACTGGAAATCACTTTATTGAATTGTGTTTGGATGAGCAAGACCGCGTGTGGGTAATGTTGCATAGTGGGTCTCGCGGGGTGGGAAATGCGATAGGTAACCTATTTATTTCATTGGCACAAAAAGATATGCAACAGCATATCGCTAATTTGCCAGATAGGGACTTAGCGTACTTTGAAGAAGGCAGCGTGCATTTTAATGACTATATGGAAGCTGTGGGTTGGGCGCAGGATTTCGCCCGCCATAACCGTGAAGTGATGATGCACCGCGTATTGGAAGCGCTTTCCCGTGAAATTCCAAAGCCGTTTACCACACAACAAGAAGCGGTCAATTGCCACCATAACTATGTGCAAAAAGAGCAACATTTTGGTGAGGAAGTTTTAGTAACACGAAAAGGCGCTGTTTCTGCCCGAAAAGGCCAAATGGGGATCATTCCTGGCTCAATGGGAGCAAAAAGCTTTATTGTGCGCGGACTGGGTGATGAAGAGAGCTTTTGTTCTTGTAGCCATGGTGCAGGTCGTGTGATGAGCCGAACTGAAGCCAAGAAACGTTTCTCCATAAATGACCAAAAGATAGCGACTGCACACGTTGAATGCCGAAAAGACAGTGATGTTATTGATGAAATTCCGATGGCGTATAAAGACATTGATGCGGTGATGGCCGCTCAATCATCACTGGTAGAAATTGTTCATACCCTCCGCCAAGTAGTGTGTGTGAAGGGGTAAATAAGATGAGAAAGTATGGAAACCAACAGCGGAAGTGTATCCGTGCTAATGAAAGAACGGATATGCAGTACTCTAAAAGACATAGAAGAAAGTCATCACGTTAAAATTCTTTTTGCTTGTGAATCAGGCAGTCGCGGTTGGGGCTTTGCCTCCCGCGATAGCGACTATGATGTGCGGTTTATCTATGTGCATAAATTAGACTGGTACTTAACTCTCGACCCCAAACGGGATGTAATAGAAAAACCGATAGATGATGAGCTAGATATATCGGGCTGGGAATTATCCAAAGCGTTGAGATTAATGCGCAATTCAAACCCCGCATTAATCGAATGGCTACATTCCCCTATCGTTTATTTTAAAGACGAAGACTTTTTTGCTGAGTTAGAGGAACTTGCCACAAAATTTTATTCACCATTAAAGTCCCGATATCATTATTTATCAATTAGTAAACGCAACTTACATACGGATTTTAAAGGTAAGGAAGTCAAACTGAAAAAGTATTTTTATCTACTTAGAGCGATTTTAGCGTTACGCTGGATAGCAATACATAAAAATATGCCACCGATGGCCTTTTCAGAGTTAGTGGCCGCAACAGTTACCGATAAACTTGTGTTGGCAGAGATTAAAGAGCTGTTAGAAATAAAGTCGAACGTCGATGAAAGCCATTACGGTGCAAGGCGTCCTGCAATAGATGCGTTAGTGGCTGAGAGTATTGAACGTGCTGAGCGTTTGGCATTTCCTGAGCCTTTTTGCCGAGATAGCCATTTATTGGATGATTTTTTTCGTACTGTTGTACTAAAAAATAATTAATGATCCTAAAAATGGTTGTCGCTTCGCTCCATTTTGATTAGTACCACATTGGAGCATTAGGCTATTTATTGTCGAATGAGTGGCATATCTTATGCTATACTCACAGTCCATAACCCAAATTCAAGGAGTCGCATGGCATATAAATATGACCCTGTTTCAAAAACACTCATTGATGCTGATGATAAATTCAGTTTTGAAACCGTCCCTAACTATGATGAACTTTACTACCAAGCAAATCTTACAAAAATTAGGGGTATCCTTAATAACGAAAAAGACGATGATAATGTCGCAGCTGTTATCACCATTGAGGAAGCGGATTATATTTTAAAAAATCTATCGACTCCGACACCTTTCAAAGATCCAAAAGAAACGGTATTTGATATTGGAGATATAGTATCTTCATTCTCAGGAAATATTTATGAAGCATACAGGGTAGACAGAATTATTAATGAGTTTGGAAATTTCAATATTAGAGCAACTCAATATACAGGACCAAACGGTAATGTTTATATTCGTCTATCAGGTCATGCCGGAATTAGAACGTTCTTAGACGGAACTCGATATTTAGCAAACAACCCTCGAATTCTATACATGGGTGCAGGTACTCAGGGGATGAATAATGTATCCGTGGGGGCTGCTCGCTTTTCTATTGTATTTTCTGCAGCTTATAGAGTTGTAGAACTAATATTTAGGGATGAATACACACTGGTTAATTTTTTCGTAAACATAACTATGGATATGGCAAAATTAGCTGTTGGTACACAAATAACAGCAACAGTTACAGGAGGCTTAGTAACGGCTGCATTAACCGGTGGAACAAGTGTTATACTAGTAACCTTAGGTGTCTTTTTCATAGGTTTTGTAATTGTTGGTATTTTGTATTGGCTTGATAATGAATTAGGGATTAGTGAATCCATAATAAGAGACCTAAAATTTCACCGCCGCGCTAAAGCTGAAACAAGAAGCCCTCAACCGATATTTAATAACTGGAGGGCACTTAGCCGTGGATAATAATACAAAGAATAAATTTAATTCATTGTTTTTTATTGTAATTTCTTTGTTAAGTGTATTTATTTCTTTATCTACATACATCCAATATTTAAGATTAGAGGACAAAATAACTTTGTCTCTATATTTTACATCATTAATATTTGTCTCCCCATTTACCCTATATTTATCGTTTATTTTTTACCGAGCAGCAAAATCATCAAGTGAAATAAAATTAAATAACCAAATATTCAAATATCTTTTATTTATAGCAATAATAGGGTTATTAATAAGCTTAGTTATTTTTTTAGGCATGAAAAATAACCTTTTATCAAAAGGTTACATTAGGTGCACGGATAAATCGTCAACAATGGTAACCACATATACAATAGATAAAAAATTATGTGAGAAATAAATTTATTAAATGGGATAAGCCACTAAAAGGAATGAGAACTCAAGCTAAGAAAGTATAAAAATCCATTAAAAATTCATATCTTCAAGCATTCTATTATATGCGCTAAAAATCATTTATTTTCATACGTTACATCAAAAGAGATTCGCTCATTACGCATCTCTCAGTATCGGGTTCATTTCGTCCTTTGATAGTCATTAGTTTATCCAGTTCAGAAAGTCGTCCTGACGCTTCAAAACCGAGGTGATACTCGGGCAATCGTGCTATCCCTTGATCAGCCAGCGAACGGTGATCTATTCGCGCCTGTTCAATCCCTACATTTTAAACATAACGGTTATGGGTATCCGCCCAACGCTCACGCAAATCAACCAGCGCCTCGCGCTGTTCAGTCAACGTTAAGCTATGCCCTGAATCCTTTTGAGCTCCACCACGCTCAGGATATTTTGCATTAAACCTTTTAAAATACTGGTCAGGCGCGCGATCTATGCCGTCATTCACACGTAAACTCATCATCACATGCGCATGAGGCTGTTCTCCTCCATCAATACTGGCGGTGGGTTTGTGGATCGCTATCGAAAGGATAAAAATGAAAGCTCGAGGTAATGAAGACCATCAGAAAATTTTTGATGGTCTTTTTTCAAAAGTAATCACAAAAGCCTAATCAAGATTAACTTATTGCCAGAACGGATTTTTATAAATGAGAATGGGGATCTTGTGTATGATGTAATACTGCCAGCACCTCAATACCTTCAGGCGCTTTTCGATAATAAATAATATGGCTTTCAACAGGGAAACTGAAAACACCCAAATACAAATCTTCACTACGATCACGACCAAGAGATGGCTGGGGCGCGAGTATATCGGTCATTGTCACTCGTAATGAGTTAGCATAAGCCTCTGCAACATTAGCCCCCCATCTACGCATAGAATAAAGCCTAATTGAGTGGATATGTCCTTTCGCTTTCTGAGTAAACCTAACGCTCATCCTTAAGCCTTATTATCAAGTTCATCCCCAGTCAACGGAGCAAATACATCATCTATGCTATGAAATTCACCGCGTTCTGCTTGTGCAATAGATTCCGCCAAAACCGCTTTTAGGCTCTGTAATTTTAATTGCATAAGCTGATCATATTCGTCCGCAGAGATAACAACAGCAACACGTTTACCGTGCTTGCTTATTTCAACAGGCGCACGTTGAACTTTCATCAACAAATCACCAAATTGATTTTTAGCAACCTGTGCTGAGATAGTTTCCATATATCACCGACAATATAAAATGGCTTGAATGTCTATTATAGCTAAAATGGCTTAAACTACCAATATTGCAAAACTATCGTTTATCTTGAAACGCCCATTTTTAGGCAAAAAAATAGACCATCAGAAAATTTTTGATGGTCTTTTTTCAAAGGCAATGTCAAAACTTAATAAAAACTAACTTATCGCCAACACGGGTTTTTGATAATCGAAAATTTCCCTGCTCCCATAAATGCCAGCGCAAGTGAACTCAGGAAGAAATAGACAATGCTTTCAATCGCCCATGCTCCTGTTTTATCAAGAACAAAGGTTTTGTCTAACCCAATCATTAACCATGCAACCACCATGGTGAATGCCACTAATAAGGCAGATGGGCGAGTTAAAATCCCTAAAATAATAAAAATAGGGGCAACCACCTCTCCTAAAATAGTGCCGTAAGCGATAAATTCAGGCAAGCCATAAGAAGCCAGCAATGCTTTGATACCACTGGCTCCCGTTAATAACTTACTCATTCCGTGGAATAGCATCAACCCGCCCACAGCAAAGCGTAACAGTAATTTCCCCGCATCTTCATGGGACAATAGCCGATTAAATAGATTGACCACTTTATACCCCTTTAAGTTTTCATAGACATCATTAAGTAGTATGACTTAAAAACGCATTATGGCTTAAAAATATAAAGTAAGAATCATTTTAATTTGCATTTCTTATAACTAAATCAATGTTCATTTAATTATAAATTATTAACTATTTCATCATTCAAATATTATGTTTAATTAATCATTTAAGTATCAAAAATATTGAATAAATAGCTATATTAGTGACCTGACAGTCACCAAGGTTAATTCCGTTAGCGCATTATAAAAAGGGCTCTGCTTTGTTCGATTTAATTGCTGAGAAAATTGTGGTAACCAATTCCCCAGATGGTCATTCAACAACGCTTTTAATGCCGCCTCTCTAACTTGTGAAGCTAAAACCGCCGCTTGAAATAACATTAAGCCAACATGGTCTGATGGCTCTGGATAACGCGTCTGAATTTTTAAACGCTCCCGTTTTAAAAACTCACTCAATGCCATCGTAGAACAGCCTTGCAATACGCCTTCCGGGTCAAGGTATACCGAGCCCCATGGTGGGGCGGGTAATGTATTGGGACCAATAAATAAATCTGTCCACTGAGTATGCAGTGTTGCCGTTTCTATTTTTAGCGACGCCGAAATGCGTTCACTAAGCGGCGTACTGATTTTACAGGGCCACTGAGCAGCAAAATCATCTAGTTTAAAAAAGCTTAATGCATAGTGACTGGCATCATCATTGGGTGAAAACAGATAGCAAGTACCCAAAATATTAAATGCCGCTGCGTAATGTGAAAAATGGATCATAATTACCGTGACGCCCTAAAAAATGTATTACAATTGCCTTAAATATGAATAGCGTAAAAGCAATAACGCAGCATAAACTCAGCAACCATCGCGCAACCACACCCGAGTAATAAATAGCCCTGACCATTTGAGGTTAATACCTCACTTGAGGTTGTACGCATCTGTCGGAATATGCCAATCCCTAAAACGATCACCGCTAACATCCCCACAATCCAGCTTGTGATACGTAATGACCAAATCCCTTGATAAGCGCGGATGGAATCCACCGGAAAAGTTATCGATTCGTTATTATAACTGGTATGGACAAGGTAACTTTCATAAGTAGGTTGATAAACCAAACGAATAATTAAGCTAACACCAATAACTGCCCATAAGATCCACAGACCGCGAGTGGGGATTTGTACCGTAGAACGCCCCCCATTAAAGCGCGATAATAGACTGATTAATAAATAATACCCCGCCGCACCAGCCGTTAGCATGGTGCCGTAAAACATCAGGTAGGTATTATCATTCATCCAAGTTAGCATTGATGTATAACGATAGATTGATGCCATGGCATACACATCGCAAAGCCCGGCAATAACCGCCAATCCCAGTAACAAGTAAGACAACTCTTTTTTAAACCATAGCCATAAAAAGGTTAGCCCAAGAAAAGCAAAATAGGTGGCGGTGAATACCACTTCACGGCTTAACCACGATGAAAAAATATTCAGCAGTGAATTCGGCGCATTCAAAGGAACCCCTAGGTGGGTGATTGAGGACAATAAGCCGATCCCCGCAAATGCGCAGGCGACAAATACATACCACAGCAAAAACTGTGAGTGAGTTTTGCCTGTTAAATTAGCGGATAATTTTTTTGCAAAAAGCGCTAACATCACACTCAACCCAATGGATGTTTGCATTAAAAATGTGAATAACAATAATGGCCATTCGTTCATTTGGCTTCTCCTTGTGAGTCTTGAGATTGTCGACCTGAACCTTGGTGTGGATGGATCACAAGGTTAGGATGCGTAATCGAAGAGTCTGGTAATCCCCTCACATCTGCTAATTCACCATAACGCTTTCTGAGCTCGTCAATTGGACCAAACTGGATAGCCCCTAGCGGGCACGTTGCCACACAAACGGGCTGTTCACCTTTAAGTTGCAGATCAATACAAAAATCGCATTTGGACATTTGCTGTGTTTCAGGGTTCATTTGCGGTGCACCATATGGGCAAGACCACGCACAGGTACCACAACCCACGCATTTATCCGTATTGACCATCACAATGCCGTCTCCTTCACGTTTATGCATTGCGGTTGTTGGGCAATTTTTGACACACATTGGGTCGGCACAGTGGTTGCATGAAATGGATAATGTATAAGCAAAGACATTATTCACCAGCCCACCTGTGCCGTTTTCAATAAACTCGCCACCGGTCACTTCGTATACACGACGGAATTTTCGTCCGACATCGAGATTGTTTTTATCTTTACAGGACACCTGACACGCTTTACAACCAGAACAACGCGCCGAATCAATATAAAACCCGAGTTGTTTGTCACTCACTGCGGGATAAACGTGGAATTTACTCATGCTTTTGTCACCTCCACCAATAATGTCTGATGGGCATTTCCATGGGCCATTGCAGTGCTACGCGCCGAGGTTAATACGTTGGCGCACCCACCTTGGTCGATACCGTTTTCATCGGGTTGCCACCATGCACCAGCTTGCAGTGCCACCACGCCTGGCATGATCCGCGAGGTAATTTTTACGGGCACCATCGTGACCCCGCGATCGTTATACACTTTCACGCGATCGTCCTCAGTAATGTGACGGTGTTTTGCATCAATAGGGTTGATCCACAGCTCTTGACGCTGGACTTCCTGCAACCATGGATTCGCAAATTGCGTTGAATTGGCTCGGTTACGACCTTTCCAAGTAATAAGCTGCAATGGGAAACGTGACGTTAATTCGTCTTCAGGCCCCTCAATAGCAGGGACATAATGGGATAATGCAGGAATATCAACATCGTTACGGTCATACAACCGCTTAGAGAAAATTTCAATTTTTCCGGACGGCGTTTCAAACGGGTGGTTTTCAATGTCGTGAATATTTTTTTCAAAAGCCACATGCCCGATATGCGGTTTGTGTTTCAGTAAGTGACGTCGTTTAACCAGCAACTCATCAAAGGTCGGAATGCCATCCTCAGGGCGTTTTTGGTGTGCATCATTCACTAAATGTTCAATCCACTGCTTTTCCGTGCGACCTTCGCTAAATTTCTCGCCTACGCCAAGTTTTTCAGCCACGTCACACAACCATTCATAATCACTACGACGTTCAAATTCAGGTTCAATCACTTTTTCAGAAAGAATAATGTAGTTACCCGTTCCCCAAGTCCCCCCGACATTCCAGCGCTCTAAAAAACTGGTTTCCGGCAACAAAATGTCGGCGTATTTGGCACTCGGTGTCATATACAGGTCGCTGTATACAATAAACTCGACCTTGCTTTCATCTTCCAACACCTTAGCTGCATGTAAAATGTCAGGGTTTTGGTTAGTCATATAATTACCCGCTAATGAGAAAATCATTTTGATCTCAGTATCGAGTTTTTCTGCATTTTTCAGACCATTATCTGGGGTGACCAGATTTTTATCCTCACAGGCTTGCACCCAATTGGTGATGTTGATTTTCGCCTTAACTGGGTTTTCGAATAAGCTTGGCCCCGCTAATGTTTTACGTAAATCAGGCGTGACAGCCATCCCATAACCTGCCGCCCAACCCCCTTTTACCCCCACATTACCGGTGATAGTGGCTAACAACGTTGCACCGCGGGCTGAACGTTCGCCACAAATATGGCGTTGAGGTCCCCATCCCTGCATTAGTGCGGCAGGTTTAGTACTTGCATATTCACGTGCTAGCTGGCGAATAGTGTCAGCGGGGACTTTGGTTATCGGCTCAGCCCATTCAGGGGTCTTCACGACACCATCCTTTTTCCCCATTAAATATGCCACCAATGACTCATTTTCAGGCACACCGTCAGGCATCTGGTGTTCATCAAAGCCAATAGTGTATTTATCGATAAAGGCCTGATCATGGCGATTTTCGCTGATGATCACATACATCATTGCGTCCATCATGGCGTTATCCGTGGTCGGCAAGATCGGGATCCATTGGTCAGCTAATGATGATACGGTGTCGGAATAGCGCGGATCGACAACAATAAATTTGGTGCCATTTTTCTTCATTTTCTGGAAATAATGATTCGAATGCCCAAAAATGGTTTCATTGGGGTTATGCCCCCATAAAATCACTAATGGCGTCTCTTCGAGTGTGTCTAATGTGCTTCCACTGGCTGACGTTCCATAGGTATAAGGAGTGACCGCCATGGTATTGCCATTACTCACTGAGTGGTAATTTTCCAGAAAACCGCCTGTGATATTAAATAGGCGGCGTAGCATATTCGCGCCGGAGAAAATACCACCAGTAACCCCAGTACTCAGGCTCACAAAACGTGATGCTGGGCCATATTGTTCGTTGATGCGTTGCATATTACTGGCAATCAACGTCGTCGCTTCTTCCCAACTGATCCGCTCAAAGCGCCCTTCTCCACGTTTACCAACACGTTTCATTGGGTATTTCAGGCGGTTAGGGTGGTAAACAAATTTTCGATAGCTACGTCCACGCACACAAGCGCGCATGATGGGCATTTCTTCATCGAGATCTGCGTCCGGTCGCGTACTAATGCGTGTCACAACCCCCTCTTTCACATGGGCACGAATATCGCATTTCCCCCCACAGTCAAAACTACTGCAAGTGGAAACCACGCGCTCCCCCTCATTATTAATGGTTTTTGTTGGGATGATATCGGCGTTTTCGGGGGTTGATGCAACCGCATTAGCGGCAATAAATGGGACAGCCATGAGGGCAGAGCTGCCTTGAATAAACCGACGACGGGTTAACGATCCAATCAGTCCGACTTGCTCATCATTCTGATCATTGTAATTTTCCATGATAACTCTACCTCAGGCGTACATTAGGTTGCCGCGATAGAGTAAACATTTCCCACATAACCAACTTTTGAAAAACAGCCAAAGAGATCGGAATTTCAGCCAACCATGGAAAACATGTGGTTATATCAATAAAAATTGCCTATATTCATAAAATAAATCGTTATGTTTGAATTTCAGCCAATAAGAAATTGCTATGCGAAATATTCCTCTTAAAACCGTTGATGCAGTTCCCCGTGATGTTCTTGCTATCGGGACAGACTATCTACCGAATGTTTTACTGGATTCTCACGTTCACCGTCGTGCACAGTTTTTATATGGCGCGACAGGGTTGATTGAAGTGAGTACAGATGATGGTGAGTGGGTTATCCCCCCAGATAGTGGTGTGTGGATCCCTTGCAATACCCCCCATGAAACACGCATGTTGAATGTCAGCACTCGGAGCTTGTATATCGAACCGAGTGCCGCTCCGCGCAGAGGGAATAAGTGTGAAGTGCTTAGAGTTTCTCCATTGCTTCGCCAGTTGTTACTGGAAGCGGTAGATACGCCGATCGAATATGATCTTCACGGTCGCGATGGTGTAATGATCCAACTGATCTTACACGAAATTGCTCGAGCAGAACCGTTACCATTTTATGCGCCGATCCCACGGGACGAGCACCTAGCCCAAATGTGTCGTGAATTTTTAAAAGCCCCCCAAATCACGTCTCTTCCCCAAGAGTGGGCGGCAAAGCTACACAAAAGTGAGCGTTCTTTCAGTCGGTTTTTCGGGGCTCAAACCGGGTTGTCTTTTTCAGATTGGCGTCAACAAGCGTGTTTACTCAGTGCTATCACCCATATCTCTGCGGGGAAATCGATTACCGAGGTCGCCTTTGACTTGGGTTACAGCAGTGTGGGGTCGTTTTCAACAATGTTTAAAAAGTGGTTGGGGCAAAGCCCATCAAACTTTATTCAACGAATTTCAGGGTAGTCTAATAAGTATGGATGTGCTCGATAACACAATGTTGCAAAACCACGCTTTTCTCCCGCTTTGTCAACAACCTCACCCCGCCTTGTTTGGCGGGTTTTAGCTGTCACGTATTCCCACCACTAAGTGATGGTAATAATGTCTAAATAAGTAACAACAGTAAACATAGCTAAGTTCCCAAAATACAAAGGCACACTAAACAATATCTTTTTCAAATTCAAATGCGACCATTTTATTTTTTAACGGTTATTGTAAGAAAGAAAAGGGTAGCATGATGGCTGATGCCACGATGGAACCGGCGACATTGATGCCGATATCTAATCCTTGTACAGCTAACTCGACACTATCCTCAGTCGTCCATCCTTTTGAAGTTGAGACCGTTTTCCCAGAAGCCAGAAGCTGCCGTATGTATTGAAGGTTAGCAGGGAATATTTTCGCTTCTTCCTGCTCATGAGCATCGCAATCACCTTCAACTAAAACAACACACCAACCAAACGGGCTATCGGCCGCACCATACAGGCTACGCCCAATCCAATTTCCGAAGGTATCAAGACGAAATCCTTTCGCTTCATTTTCATAAGAATGCGGCTTTGTGCATGCCCAAAGTTGTTCGAGCTTGGTAGGACTCACACTATCAAATGGCACTATTTTTAATTTGGATTGATGGTGCAAAAATGGCTGTTGCTCAGCCACCATGGACCAATGGCATGGGATAAAATCACTCGCCTCCAGTTTACCGTTCGTTTTCCTAACTTTGATAGGTAGCCAACCATATTCGCTTTGTGAGTTGCCATATTCACTACGGCGGATCCAGCACCCCTGCTCGTCTTGCCGAAACCCTTTTTTTTCATTTACATGAGAAATAAAGATAGCCTGATCCCAAATTCGGTTTATTTCTTTTTCGGTAAATTGATACTTATCCATGTGTATCTCCCTGATGACATGTTTACCCTACCTAATCAAAAGGCCTGAATTATCACTTTCAGGCCTTCTATCATCTCAATAAATTAGGTTAATGTTTACCACTTTTATGATGATTTAACGTTTCTTCTTTTAAATCCAGCTCATCACGCAAACGATGGTAAACGCGCTCATTGATGTTTTTCCCTTTGCGCATTTGGTATAACGCATCGCGTTTCGCTTTCAGTGCTGAGCGAGACATCTCCCGTTCCATTTCTATCATTCGATGTAAATCATAGACATCAGATTCAGTTTCATCGGTATTATCCAGTCGTCGGCCATAAATTTCTAACAACTGCGCCCCAACCTCGGTACGCATGGCAATTTCATCCATATCCTCCGAAGGGTGATTCATTAACTCACGCAAATGCGCCATAGCCGCTTCATTGAGTGCTAAACGAGCACGAATTTCGTCATTATCATACGGTAAATCCTGTACTAAGCCTTTCGTTAAAATCGGCAATGCAATACTGGCAATCAATAATGAACACAAAATAACGCCCATCGCTAAGAAAATAGCGACATCACGATTTGGGAATAAAGATCCGTCTGGCATTAATAGTGGCAGCGTTAAAATACCCGCTAATGTAATCGCACCACGCACCCCCGCCGTCGCCATAACCGCCATCATACGAATATGAACCACATCCGCTTCTTTACCACGGCGACGGTTATGGAATACGGTTAACGTCATTGAGATCCAAACCCAGCCAAAACGCAAAATCGCCAGAGCCACCGTAATGATGGCCACATAAGCAAATAGCATCCAAGGATGGCTCGCCCCCGCAGCTTGTGCAACCTCTGGCATATTGGCCCACATACCCGGTAATTGTTCGCCCAGTAAAATAAAAATCATCCCGTTAAGGGCTGTTTGAACGGTATCCCAAACCGCTTTACTCTGCATGCGTGTCGCTGCCTGCATACGCCCGGCAATTTTCTCATAGTGCATGGCGATCCCCGCAACTACTGCGGCTAAAATACCCGACACATGCAAATGTTCCGCAAGCAAATACGCGGTAAATGGCATCAATAGGCTAATCATGATCTGGATAGCGGGTTCTTCACCGGTACGCTTAACCAAGAATTGGTTTATCCAGCCAATGGCCCAAGCGACCAACAAACCAATTAAAATCCCACCTAATGCAACAAAAACAAATTCCCCAGCAGCGGAAGCAAGGGAAAAGGTTCCGGTTAATGCAGCCATAACAGCAAAACTAAAGCAGACTAACCCTGTCGCATCATTAAGTAGCGATTCACCTTCTAAAATGTGCGCCATTCGCGATGGAAGTGGGGAGTTAACCGTCATGGCAGAAACGGAAACCGGATCAGTCGGCGACAATATCGCCGCAAGAGCAAATGCAACGGCCAATGAAATTGCAGGGATTAACCAGTGAATAAAGAACCCCATGCCAATAACGGTGACCACCACAAGGCCTATCGCTAACGACATAATCGGTTTTATTTCTTGGAATAATGCTTCTTTTGGAATACGCCAGCCATCAAGAAATAGCAATGGTGGAATAAATAAGAATAAGAACAAGTGAGGCTCAAATTCAACCGTAAAACCATACAGAGACAGCCCTGCGCCCAATGCTATCTGAATAAGTGGTAACGGAATAATATCTTTGAGCAATCGCGAGATAAATACACTCACAATAACCGCAAGTAAAAAAACAAGTACAAGTGTCACTACTGACATTGATTGCTCCATATTTAGCTAATCATTAATTATCAGTAGTAAAGTTAATAGATAAATTGAATCAATGTAAAGTAGCAATTAATTATCAGATGTAAAAAAGTTAAAATTCAGAAACCACCTATCTATCATTATGTTACCACTTCTATCGACATTCTCACCACCTATAGCCAAATTATTTATCCATTTGATAATTAATAATAAATATAGTTATGATATAGAAAGATACCGTTTGAGGTAAATTCATCATCCAAACCATCATTAACTGATTATTTAATTGAGTTTTTAAAGATATCTTTCAATTTTCCACTCACGTTTTTTTGCTTTTTCATTTAGACCCAGCAAACTATGGGCTCAGTTAACCGCATTCTACTGAAAACGTCGATTACAGTAGATGAGATCACCAATGTCATAGGTGCAACGCTCGTCTAAGGCGTTTTAGTGCAAAATACAAACAACGAGATGGTAGATCACTATGCCAAAATATAAAAAGCGTAATAACCTTGTTTATTAGCTAATTAACACAATGAATAATAACAAAATGCTGTGTGTAATCTTATATTAAAAAACTCCCCCTCATTTATTTAACCTAGCGAGGGGGGATCTAATATAGAGACAAAAATGAAATTAAATTAATATATATCTATTTAGTGATACATTATTTATAGATATTTTTACCTATAAGAAATAGTGGTAATTGCTGAACCTTGTAATACCTTCGATAAATTGATCTCTGATATTTTTATAGAATTTATGTTTTTTCTATTTTCATTTAATGAAGACAGTTGGAAATAATAATTCTTATCATTTCCTTTTTCATAACAGGTCAATATTAATGTGTTATAATCTCTATTATATTCACAAGGACTTTCAAACACATACCCACCAAAATTCACTATTCCTCCGTTATTTTCAATGCTGTATGTAAATATTGAAAAAAAAGAAAAAAATATAAAAATGATATATTTCATTATAGCTTACTCTATTTGATAAATTAATCTTAACCTTGTAACGACTTTACCTTGAATCAAAATATTTACTTTGCAATCAATCAGTTACCATGATTACAAATCACCAATCTCAATAAAATATCATCAAAACAATTAAGATAATTCAACAAATAGCCAAGAGTGTATCTGATATAAGAATAGATACGTATTTAAAACAACATTGATAATTGGTCTATATTTCGACGCAGAATGATACTAAGTTAAATTAATAAGTCAATACAGTTTTTAATAAATTATTACATTTGGTCAATCTCAATTACTTATTAAGCGTAAAAACAGATGCATAATAAAAAGAACAAAAAAAATAATCTTTTGATATTAAAAGCATATTTTTAAAAATAAGTAATTTATTTACCCCAAAAAAATGACACTAAAATATTCGCTATCTTAGTGTCAGTATAATTTGTCGGTTTATATATGGGTTTTTACTAATCGTAAGATATATTAAATATCATTTTAGCTTGAATTTTACCGGGTGATATTTCTTTTTTATATTGATAATATTTTGCTATGTAATTAAGATTTATTGCTTTTTCCTGTTGTATTCCAACACTCCCCACCAAATATTCTTTGTCCCATTCTAACGGTTTATCTTCTGCTGTTAAAATTTGCACTCCAACACCATCAGCCGCTTGAAGCTCAGTCGAGTTATTTTTTAGCACACCTTGGCTTTTCGTCGTATCTGCCGCAAGCTCACCATTGAAGGACATATAGATATTTGATGTATTCGCACTGTTTACACCACCGCTACATAACATATTAATCGAAAACGGTGTCGCTCCCGCCACAGAGCCTAAACCAGAAAATTCACTTTTTTTCACTGAACGCATAATGACATTTTGATTGACACCCGAGGTTATCTTACAAGAAGGAGAAATAATCGTAATCGCATCCGCCGTCAATCGAGTAATCAGTGCTGGTGATACTGAGTCGGGTAAATATCCATAACGGGTATATTCACCTTGATGGATAGAGCCTGAACCTGTAACTTCAGCTGTTTTTATAACTTGAATAGTAAATGTTGACCCCGCTAAAACGACATTTTTTACGCCTTTCCCTGGGATGGTAAAATGCCCTGGGTAGGTGATTTTAATGTCACTGGCCTCCGCATTGCGAACAAACCTAAGACCGATTCCTGGAACATTCGTTTCAATAATATTATCCCCAGACATCGGTTTATTAACCACAATCTTAGCATCTAAAACTGTCCCGCCAGTGCATTCCCCCCATGGTACTGTTGCTGTATCCATGCTCCATGTCCGTTCACGGATAATTGTTCCAACAGGGAGATCGGGGTTTACAACAACACGGCCTAATTCCATATTAATATCAACGGGAGGAACTGAAAAACGAGTACAATCGGCCAATGCAGGTGCACTGATCGCAAAAACAGCAGAAAAATAATATAAATATATTATTCGCATATTATCCCCTTATTCAATTCACTCTTCTTATTGATAAAAAATGAACATTCACCTTCCTGCCAAATCACCGTGGCTTGACCTTCATATTCTCCAGTAATAAAGACATAGCTTCCTTGCCCTACACTGCGAATTGACTCACCTTGCATATTTTTAATATCGGCGCCAAAAGGTAATGGCTGACCTTGATTTCTTTTTATTTCAATTACATTAGTTTTTTCCAGTTTGGTATCGAAGCTGACTTTTACGACACTGCCCTCATAAGGCACGATATTTTTAAGCGTGTTAGTGAAGACAATATCTTCAGAACTGCCTTTTGGATCGATTTCAATGGTATTAACACGATACGGACGCATGTAAGAAGCCAACGCATAACCATGCCTATCAATATATGTCCCTGGCGATCCCATAATGCCAGCGCCTTGAGCATCTTTAGCCTCAATGAGTGCCATGGTTTGAGAAGTATTTGGTGAAAAAGTCACGCCACCCGAATGAATAACCATCGAACCATTAGCCCCTAACCCATACTGGCGGTAGCGTTTACCATGGCTGTAGTTGGCATTTAAGGAAGAATAGGGGGTTCGATAGGCGGTATTGAGTGCAATGTTGTTATTACTATTATTTGAGAACGATGAATTAATACCATAAACCCAATTATTCTCCTCATCGAAAGCGCCATTAATCCCTAACTGAGTTGCCTCAAATATCGAGTTGTTAAAAATGGTATTTGACGTCAATGATATTTGCCGGTTATCACCGAAATATAATGGATAACTAAGATTAATACTGATCCTATCGTCTTTTTTATTATGGCTATTATCCGAATAAAGCCGCATAAAAGCGATAGAGTAAGATAGGCGATTAAAGCGATTATAATAATTAAACTGATACTGCTTTTCTGGACGACTATCATCCCAATAATAGGACATTCGCCCCGTAAAATAAAAGCCACCATACTTATCAGGTAGCTCTTGGTTAATTGTATAATTTATGCTTTTCTTTTCATGTCTCAGGCTGTTATTAGTATGATTTTTTTCATTATCAATAACATACAATGACTCATTTAAATCATAATAAGACTCACTCGAGTTAATATTGCCACTGACAATAAAGTTTGTTTTTGTCTCTGAAAATAATTTATTTAATGTTAATTGATGCTTGAAGCCATTTTTATCACGATTTTGCATTTTAGTTTTTGCACTTGTAATATCGTAGGCTAATGCACCGATTTTTGTATTAATCCCTGTCCCCAACATATATGCTTGATAATCATCATAGGCGTTAATCCCTGTGTAAAAGGTGAAATAATTATTATAACCATGCTGTAATGTTCCCTGAACAATATAAGGACGGTTGCGGTATGCGTTTTGGTCTAGCTTTCCCGCCGCAATTTGATAGCGTGTGAACTTAGGTCTTAGCAATTGGGTCAGCGATGAATAGGGTACAGAAAATGAATTTTCACTACCATCAGCTTCCTTGATCGTAACCTCTAAGTCATTTCCATAACCAGATGGATTAACGTCTTGCAAATAAAAAGGGCCGGGTGGGACGGAAGTTTGATAAATAACTGTATTATTTTGGCGTACTGTAACCAACGCGTTACTTTGTGCTATACCGCGTATTTCTGGGATATAATTTGATACGCCATCAAGATACATACTGTCATCAGTCGCGATCTTTACTCCACGTAAACTAATGCTATCAAAAATATTTCCCTGCGTATAAAACTGCCCCAATGTCATTGTCGATTTAATTGGCACAAGAGGAGCTTGTAGGTATGTTTGCTGACTATCCCACTTAACGTTATCACCCTCTTGCCAAGCCGCATTACCAATATGTTTTAATTGCCAACCTTTATATGAAAAACCTGAATTAACCCCCATATAGAACATAGAATAATGGTCAATTGATGAGTTAGAAAGATTATTACTATAAAAATTTGCTTGGTAAGAGGTGTTTAATGCAGGTATTCCTGTATCCCAAAATTCAGGAGGCACATAGCTAGCTTGAGATTGAATAATATAAATTTGAGGAAATGTTAAATCTAATCGGAGATTGGCTGGCTCAAAGATCTCTTTAATATTATTATCTGCACTCCATTCTTTCAATGATCTGCAAGTGTTATCTCGGCTTAGAGTATCATTTAAAATACTTGTGTCTATCGCAAGGCTCATTAATAATTTATTGTTATAACATGCCGTCACGCCATCATTACCTTTATGGCGTAATTGTATTTCATGACGTCCTTTCCAATTTTTATTTACATAAATATCAAGCGAATAAATCCCCTCTGCTAACTCGTTTTCATTGAAATGTGTTAAATCAATATTATTTTCACCGCCTACGAGAAAACCACTATTAAATTCATAAATTTCACCTATATTTTGTTCTTCCGCGTGAACATGATTTCCCCAGAAAAAAGTCGGTATCATTGATAATGTAAAAAAAACAGTTCTCTTTTTTTTATCTTGCATGTTCATCCCTGTACCTAATTATTGTACTTTTATTTTTGCTGGAACCTCTGCACCATAGTCATTAATATTATTTATCGTCAGATATTCACCAACACTGACTGTCCCACGAATTTTTATTGTTTTTGTTTCATTCGGCGACAACATAAATCCTTCTAAATTTAATGTACTGCTCTGTGTATTGACGGTAGTCACTGTGATAAAAAAAGGCGTTGGATTTTTAATTTGAAGACTCCCTCTTCCCCCTAAAATTTGTAACTTCTCTGGCGCAAGTTCTCGACTTCCTAACTTATTAGGACGATACATAAATTTAAAACGGGAGCGGATTGCAAGCTGCAACATATTTTGTTCCGCATTTTTTTCCGCTTTGGTAATCGGAGGAATATCTAATAAATTCAACCAATATAATGTTTCTTTATCCGTGGGTAATTGCGCTTTATCAATCAGCTTAATACGTATCGTTTGTCCACCTCCTGCTGATAATTTAGAAATAGGAGGCATGATTTGAAATGGCGTTTTGATTGTTTCAGGAAGTGCCTTTGGATCACCTTCATCGAGCCATATTTGTGCAACAGCAGGTCGATTCGCTGTATTGTTTAGCTGAACCGTAATTTCTTTATCGTTTTCAGAATAAATAAAACGCGTTCCGTTAACAATAATATTGTCAGCCAGAACAAACTGGCTAAAAAAACCTAAGAATAAGATAACTCGTTTTAATAATTTCATTTGCCCCCTCTTAAAAGCGGTAGCTAAGACTACCGCTTCAGATAACAAATAAGCCTATAAGTCATTATCTATAGGTTATTTCATAGGTCGCATAGCTATTAACTAACCCCGTCGAGACAGTTTGAGGTGTTGACGTTGCATAACCAATGAAATAGGTAAAGCGAGCACCATCTTTAATGGCGTTTAAATCACTTGTGACTGTTGCTTGTCCGGGATCACCAGGAATAATTTTGGTGCTTAACAAGGAAGGATCGCCTTTTGTCGCAAGTACTAACTGAATATTTTGCGCGCCCGTTGATTCAGTATTAGCTAAATACCCTTCAGCTCCTGCTGGCGGACTTTGTAATATATTACCACCATCCCAATAAACCCCAATTCTATTCATGTCTAATGTCACATCCACATCTGCACGAGTTGACGTTGCTGTCTGCGCACAATTTGTGATATCAATCACGAATGATTTCGGTTTTAAGTAGGTATGTGCCGCGGCGGCTCTAACTTCTTTAATTGAAACTGGCGCTAAATACACGCTAGCATTACTTCCTTGTCCATCCACTGATACCGTACAAGAAATATCAGTAACTTTTCCATAAAAGTTAACCTGCCCACCCGCGACTTTATCTGTTGCTGAAAATGAATTAATAGATAAACAGCTAGTAGTAATAAATACGGTTAATAATAGTTTTTTCATGGTAAATTCCTTTAATTAAATTATAAAACAAATGCCAAATCGTTAATTAAAAAAACACCTCATCATTATATTTGACCATCGACATATGTTAGCAAATGTTTCTATTTTAATACTTTGAAAACTAATATTTATTTAAATACCGCACTACACAACCAGATTTACACAGTTAATGTCTGGATGACACTCATAATAATACATAATTTAAATGTAAATAAAATTATTTATTTTAAATTTATTACAAAATAATCCGCTGCAATAAAAATAACCTTTGAAAACAATTAGATATAAAACTTAATTATTTGAGAAAATAAAGAATCACATTGTAATGCAATAAGTAAATCCCCTTGTTGAATAATAAGTAAAAACCCTTTGATATATATTAAATAAAAAAATCAAACACTCATTCAACTAATTAAATCACATACGTGATTATACTTGGTTATATTAATTAACAAATATATCAATTTATATATCCACGTATAATTAACTATGAAAAACACCCTATAAGTTAACCCTATATTGCATCGAATACAAAAAATTCTGGCAATGATTAAAAAAGAATTGAAGATTTTAAATAAATTTCTGGCTTCTACGTGTTTGCCCCATATTCCGGTAAATAACTATCCTTGTGGATTAGTATAACGAATTGAAGGATTGGTGGAATAAACTCGTATTTTTTCTTATTTAGAATTGGGTCACTATACGAGTTTGCCTGAATAAACCAAAAGGCAGTGCCACAATGTAACCCATAAGGCGATGATATATGAAAATAAATAGCCACTTTTAGCCGTAGCTAGCCGTAGCTATCCAAAAAATGAAATTGTGATTAATGGTAAGGCGTTATCTTAGCGCGCTTTAAGGGCGCTCTAAAATTCGTGCTCCAGGACCTTTTTTGCCTAATACATCATCAGGATTACGCAGTGGGCAATCACTTAATGATAAGCAACCGCAACCAATACAGTTATCCAATTCATTACGTAAACGTGTTAACTGCCGAATACGTTTATCCAACGACACTCGCCATTGTGTGGACATTTCTTTCCACTGTTCCGATGTGAGCGCACTATTAGCAGGAAAGCGCCCCAATGCATCCTGAATTTCTTGCAATGGGATCCCGGTACTTTGGGCTACTTTAATAATCGCAATATAGCGCAATACCACCGAATGGAATCGCCGTTGATTTCCTTGTGTGCGTGTACTTTGGATCAGCCCTTTTGATTCATAAAAATGCACCGTTGAAACAGGAACCCCTGAACGTTTTGCGACTTCACCGACGGTTAAAGCTCTTGAAAAATCGATTTTTTTCCCACTTTTTTCTTGGGGTTTTATCGTTTTCGTGTCTTTATCTGCCATTTCTGTTTACCTTTACTTGACCTCAACTTAACTTAAGGTTTTATAGTGCCATTCTCTGAATTTGTCAATTCAGGTTTTAGTTGCTCATTGCCTATTGCAATGATGCCATTGAACAAAATACAGCCTGTTCTATTTAAGATAATTTATTGATTTATTAAGGGATAACTATATGCCATCGATCATATCCAAAATTCTGGAAAGCAATACATTGTGGATAATTGCGCGCCTATTAATTTTGGTTCTATTCGTTTCATCTGGCCTGGCTAAAATTTTTGACTACGAAAATAGTCTCGCTGAAATGCGCGCAGCGGGTCTACACCCAGATTGGTTCTTTAATATTGCCTCTGCCTCCGTCATGCTAATTGGCTCAGTTTTCGTGCTACTTAATCGTTTGTTGTGGCTTGCGACAGGCGCACTCGCCGTCTTTTTGTTCCTCACCATTGTGATTGTGCATACTTTTTGGAATTACACGGGAGAACAAGCACAAATCGCTATGTTTTGGGCTATTGAACATACCGCTGTTATCGGTGGGTTAATTGCCGTGGCGATCGCGGGACATTTTCGTGGTCTTTATTTCGCGCTGAAAACGCAGAAATAGAAGGAAAACTAAATGAGTAAAAAAACAATAATCACACTGTGTACTATTTTGATCGCAGCAGGGGGCGGTAGCGCTATTTATTCTACCTACGCACAAAACGATGAAAGTGAAAGCGCGGCTTACACCTATCCACCAACCAAAGTTGCTCTCGCTTCTGTCCGTCTAGATACCGCGCCACGGACATTTTATGGTGTAGGGGAATTAGAAGCAGGCAGCCAAGTGCAAGTGGCAGCAGAAACCAATGGCCGTATTACTAAAATTGCGTTTGAATCTGGGCAACAGGTTAAAAAAGGCCAAATTTTAGTGCAACTCAATGATGCCGTGGAGCAAGCTGATTTATCTCGCTACCAAGCACAACTGCGTAATGCGGCGCGCTTATATCAAAGAACAAGCGCATTATCCGCGCAACATTTGGTTGCCGAAGCCCAAGTGGATAGCACCCGTGCAGAACGTGATATTGCGCAAGGGCTCATTCGCCAAACTCAAGCGTTGATTGCGCAAAAAACCATTCGTGCACCTTTTGATGGCACGATTGGTATTCGCCAAGTGCATGAAGGGCAATATTTAACCCCTGGTGAGACCATTGCAAGTTTGGTCGATACCAAAACGTTAAAACTAAACTTCTCATTAGATGAACAGGCGTCCCCAGAATTACATCAAGGACAAATTGTTGATGTAACCGTCGATGCCTACCCAAATAAAATCTTCCCAGCGCGCATTACTGCCATTGACCCACTTATTGGCAAGTCACGCACTATTGCGCTGCAAGCGACATTAGAAAATAGCGATGGTACCCTCAAAGCAGGTATGTACGCCAATGTGAATGTGGTTCGCCAAGCCAATAATAAAGTACTTACCATCCCTGAAACCGCCGTCACTTACACCGCTTATGGGGATACGGTCTTTATTACAGAAGGTGAAGGGGATGCCATGACCGTTAAGCGCGTTTCAGTCAAAACAGGCCAACGTTGGGATGGCAAAATCGAAATTGAGCATGGATTAAGTGTTAACGATAAAGTAGTGACTTCTGGTCAACTACGCCTAAATAATGGCTCTAAGGTAACACCTGTTGCGCAAGATACATTGTCTGAACCCGCAGCACCGACTGAACAAGGTTCATAAGGAAGCGCTATGAAATTTACTGATGTTTTTGTACGCCGCCCCGTTTTAGCCTTAGTGGTCAGTGCATTGATCGTGCTAATTGGTTTATTTGCCTTGAGTAAATTACCCATTCGCCAATATCCACAATTAGAAAGTGCTACCGTAACCATTACCACGCAATACCCCGGCGCATCCGCAAAACTGATGCAAGGATTTGTCACCCAACCTATCGCCCAAGCGGTTTCTTCCGTAGAAGGTGTCGATTATTTGTCTTCATCGTCAGTGCAGGGAAGCAGCCTTGTTACCGTGCGCATGGAGTTGAATCGCGACTCAACCCAAGCCCTTGCGCAAGTTATGGCGAAAGTTAACCAAGTACGCTACAAGTTACCGAAAGAAGCTTATGATCCTGTTATTGAGTTGTCTTCAGGTGAGTCAACTGCGGTGGCCTATATCGGCTTCTCAAGCTCAGATTTATCCATCCCAGCCCTGACCGATTACATTTCCCGTGTAGTTGAACCCATGTATTCCTCTATCGAAGGCGTCGCAAAGGTTCAGGTCTTTGGTGGGCAGCAACTGGCTATGCGTTTGTGGCTCGACGCTGATAAACTGGCGGGTCGTGGGCTTTCTGCTGCCGATGTTGCGCAAGCTGTTCGCCAAAATAACTACCAAGCAGCACCGGGAAAAGTTAAAGGCGAATATGTTATTTCTAACGTCTATGTGAATACCGACTTAACCAATGTGGATGAGTTCCGTGATCTAGTCATCCGCAATGATGGTAATGGGTTAGTTCGTTTAAAAGACGTGGGAACCATTGAGCTGGGGGCCGCTTCCACAGAAACTAGCGGTTTAATGAATGGGGAACCCGCGATTTACCTCGGCTTATTTGCAACCCCCACAGGTAACCCGCTTGTTATTGTCGATGGCATGAATAAATTAATGCCAGATATTGATAAAACACTCCCTCCCGGTGTGAAAGTGGAAATGGCTTTTGAAACTTCACGATTTATTAAGGCCTCTATTGACCAAGTTATCAGTACGTTAGTCGAAGCCTTGCTGATCGTTATCGCCGTCATTTACCTGTGTTTAGGCTCAATTCGCAGCGTCATTATTCCTATCTTAGCCATTCCTTTATCTATGTTAGGCGCTGCGGCCCTAATGATGGCTTTTGGCTTCAGTATCAATTTATTAACCTTATTAGCGATGGTCTTGGCAATAGGGTTAGTGGTGGATGATGCTATTGTGGTTGTGGAAAACGTCCATCGCCATATTGAAGAAGGTAAATCACCGGTGTTAGCCGCCTTAATTGGTGCGCGAGAAGTCGCAGGTCCGGTTATCGCCATGACAATTACCTTAGCTGCCGTTTATGCACCGATTGGCTTGATGTCAGGCCTAACTGGCGCACTGTTTAAAGAGTTTGCCCTAACGCTAGCAGGTGCCGTCATTGTTTCAGGTATTGTGGCCCTGACCCTTTCCCCTGTGATGAGTTCCTTTATGTTGAACTCAAAACAGAATGAAGGTCGCATGGCGCGTATGGCAGAACAGTTTTTCACAACACTGGCGCACTATTACACCATTTTACTCAATTTCTCATTAAAAAACCGTTGGATAACGGGGGTGATTGCAATAGCTGTATTCATCAGCTTACCGATGCTGTACCAATCCGCACAGCGTGAGTTGGCTCCCGTTGAAGACCAATCGAGCGTACTCACAGCGATTAAATCCCCACAACATGCCAACCTTGAGTATGTCGAACGCTTTTCTCGTAAATTACACGATGTCTTCATGGCGTTACCTGAGACCGAAAGTACGTGGATTATTAATGGAACTGACGGTCCATCCGCCAGCTTTGGGGGAACCAACTTGTCATCTTGGGAGCAGCGGGATAGACCCGCTTCTGCGATACAAGCGGATTTGCAAGGACGCGTTGGCGATGTGGAAGGAAACAGTATTTTTGTTTTCCAGTTACCTGCGCTACCTGGTTCTACAGGCGGATTACCGATCCAGATGGTATTAAGAAGCCCGCAAGATTATTCGGTGCTATATAAAACCATGGAGGAAATCAAGCAGCAAGCGAGGGAAAGTGGCTTGTTTATGGTTGTGGACAGTGACCTCGACTATAACAACCCTGTGGTTGAAGTACGCATTAATCGCTCCAAAGCCAATAGCTTAGGTATTCGCATGCAAGATATTGGTGAATCTTTGACCCTATTAGTCGGTGAAAACTACATTAACCGTTTTGGAATGGATGGTCGTTCTTACGATGTGATCCCACAGAGCGTGCGTAGTCAACGGCTAACACCTGAGGCGCTTTCCCGCCATTATGTAAAAACCGAAACGGGGACGATGATCCCATTGTCGACCGTTGTCGATATCCATACGCAAGTTGAACCGAATAAACTAACGCAATTTAATCAACAGAATGCGGCTATTTTCCAAGCCATTCCTGCTCCAGGCGTAACTTTAGGGCAGGCTGTTGCGTATCTTGAGGAAATTGCCAATGAGCTGCCCGCGGGCTTTAGCCATGACTGGCAATCCGATTCGCGCCAATATAAACAAGAAGGTAACACCCTCGCCTTTGCCTTTATGGCGGCGCTTATCATTATTTATTTAGTCCTCGCAGCACAATATGAAAGTTTGGTGGATCCACTGATTATTCTGATTACCGTGCCATTATCGATTTGTGGTGCACTGATCCCACTCGCCTTGGGTTATGCCACACTGAATATTTATACCCAAATTGGCCTTGTGACATTGATTGGCTTAATCAGTAAACACGGAATATTGATGGTGGAATTTGCCAATGAATTACAGGCAAATGAAGGATTAGACCGTCGCCACGCCATTTTAAAAGCAGCACAAATTCGTTTACGTCCAATTTTAATGACCACAGCGGCCATGGTGATTGGTCTGGTTCCGTTATTGTTCGCAACAGGTGCCGGGGCTAATAGCCGCTTTGGCCTAGGATTGGTCATTGTTACTGGGATGCTAGTTGGGACGTTATTTACCCTATTTGTTTTGCCAACCATTTATTCATTACTCGCGCGAAATCACAGTGCCACCGCGTTAACACCAAGGCGTTATGAGCTTGCTGAAGCCAATCGCCTGATCAAAGAAACTCAGGAGACTTCACAATGAAAAATACAGCCATAAACACACAACCTAACCAGCAGACCGCCAATGAAGTAGACATGAATGCAATGAGTAACAGTATGACAATGCTGTTAATTTATCACGGTTTATCCACTAAAACTGGCAAGACGAGTGCCAAAAATAATGAGATAGTTACCACAAAACCAACCCGTTAACTGGTTTTCAAACTAAACCGCATAATCCATAACGGGTTATGCGGTTTTCCTCTTTTACCCTTCATAGAAAGCCAATGCCAGATTACCTTCACGGATAATGATTGGGTTGCCGGGTAGCGCATCAATCAGTTCATGTTGCGAGCCTTCCACAACTACTGCCATATTTTTGTATTGATGGCTTTCCAGCAATGCAGGTAATTGGTCTAAACGGTAAAAACGGTTTGTGGCATCCGGATATTGAAGCCCATAGCCCAACTCCCCCGTTTGATGTAACATCGTAATATCACTACGTTTTAACACCCAAGCCAGTGCGGTGCCCAAACCAACATTATTAGTTAATAGTACAGATTTGTTTGCCAACTGAGTGGCATACTTAGAGATCAACTTCTGAGGTGTATTATTACTTGCTACATAACTTGGGATCACATGGCCAAAACTTAGGCTAATTGCCACCGTACATACTGCGGCCAAATACCAAAACCGTTGCTTCATTGAGATTAAAGCAACCACAAGCCAAAAAATAAAAGCCCCTGCCGCCAGCCACAATTTATCGCCTTCATTTGCTTGGTAAATATTCAATTTAGGAATATAGGGTGAAGCAATAATAACTCCCGCAGCGAGGCCACCAATAACCATGTTGATCACTGCATTTGCACGGATGGCGAGTGTTTTTTTATCTGTTAAGATTTTTTCAATATATGCCGCCATCAAAATCGCAACGGGAGCAATACAGGGCAAAATGTAGGTCAGTAACTTACCTTTGGTAATACTGAAAAAGACAAACGGCGCAACAAACCATAACAAGAAATAAAAATGCATCCCTTTTTGCTGCCACGCTTGGCGTAATGCCCCAAAAAGATATCCTAACCACGGCAACACCGCGGCCATCATGATAGGAATATAAAACCAAAACGGCGATTTGTTTTGAGCATTATCGGCCATAAATCGTTGAATATGCTCAACCCAGAAAAAGTAACGCCAAAAATCGGGTTCACGGCTGGCGATCATAAATGCCCATGGCAAACACACGATAAACACTGTAAAAATTGAAACAAATGAAAAAACAAAGACTTCTTTAAATTTCTTAAAGTAAATCCCCACTATCGAACACACCAATACGGGTAAAACTAACACCAAAAAACCTTTAGTCAGCACACCTAACCCGCAGGCCAGCCCCAACAATATATAGGCCAAGAGCTGATGAGAAAACCGCTTGGTGGTTAACCCCCATTGGAAAAAGAAAATCACCATCGTAATAAAAGCGGTAACGATAGGGTCAAGAATGTTATAGGTGCCAATGGTAAATACCATTAGCATCGAGAGGTAAATAAACGAGGCATTAAACGCGATCCGTGGGTTCTTCCACGCCATTTTGGCACTCAGATAAACAAATAACCCACTGATTAGAGTACTGAAGACAACACCAAGGCGAACAGACACATTATTTTCGCCAAGTAACATTTGAAAAAACGCGCCAACCCAATAACCAAAAATGGGTTTTTCGAAATAACGAACATCCAAGAGTTCTGGCACACTCCAATTATAGCTGATGATTAATTCACGACTAATTTCAGCGTAACGGAGTTCATCTGGTTGCCACAACAACCGCCCATTTAAAGGTAAAAAATAGGTTGCAACAATAAATACAAATAGCAGACACCACTTAAGGTAGGCAATTTTATTATTTGCCATAATCATCTTATCTCAACCATTCTTGTTATTAATATTTAATATTTTTAAGAGGTTAGCGCAAAAGCAACGCTCACCCTTTTCTATCAGGCTATTATCATGACGGCAATTAAACCCCGTATAAACAAATCAATAATTACCCTGCTTTCACATTGCTGTTGATAAACAATCAATAAATGAATACCACATTTTATTCATCATCAAAAAAGAGATAAGAATCGAATGTTAAGACTGGCGATTGAAAAAATAGTTCACTCCATAACGGTATAGTATAAATATTAAATATTAATTAATTCTTAATATGCTCAATAAGAGATAAGGGCGACTTTTATTTATCCCACAATAAAAAACCAGTCATGGTATTACCCATCACTGGTTCTTATTGATAAAAGTTAATGATTATTTTGCAGCGGCTAAGGCTTGTTCCAGATCAGCAAGGATATCGTCAATATGCTCAATACCAATCGATAAACGGATCATATCTCGAGAAACCCCTGCTTGTGCAAGCTCAGCATCATTGAGTTGACGGTGAGTTGTTGACGCCGGATGGCAAGCCAGTGACTTCGCATCACCAATATTCACCAGTCGAACAATCAGTTGCAGCGCATCGATAAAGCGCGCCCCCGCTTCTTGACCGCCTTTAATACCAAACGACATAATACTGGCAGGCTTACCGTTCATGTATTTTTGCGCTAATGCATGTTCAGGATGACTTGGTAGCCCAGCATATTTAACCCATTCCACTTGTGGGTGTTTTTCAAGGAAACTCGCCACTTTTAGCGCATTTTCTGTGTGTCTATCCATTCTTAATGCTAAGGTTTCTAGGCCTTGTAAAATTAAGAAAGCATTAAAGGGAGACAACGCCGCCCCTGTACCACGTAAAGGGGCAACACGGCAGCGCGCAATAAATGCCGCCGCGCCAAAATGTTCGGTATAACTCACACCATGGTAGGCCACGTCTGGCTCAATCAATAATGAAAAACGATTTGGGTATTGCGTCCATGGGAATTTCCCTGAGTCAATAACCATACCGCCAAGTGATGTCCCATGACCGCCGATATATTTAGTCAATGAATGAACGACAATATCCGCTCCGTGTTCAAAAGGACGACATAAATACGGCGTCGCAACGGTATTATCGACAATCAGAGGCACACCATGGCGGTGTGCCACTTCCGCCAACGCAGCAATATCAACAATAAATCCCGCAGGATTTGAGATGGATTCACAAAATACTGCGCGGGTTTTTTCATCGATCAGTGCCTCTAATGCGGCTAAATCATCATGCTCTGCAAAGCGGGTTTCAATTCCTAAGCGAGGTAAAGCATGAGCCAACAAGTTATAAGTGCCACCATACAGTTTTGCAACAGAAACGATGTTATCCCCTGCTTGAGCAATTGTTTGAATGGCATAGGTAATTGCCGCCATCCCAGAGGCAACCGCGAGCCCTGCAACACCCCCTTCCAATGCGGCGATACGTTTTTCCAGCACATCATTGGTTGGGTTCATTATTCGCGTGTAGATATTACCCGCGACTTTTAAATCAAACAGATCCGCACCATGTTGCGTATCATCAAAAGCATAAGAGGTGGTCTGGTAAATAGGAACGGCAACAGACTTGGTTGTTGGGTCTGGAGAGTAGCCGGCGTGAATCGATAATGTTTCTAATTTCATTTGTTTTCCTTGTTATGATGCACTGGAAAAGCACTGCCAGAAGAGATATCCAGTAAGAGGCTCGATGCTGTGATAACGATAGATATTACCTAAGACTGTTCAACTAACAACCATCTAAACTTGAAATTATTTCATATGAGTTAGTTCATTTAGTTATAACTGTATATGCCTTCCCCCCCTATTTAGCTTAACCATTGCATCATACCGATGTCGATGTTGATAACCTATTGCCTATTGATATAAAAAAAGCCACGGCCGATTAGGCAGTGGCTTTGTCTGTGCAATATTTTCTCTGTGGTTTACAAAAACGCGCCGTAAATAACAGATGTAATAGAGGCTAACCCGCAGATAAAGGTAAAAATTTGCGCCAGTTTTGATGTGCTAAATTTCTTCATTGCAGGAATAATATTCATCGATACCACTGGCAAAATAAACAAGATAGCGGCAATCATTGGTGCCCCCATCGTTTCAATCATCCCTAAAATACTTGGGTTACGGATAGTGACAATCCAGGTAGTAATCACGATAAACAGCATTGATGCCGTTTCTATTTTCTTCACTGAGAAAGAAGTGCGTGATTTGATTAAGCCGACTAAACCTTCGTGAGCCCCTAAGAAGTGACCAAAGTAGCTTGATACGATTGCGGCAAAAGCAACTATTGGGCCTAAATAAGACAGAATTGGCGATGGGTTAATATTCGCAATATGCGATAACACACTGATGTTTTGTTCCTTAGCAATAACCAATTCTGCTGGGCTTAACGACAACACCACAGAGAACACAAAGAACATCACAAAACCAGTGAGCATCAAGGCTGCACCACCAGTGATCATGTCAGTTTTGATAACGGCTTTATCACCAAATTGTTGCCGTTGGTCTTTCGTAAACTGGCTAATGATTGGGCTGTGATTAAATGAGAACACAATCAATGGGATTGCCATCCACACCACGACTGGCATTGAAGCCCAATCTGGCGCAACTTCTAACATTGACATGTTCCATTCAGGGATCAGGTACAAAGACAATGCTAATAAAATAAAGACCAGTGGGTAAACCATAAGAGAGGTGAGTTTTAACATTAAATCACGACCAAAAATCACCCCCGCCGTCATCGCTGCAATCAACACCCCTGATAGTAACCAACGAGGGAGTGGATCCATACCGATCTGGTTTACCAAAAAAGAGTCCACCGTGTTAGTAATTCCAACACCATAAATCAATACGATAGGGTAAATGGCAAAGAAATAAGCAAACGTAATAATATTCGCGCCTGTTTTACCGAAATGTTCTTCAACCGTATCGGTAATATCCGCATTGGGATTTTTAGACGATAAAACAAATCGCGCAAGCCCTTTATGTGCCAGCCAAATCATAGGCGTTGCAATAAGTGCTAAGACAACTAACGGCCAAAACCCTCCCGCTCCCGCTTTAATCGGTAAAAATAAAACGCCTGCTCCAACCGCAGTGCCAAATAAAGAAAGTACCCAAGTAAAATCCTTATACGTCATTTTACTTACTGATTTATCTGTTGTGGTAACGACTTTTTCAATTGTGCTCATTGTATAGTTTTCATCATCAACGTTATTAAAAATAGATGTGCAGATTTTGCATTAAATGCGTACCAGTATCTAATTTAATCGACTTATTTCCTCCAACTTTTTGGCGTAGATCTCGTTAATAATGTTAAATAAGAAAAAGCACTGTCATTATGCTGCTAAAAAATATTTTCCTACGTTATTAAAATTATATTTTTTAGATATAAAGCATTTAATTTCATAAGTAATAAAAAAATGGCTGGGTCATTTCCCCAGCCACTGAAACCGATAATTAGCGATTTACAGATGAATAGGGACTAAAATCTCAGTGGCAACAACCACAACAATCAAGCCGACTAACACTGGCACTGAGGTTCTTTTTACCACTTCAAACGGTGAAATTTTCGCCATACCCGATACCGCGACCACCACCCCTGAAACAGGAGACAAAGTGCGACCTAAGTTAGATGCTTGCAGCATTGGGATCACTAAATACGCTGGATTAACTCCCATTTGTTTCGCTAAGTGTGGGATCAACTCTACGAAAGCATAGAATGGCGCATTACCTGACCCCGTTGTCATCGCTGCTAACATAGTGATGATAACCAGTGCAATCATCATCACGATAGCACCAGAGCCAAAAGATTGAGCCAGATTAATCAGCCCCGAAATAAAGCCGATAGTACTTAAACCTTGAGCAAAAACACCCGCAGCAACTAATAGCATGACTACGGTAGCAAAGGCTTCAGCCATACCTTTATAGCAAACCTCTAAACCACCATAAACGTGTTTAGCGCTGAAACTACGTAAAAATTCAATAATTGCAGCTAATATAATACAGCCAACAATAATCGTAACAATGTGCAGTTCTGGTGCCCATTTACCGTCAAACACTAATACGCCGATAATTGGTGTAAATGGTAAGATGGCATAAAAAGCAGGTGCATGGGTTTTGATTTCGTTCACATCTAACATTTCTGTTTTAACGTGCTCTTTTCGATCGAGATAACGTTGCCAAAAGAAATGGGCAATCGACATCGCAACAATCGCAGCAATAGAAATCGGTAAGGTAGTTTTAAAGGCAAAGTCAATTAATGGCATTTCTGCGGCTTGTGCCGCCAAAATCACGTCACCTGATGTTGGCGCCAAAATAATCGCTGCTGGTGAAGCACAAATTGCAGCGGCTGCCCCCCGGCTGATCCCAACATTTACCATCACCGGAAATAGGGTTGCCATTAATAACACACCTAAGCCCGTTGCCGATGACACCGCCAGTGACATTAAACATGCCACAATATAAGCCGCTACCATCAATAAATATGGCGAGTTGATCATTTTCAATGGTTTCGATGCGATTTTCACCACCACATCGTTGGCACCAATATGAGTCATATACGACGCAAACCCACATAACACCATGATCATCATACCAAGGTCACCGCCTCGGCTCATAAGGAGAAATTTAATGTATTCCAAAATATCTGTTACACGCCACCCCGTCGTTGGAACAGAACCTGGTAAAATACTTTTCCCCATAATGGCAGTAATGATCAGCAGTAAAATACCGCCTGTCATTAACACTCCCGTGGCCGAATACCCTTTTATGATATAGCGCCCAACTCCAATGGCGACAATGACGCCGATTAAGAGCTCAATCATTTGCTTCTCCTGCCTGTCTTATTTTGTAATTATAAAAAAATTACTCTGCCTAATAGTTAAGCAAAATTCACTGACAATGATCATGCCAGCAGATGTTTTTTAATATAGAAATGAGTGAAAACACAAGAGAAATAAATAATAAATCTTTTGAGTAACTGGGTTGGTAGTTAAATTTATTGATTAAGCGTTAAACGCTGGAGAATAAGACTGTTAATCATAGGGAAATGATTAGCACAATCGACCGACTTAACGGCATTTAAGTTTATTATCACTTAACAAATGGGTGAATTTACCTATTGAAGAGCTCATAAATCATATCGCCAAAAAAACCGCGGTATTGCAGATAACGAATTTGCTTACTTTTCTCTTTAAAATCGTTAGGTAGGTCATTACCAAATTTTTTGCTGCGCACTTCGGCGGCCTTTTCAAACCAATCCACCTCAAGAAGAGCAACCTGTTGGTCGACAAGTAATTGAGAAAAGCCTTTTTGGCGCATTTCTTGTTTGATGCGTAAAGGCCCATACCCTTTACGTACATAACTTTGCAATAACAACGTCGCGACGCGGTTATCATCCAGAAAATGTTGCTCACTTAATCTCGCCAATACCCGCTCAATCAGCGTTTCATCAATAATACCGTCATTTTTTTCATACATGTGCCGCTTCATACGAGCAAATAACTCAGCTTTTCCATAATCACGGCGTGAAAGCATAAACAGGGCATATTGGTAGAGATCAGATTCATTCATAAAATTCAGCCGTTAACGGTAAATTGGGCGCATTGCGCGCCCAGTCTACCATGGCAGACGCGACTAATGAACTTGTGCGCCGCTCAGCAGCTTATAGATTGTGTCAGGGGTGTAGGTGCCGTCTTGGAAATAAATTGTCCAATCGGTAATATCATCACGCGTTAACGGATAAACCTCACCTTCTTGCATATTTTGCACATAGAAAGGATGGTTAATTAAGCGCCCTTCAAATTGATCGCCATTCCATGAAACGGGTTCGAACCACATATGTTCATGACCATCAAAGTCTTCTTCTGCATCATGGTAACCAATGCCGCACTTCACTAAGAAACGCCATTCAGATGCTGGCTCTTCATCGTTTTTACCAAGGAATTTAGCAAAAAAGCCTTTTTTCTGCGCCACCGGTTTTGGACCATAATTATCCAACATGTGAGTAAAGTATTCCCAACGCAGTTTCGCTTTACGGGACATATCCGCCGTTTCTTCATCCGTGCGCATAAACATCATGGCATTTTGCTCTTCAAACCCTTCAAAGAAGCTTTCCAGCGTTGGATTTTCTTGAGTCACTCGGAATAACATGGCGGATGGATGCCGGTGAGACTCATCTCTATCATGCCAATCCCCCATAAAACGTTGAGAGCTTTCATCACCAAATTCAAAATTCATCTCTTCTAGCGGTTTTAAATTATCCACTGGGGTAGATTTTCCGACATGCAACAAACCTTCTTCAAATGGTAATGCCACCAAGTATTCATAACCTGATTGTGTTTGCCCAATAAAAATCGGCTCATTAAACACAATTTTACCGTGAGTAATACTGTTATTCACAAAACTCCAGAACAGTTCAGGAATACCATAATAAGAAGAAATCGGGTGTGGAATAATGATTTCGGCTTCTGACAGCCCGCAACGGGCTAAACCATGCGTGTGGAACCAATACATTGTCGGAGCACGCTCTTCTTCTGGTATATCGTCGTTATCGTCTTGGTCATAAATCGCATGAACAACATATAAAGAATCAACACTTGGCATTAAATCATCAATTAATTGGAAATTTAGCCACTCACGTGTAAACACTTTCCCTGCCGCAGAGATATCCAAACCTAATAATAAATCGGGTACTAAAATCTGAATAATTTTTAACTGTTGCAGGTAATTAACCAGCGGTTGTCCTTGGAAAACACATTCAACAATAACCGCTTGAGACGCCGCACTGGCTTCTGCATAGAGTTCAGGGGTAATTGGATCGGTCGCAAAATAGGGGTTAATCGTATAATCAGGGTCGCTATCCACTAATGCGACATAAAAACGCAGTTCTTCTTCCCCTTTTTTACAATTAAAAAAGAAACCGTCTTCATCAGGAATATAGTCAATTTCACCCTCAGTGAAATAAGTTTGCTTTTCTAAGCGCTGTTCAAGCAAGGCTGTGGTCAATTCAGATGCAGGAATAGCAACCATCATGGATGCTTCTCTTTCCCCTTCACCTGCCGCTGTATCAAGGTAGTATTGTTTATTGTTCATTATTCAGACCTGTTAATAAGTGACTGAGGCGAGGATATCAGCTTATATTCATTAAGAATATTGTGAATATTCTTAACCAATTCAGATTGTGATTTGATCCGTCACATTTTATCTAAGTCTTTAAATTATCATTATTCGACAATGATTTATTCTACTTTTCATACGCTATTGACTGAGGCACAATAGCCTTCTCTCTGTTATTTATCTTAAAATAACCGGGAACTCACTCTATTCCAATATAGGTAATGAAAATATGGCTGAGCTAACAAAAGAACAAAAAGAATATGTTGATGACCTCGCGATGCAGCGTGTTTTCGATATGAATAATGACGAGGTATTCGTCAATGCATTAGAACAAAAAATTCACCAAATGGAAGATCACTTAAAAGCCTATTTCCATGAGCGTGTTCGTTTTCACCAACAAAATAAACCATAACCCCTTTGCTTACCAAGCCGATATTTTTTAGTGTCGGCCCCTTCCCCAAAAATAACCACCTTAACTATTTCGTCAACCAACCTATTTTTCGCTATCCTATGTAATCTAAAAAGCATTAACCGTCACCCAAATCACTAACATCAATGATAGAATCCCAATTACCATTGCAAGATTAAAATAAGCAGTTTTATACTCTTTTTTTATTCCCTAAATATTGAGTTAACTTTATGAGACGCATTCAACTCAGCACTGCCCTGATCCTTTCATCCTTTATTAGCATTCCCGCCAGTTTTGCCAACAGCGATCGCCCTTTATTTTCGGTCACCATGAGTGAATCAGGTGTACCACAAAATAATGATCAAGGGGGTATTACTCGTTCTTCTTCCTCAGAGTCACGAGTACTGCCTATTTGGGGGGATGAAGCCCGTGCCAGAGGCTATGATTTGCCAGAACCGTTTGGCGCGAGTTATGGGTATATGAATCTACGTCAGGATATTAAAGTTGATAAAATAGGTTTTAGCTCAAGCTCAGGTTTAGACCTTGGTAAAATTTTGAATATTGAAACAGGGCATACTCGTAGTAAAAATGAATCTCATATGCTCAAATTGGATGCTTGGGTTCTACCATTTATGAATGTTTATGGTTTATACGGTCATACTAAGGGCACTTCCAAAACTAACTTAAATAATGTAGAAGCTAAACTCGGGTTTCTCACTATCCCCATTGGTAAAGATTTACCATTCGAACTAGATTACAAAGGGAAATCTTATGGTGGTGGAGTAACTTTCGCTGGTGCTTACAACCAATTTTTCAGCACATTAGATTTTAACTACACAAGAACAAGCCTTGATATTTTAGATGGCGACATTACCGCTTTTGTGGTTACACCAAGAATTGGTTATGAATTTGTTTTTGAACCATTAATTGCAGGACAAGGGAATACAAAAGTTCAAGTTTGGACAGGGGCGATGTACCAAGATATCACTCAACGCTTCAAGGGTGACGTCAGTAAGCTAGATTTACCTCCAGAATTAAACAAGTGGATGATTTTAGCTCCTGATGATACAAAATTCGATGTTAAACAACATCTTGCCCATAAATGGAATAATACGGTTGGAGCACGAGTTGAGCTCACTAGAAACTTTAATGTGTTAACCGAAATTGGCTTTAATAACCGTAATAGCTTCTTTATTTCTGGAGAGTTTCGTTTTTAATGAAGCGATTGGCTCTTATACAGGGGCTGGCACTCGCTAGCCTTTTTATACTCTTTCCTGCAAAAGCAGATATTTTTCCCGATCGCCCACAAATCGATAGCTGGCTAAATGAACTTGGGGGTGAAAACCACTTCGATGAAAGCAAAACTATCGATTGGGGCATGTTGCCGGGCCCATTTTATACCCCAGAAATGGGCATTGGTATTGGTACCGCGCTAGTTGGGCTCTATCGGCTTGATAAAGAAGATAAAACAACGCAGCCTTCCTCTATTGGGCTAAGTGGCTTTGCCTCTTCCACAGGCGCTTTTGGTTTAAATTTCACCAATTATAATTTTCTCAATCATGACCAATGGCGGTTATTTGTTTCTGGCACGATAAACAATGTCCCCACCTATTACTGGGGAAAAGGCTACGTGGCGGGGAAGAATGATCATAATAAAGAAAAGTACCATTCCCAAGAATTTCAAATCATCCCAAGAGCACTCTATCGGCTAACTGATACCACCTATGTTGGCCTTGGTTGGAACTTTTCATCCATCAATGCTAATAAACCTGATGACGGTGCTAAAACTTACTTTTCAAATTCCGTGGGGGGACGCTCAGTATTAAATTCAGGGATCAGCGCTTACTATAGCTTTGATACCCGTGATTTTTTACCGAATGCACATCAAGGACAAACCTTCGAGGTCGTTTATACTTATTTTGCACCTAGCCTTGGTAGCGATACGCGCTTTCAAACCACACAATTACAATATGCGTACTATCATGAATTAACACCGAATACAGTGGTTGCCCTTGATAATTATGCCCGTTTTTCTACGGGGGAGGTCCCTTGGGATCAACTTTCGTTGTTAGGTAATGGTAATCGTATGCGTGGTTATTATGAAGGTCGCTATCGAGATAACAATATTTTCACCAGCCAAATAGAAGTACGGCAGAAGCTGGATTGGCGACACGGTGTTGTCGGCTGGGTAGGCACAGGAACAATGAGTGATGCACCATCCGATTTAGGTAAAGGGCACTGGTTACCAACTGTTGGCGTGGGCTATCGCTTCGAATTTAAACCTAGAATGAATGTACGTTTAGATTTTGGTGTGGGTCGCAATAGCTCTGGGGTCTATTTTCAGGTAGGAGAGGCTTTTTAATGAGTAAGTGGTTTGCTGCGCTGAGTTTTACACTGCTTTTGGCTGCTTGCCAAGGTCGTGGTTCTCTAGAGCTCGCCGCAATTAAGCCCGTGTTAACCCCCTATTCATTTGAGGAAGCGCCTCAAGTTTGGCCAGTGATCACCACATTGCCGCCGCCACAAGGCTTACGCGCCTGCTGCGCTTTTGGCTACGACTTACAAGCCGAACTGTGGGGGGTACCTGTTCCGTTTTATACTATCGATAATATTGTCGAAGCCAATAAGCTTGGCGAACACCATTATAATGATAGTTTTCTGGGGGCAACGGCGGCATTAATCGGGTTAAGCTCTGAAAAAATCGGTTTACTCTATACGAAACAAAGCGGGTTTATTGATATTTCCCATGTCAGAGACACTGCAGATTATACGTTCTATCTGTTCAGCCAAATTTATCCGCGCCTTGGGCAAGCATGGTCACTCACACTGAGTGATGAATTAGCGGGCCGACAAATTCACTTTAGTGCATTCACGCCACCCCAGTCTCCTGAACAGCGTTATACACTAAGTGCTTACCTCGCTGCAAAACTCGCTTTTCAATTAGCTGTGTGGCATGAAATCGCACAGTGGTATGGCTATCAATCTGTCCCGGGATTTTCTGAAGGTATTTCCGCCTTTTCGCCAGAAGATCTCTACTCAAACTTGCTCGGCGCACGCCTTGCGATAACCCTTATCTTACAAGGGAGAGCAGAATCTTTACCGATTTACACCCAATCAATGCAGGATATTTTACCATTAGCTCTTAATCAATTAGGCAGTAGCGACAGAGCAACCACTCAGAAGATGTTTGATAGTGTAGATGGCTTATGGTGGAACAGTTATCGCCGCGTACCTGAAAAATTTCTTGTTTTAGTAAGAGACTATGAAACAAATGATCGCCGTTACCCGCTATTCCCTATACAAATGGTTCCCTCTGAACGCTTAATGCTAAGCCTACCAAACCGATATCATCAGTATGATTTATCACAACTCGCTCAACTTCGCTTACTGCCGACAAAGCATATGGCGAAATTACCCGTGCCTAGCCAGTATTGGACGGTAAAAGATTTCCCTTGGTTAGCCAAAGAAGCCAAAAAACAAGATCAACAACAGCAAATATTGCAACCTTAACCGTTTTTCCCGCTATATTAGCGCGTCAAATTTGCCCTATTTCGCCTGTTATTTAACAAGCAAAAAAAGGATTCTTTTTCTCTTTTTTTCGTTCTCGAAGATCATTTCCATTTCACTTTAATCTCTATTCTTACCACTAAGAAAAGGATGAACTTCTCATTTTGATTAAAAAACAGCCTATCAATCGCCTATTTATTAACCAAAATACCCATACAATAATCATGCCAATTGGTTTCTTTTTAACCAAATTTAGCTTAAGTTAACTCGGTACAACCAAAAATAGTAAAAACTTTTTTATACATAAGCCTGCGTGAATATACCAACCATGACTAAAACCCCATTTCAAAACACCTAAATCACAAAAATATAAAAAACACAACAAAATAATACAGTAATTTTGCTAATGTCAACGGGATATATGTAGCTCGTGAAAAATTATTCTGCTACTATTCGCTCGAATTTTGTTCAGAGAAACTTAGGAGAAGCAAATGCCCTCTCGAACGATGAGGACAAAAGCCGTCTTCGCTTTCTTATTTTTATTGTTATTTTCGAGCTTCAGTATCGGCTCCACCAGTACCAGCAAAATGCTCAGTAAAGACTACTCAAGTAGCACTGTGCAAAATGTCAGTCAGGCTAAAACCTCACTGCCTGATTTGCGTAAATATCCCTCTGGTACACCACGAAAGAAAGCATTTTTGAAAACGGTTGTCCCTGTAATTGAAAAAGTGAACAAGCAAATTTTGGAAGAACGTAACTGGTTATTATCCGTTCGTGCAAATAAGAAGTGGAGTGCTCAAGAGCTGCGCCGTCTTAACCAAATTTGTGATAGCTATGGCGTAAAGTGCAATAACCCAAAACGCATTAATTGGGATAAACTACTTAGTCGTGTTGATATCATGCCAACCCACTTAGTTGCCACACAGGCAGCAACAGAGTCAGGTTGGGGTACATCACAACTCGCTCAGCAAAATGGTAATTTGTTTGGTATGCGCTGTGGTAGTGGTTGCCAAACCAAACAAGGAAAAGTGAAAGGCTATTCCGCATACTCTTCTGTCGAAGACACTGTGACAGCTTATATGAAGAATATGAATACCCATAATGCTTATGAATCTCTGCGTAATTCGCGAGCAAAGCAGCGTTTATCGAAAGATGAGCTCGATACAAACAAGCTTATCAATGATATGAAAGGGTACTCAGAGTTAGGTTCATCCTATAACCGCTATCTACAAGAGATGTACGCGAGTAACGAAGAATTGATTACACAAGCTCAAAAAAGAGCATCCACTCGCATCTAAATTTTTGTATCACCAGGTACAAGACATAAAAAATCCACTTTGTTGAGTGGATTTTTTTTTCACAAATCGCGTTGAAATGACTTAACTCATTCAATCAATTTATTTTTTATTCGTTATTTTAGATTCACTCCATTGTTCTAAATAGTTCGATTGGGGGCGAGGCGACAAGAGGGACTATATTAGGTGCGCATACATAAGTATGTGAATAGGGTTGCTGAATGCAGCCAACAAAGCCACCATTCAAAATATGACGAGCAATATTCTGATTGCATAGAAAAAGAGATCAAATATTATATGCTCATCTTCTACCAAAATAATTAACATCCTTGAGTCTAATATGAATTTCTTCTCATTTGAGTTTCTTGGCTCTTTTTTAATTTTTTTTCTTATTTATTGGGGCTGTCAACCCAGTGCAAAACTACAAAATGGTCTATTAATTACTGCCAGCTACTTTTTTGTTTATTCTTTTAATCCTGAATTTGCTTATCTTTTGTTTGGCTATACCCTTTTTATCTATCTATTAACTAACTGGGTAACGAACTGGCTTGCCAATCGCTGGATCTATATCATTCTAGCCACTGGTATTATTGGGTGTTTTACTTACTTCAAATATTATTCTTTCTTTCAAGAAAGCATCCAACAGACATTAGATAAATTTGGCTTTAATGTTGGACTCCCTATTTTAGAAATACTGGCACCTCTGGGCCTGTCTTTCTATGCCTTCCATTCCGTCAGTTATACGGTTTCCGTGTGTCGCAAAGAGATCCCCAAAGCTGATTTTTTTGATGTAACACTATATCTTGCATTTTTTCCAAGCATCGTTGCTGGCCCGATTAACCGCGCCAAAAACTTTCTTCCCCAAATTCAAGCTGAAACTCGCTCGATTTTAGATAGCCGTAAAGCTATCCTCTTAATTTCATTAGCGTTAGTAAAACTGTTTTTATTTAGCTCCTATTTATCTGAAAACTTTGTTAACCCTGTTTTTGATGCCCCAGTTGGTTATCATGCTGGTGAGATCCTCATTGCCACCTATGCCTATGCTTGGAATATCTATTTTAACTTTTCAGGTTATACCAACCTTGTGACGGGGATTGCTTTATTATTAGGATTTAGAGTACCTGTTAACTTTAATGCTCCTTATTTAGCTGCCAATTTAAAAGAGTTCTGGGCACGCTGGCATATTAGTCTATCCACCTTTATTCGCGATTATATATACATACCTCTTGGTGGGAACCGTAAAGGCTTTAGCCGAATGAATACTAACGTATTCCTTGCCATGGTTATTTCAGGTCTTTGGCATGGGGCAGCGATGACATTTGTGGTGTGGGGTGCTATCCATGGTCTAGGCATTGTGTTACTCAACCTTAAGATGTTGTGCATGGAAAAATTGGGCTGGGAAAAAATCATTCCTAATAAAACCCTATCGACTTGGATTTCACGCATAATCACCTTCCATTTCGTTTGCTTTGCGTGGATCTTTTTCCGTAGCCAATCCTTTGATGATGCAATATCAATGCTTAATCAAATCATTGCACCGGGTTTCATTGCTTCTATTCAAGCCAGCCTCGGTTTGCTCATTGCCTTTTGGGTTTTATTGCTTGCCTACCCATATTTTGTGCAAGGCTACCATGTTGTCGCGCAACGCTATCAAAATGTACCTTGGTATTATTATCCTATTCCCTTAGCCATTATTTTAACCATTATGTTTATGCTTTCGCCTTCAGGAATGCCGGGGTTCATTTATGCTAACTTCTGAGTTTAAAAAAAACCTCGCTAAAATGCTTCAGGTGCTATTCATTGTTTTAGTGACAGGGCTGTTATTGATTTGGCTAAACCAAGGCTCTCTAGAGCGTTTCTGGCAGCAAAAATACCATCAAGATACACCATGGGCGAAAATGGCGGGGCAACCTATCTGGGATTATGGTGCCTATTTACACGATGGTGTGTTAGAAGCTGGCTCGATATTTGTTTACCATGCCTCAGGGCAAAAAGCACAAGAAGAGAAAGAAACCGCACAGTTTGCACTGGAAAACCAAGGTAAAAAACGCGTTTTCCCCGCGGATTTCCAAGTGGGTCTGCGCTTTCTTCATGGCTATACTTATCCAGCAGAAAGCTTATCTGTCACTTTCCCTGAATTATTGAAGCGCCCTCAAGCAAGAGAAAAACTAAAAAGCGTTAATTTTGGCGGCTTTACCGTCAAAAATAATCAGCCTATTGTTGCAAAACATATCGCTAACATTGAAAAAGGCCAGCAAGTTTTATTTGCGGGTGACTCAATGATGCAAGGTGTCGCCCCTCACGTTAAAAACATGCTGCTAAAAAAGTATAATATCGACAGTATCAATTTAAGTAAGCAAAGTACTGGTCTTGCTTATCCGCGTTTTTTTAACTGGCCACAAACCATTGCCAAGGCATTGAATGACAATCCTAATATTAAAGTGTTAGTGGTGTTTTTAGGGCCAAATGATCCGTGGGATATGCCGCCACAAACCGGTTATAAATACATCAAATTTAAGAGTGAAGAGTGGGAAAACATTTACCGTGAGCGGATTAATGATATAATATCCACCGCTCGCCAGCACAATGTTGATGTTATTTGGGTTGGTCCCCCTAATATGCGTAAAAATACGCTATCCGATGGTATGAAATTCTTACGAAGCCTCTACCAATCCGAAGTCGAGAACAACGGTGAAATCTACTTCTCCGTCAATGACGTCTTTAAATATAAAGGCGACACCTACTCTGACTATATAGGCGATGAAAGCAGCACAATTAAATTACGAAGTGGTGATGGTATTCACTTCAGCGGGAAAGGTCAGCAAATTATTGCAGAAAAAGTGTTCTCACTGATCCACTTTGTCGAGGAAGAAAAGGAACCTCATGAAACTGAACAACCTGCGTCAAGTTAAGTCCAAAATTTTGGCTGGTAGCGTTATTGCGCTGCTATCATTGGGCTTATTGTCTTGCCAGAACACATCAGACAAAACGCATACACCAAGCTTGCCTAAAGGTCAGGGCCCGGTTGAGCGTGGGCAATTGATAAACAACGCGGAACCTAACTTACGCCAATTTGCCAATAAGTTGCACCAAGGTAATCAACAAGTCCATATTGTCCAAATTGGTGACTCTCACACTGCTGCGGATTTTTTCAGTGGCAATTTAAGAACCTTATTTCAACAACGCTATGGTGATGCAGGCCCCGGCTTTATACCGCCAATTTCAGTACCGGGGCAACGCACAGCAACCATCAACCGCATGAGTGAGAAAAAAGAGTGGTCGCTATTTTCAAGCCGTAAAGATGAACGCTTTGATTACCCACTAGGCGGCTTTATTGCAGTACCGCAAGCCGCTAATAGCAACGTACTATTAAAGCCATTACAACCTGCGCTGGGTGCTTACCAGTTGCAAGCGCTATATCAAGGTGGGAGTGATTCACAAATGCGTGTCACCCCTGCAGCTTCCCCAAACGTGGCATTACCAGCAACAGGGAACCAGTGGCGTTTCTCAACACCAGTCAACACACAGTTACCCGCACAGGTTTCAATGAGTAAAGATAACAACCTGAAAATCGGGGGCTGGTTAGTACGCTCAACAAAACCGGGGGTGATGGTGTCTGCGCTAGGGATCAATGGTGCAACCTTAACGATGGTTGATAAATGGCAGCCACAGTGGAGCGAAACATTAGCACAGATGTCCCCTGATATGGTGATTTTGGCCTATGGCACCAACGAAGCGTTCAACGATACGCTAGATTTAGCCGCCTATGAGCAGAACTTACGCGGAAAAATTCGTTTGATCCGCCAACAAATGCCAAATAGCGTGATCCTCTTAGTTGGCCCAAATGACTCACTGAAATTTAGTGATGCAGCAAGCTGTCAAGCACAGATGCCCGTTAATCTAATGAGTGTCATTCAAATTCAAAAAGCTGTCGCCGCACAAGAAAACACACTGTTTTGGGACTGGCAAGCCTTTATGGGAGGACCATGCTCAATTCGTTCGTGGGCTGCACAAGACTTAGCGCGCCCCGATAATGTGCATTTATCTGTTGAAGGTTACAAAAAGAGCGCACAAGGCTTATACAATCAATTGAGTCAGATATTAAATTAAGGTTTTCTTTATTTACTCACATTAGCCAAAAGCAGGATTAACGTCCTGCTTTTTCGTATTCAAAATTGGATTTATTCTGACTGCTGCTGCTTTCTGTTAGATTCCGTTTCCATTCCAAAATACTCCCAATCTAAAAAATTAAATAAAACAGCCATATACACATAAAAAAAAGATAATTCCCGAATCACTTTGACTTTATTTTACAGCTTACCAAACATAAAAAATAACGACAGTTAACTAAATAACCCTCCATGACATAAAACTAATATCCACCTTCATTTTATAAATAACACATTTTTATGTTCAGTCATTATTAATAACCGATGAAACCAATGAATTTTAACTATGTGTCTATTAACGAATAAAAGCCAATAGAGTTCCCAAGCAAACGAACTCGATAGCTGATTATTGAAAGTAATGCTTTTTAGGTTTATTTTATGTCAACGAATTTTTGTGAAGAAACATTCTACTCTTATATTAGCGGCTTACCTAGCACCACAAAACGTCGCTTTTATCTAACAGATCCTCTGTTACTAAAAGTCGGCACAAGCGACATTAAGATACGGTTCGAAAAGGGAGAATGGCAAGCACTAACGCCCTCAACCATCTGTTTTCTTCCTAAAGGTAAATCGATTGAAATTTGCAATAATGGTAGCTATCACCGTCCTGAAGTTGATGTGATCCCCCTTTGTGGCCAAATGTTGAAAGATTTTTACCTGCAACATGCATCATTATTGATTGATAGACAAAAAAACACAGTAAATAATCAAATCTGTTTTACTGATTTTCACAAAAACCCAATGATTGAAATCGTGTTCCAGTCGACTAAGAATGAAGTATCTGCCCCCACTGATGAACATAACATCAAAATTTACTTAAATTTTATTTTGTCCTTTTTTTTATTCACGGAAGGCTTCATTCAGACACTCTACTCATCAATAAATGTATCGATAAAAGATAAAGTATATAATTTGATTTTTCATAACATTGGAAAGCAATGTTGCTCTTTGGATTCCATCGCGAAACAACTTCATATGAGTGCATCAACACTAAAGCGTCGTCTTGCTGACGAACACACTTGTTTTTCTAAGATCAGTCTACAATCGCGAATGAATAAAGCAATGATATTATCAAAAGCAAATAATATGCCTATGACACTTATCGCACAGGAAGTCGGTTATGATGATATTCCGTTCTTTATATCAACTTTTAAAAACTACCACCATAACCAATCCCCCTCTTTTGTGTAAGCTTTCTTGTTTTCACCATCCCTCCTTTTTAGGAGGGATGAGGTTGTTGACAAAGTGGGATAAAAGCGTGGTTTTTCCCACTTTGTGTTATTAGGCGAAAATCAATACATTGATTTTCCTGGTTTATTTTTAAAACCTATCCACCCTACCGCCAAACATTTTATGTTTGTCAGCAGTCTGATCCCTCCTCTTTAGGAGGGATTTATTTTTAACATCAAAAGTGAATATCATCTACCGTTGAGAAAGCTGTCATATCTATAGGTTGCACGGCAACCGATATAGACATATTTTCATTCTGCGGCAAGATAGGATTTTCAATTGACATAACGCCATCCATTTTATGTGAATTCCCCACTATGTCTTGGATCTCAACAGTATATTGGAAGTCCCCTTTTCCCTGATAATCTTCAAGCTTCAATTGCCAATTTCCTTGAGGATCCGATTTAGCCGTACCATAATTTTTGTTATCAATATAAATATTAATCGTCGAATCAGGTTCTGCTTGGCCATCAAAAATAAGCGTACTATCTGGCGAATCATATCTAACTAACGCTTTCAAAGACGTTGTAATAAATGCAGGCGCTTGGGTATCTACCGTCACCTGCCCAACTTGTTCGGGAGATTGATTCCCCACGGCATCTTCCGCTCTAAGTTGATAGTCATGGGTTCCATCTGGCAGCGGTTCTGTCACCTCAAGGTGCCATTCGCCTTGTGCATTTGCCGTTGTTTTATAATATTGATTAGCAATATACAGCGTCACAAGTGCGCCTGCCTCGGTCGTTCCCTTAAAAATCGGTGTATTGGCTGATGTCACCACCGCCCCTTGCAGGTCTTGAACTGCCGTACTCGCAATGTCCCCAATTAAATCAGGGGCTTGGGTATCTACCATCACCTGCCCAACTTGTTCGGGGGATTGATTCCCCACGGCATCTTCCGCTCTAAGTTGATAGTTATGGGTCCCATCTGGCAGCGGTTCTGTCACCTCAAGGTACCATTCGCCTTGTGCATTTGCCGTTGTTTTATAATATTGATTAGCAATATACAGCGTCACAAGTGCGCCTGCCTCGGTCGTTCCTTTAAAGATCGGTGTATTGGCTGATGTCACCACCGCCCCTTGCAGGTCTTGAACTGCCGTACTCGCAATGTCACTAATAAAATCCGGGGCTTGGGTATCAATCTCTATTTTGCCTGAAATAACTGAATTGATATCGCAGTTACCCGCCTCATCTTCCGATAATATAAAATAATGATATTCCCCATCTTGTAATGCATTTGCTGTCGGCACCGTAAATTTCCAATTTCCATTTTTGTCCGCAATAATGCTTTCAGAACGTAGATCAGAATGAGTCGTTGCACTAATTCCCAAGAGAATACGTGCAAATGGCTCACTACGACCGCTAAATGTTGGGGTAGTGACTTGAGTCAATAAATTATCTTTAACAGCAACAGAGGAATCATCAGTTACACCACCAATTAAACTATTTGGAGCAATAGTATCAATCACAAGTGAACCTTTTTTTTCACCATGAATTTGCTGTATAACATCATCCACGATGATCAGATAGTGATGTTCTCCCTCATTAAGGGCTGATGTCACATCAATAGACCAATTCCCTTGCGGATCAGATAACGTTTCATACGTGTCTGCAACGTTATCATCAAAAACAATGCGGACTTTAGCATTAGGCTCTGTAATACCGATTATTTTGGGTGTTTGCACATGGGTTAAATTATCCCCTTTAATACCTGAATCCGAACTTTCATCTATTCCACCGATGATGGTTGGCTCGGTTTTTACAATAATAGCTCCTTCGATATTTTTTTCGCTCATAATGCCAAGAAGGTTTTTAGCGGCAATATGATAATCATACTTACCCTCATCTAATTGATGATTTTCAGGGATAGTCAGCGACCAGTCACCCTTTGAATCAGCGTTTGTCGAGTACTCTTGCCCATTAATTTTCAATATTACTTCAGCGTATTCATCCGTTTTACCTGTGAACTTCGGCTGATTTGTATTAATTTGATTGCCTGAGCATATAACATGATCAAGCTCCGCTGTAATGAGTGGAGGGGTATTGTCGTAGACTAAATTAAAATTGAACTGGGTTTCTCGATTAATCAAATCTTTGGCACTAATCGACAATATAACGCTTTCTCCCTGTTTAATATCTGCTGGGATGGTCATGGCAGGCAAAGCAATCGCCCATTCCCCCTCATTATTAGCCTTAGTACGACCCAATACATTCCCATGAAGATCCTTTATTTCGAGCGTGCTTGCTGCGGATGTGGTTCCTACTAGTTTTATCGTATTCTTGTTGAAAGCAATTTGACCCTGTTCGGCTGATATTTTTTGAAATGAGTTAATACCAAACTCAATTTTAGGCGGGTTTTTACCTTGATCACCGCCAAGTACATACACTTGTTGTTCATGTACAAGCTTATTACCGGCTTTGTTATAAGCGGTTATTTTGAGGAGATGTTCCCCATTTGGTAGATCAATTTTTCCGCCAAGTTCTGTCGACTTGCCATTGAACTTACGATAGGGAGTACCAAATTTATATTCTTGCCCATTCACGTCAACACAAATGCGGTCCACGTCAGACTGATAAACAAAGTAAATTTTCGGATCATTCATTTTTGCCACTTTTGATTGTTCTGAGTGAACGTCATTTAAGTGGAGCCAATAGCTATGATAGATAGGTGAAGAAGAATCAATATGTAAGGTTTGTTTGCCTATAATAACCCCATTATTATCTTGCGTAAAAATGATGTTATAAACGCCATCTCCTTTAGTCGGCACGTCAAAACGCCACTCTCCCTTTTCATTTACCGGTATTTGGTGTATTTCATCATTGACTCTAGCGGATATTTTAGCACCGAACTCCGCGGTTCCTTTATAAACAGGGTGCTTATGATACGTATAATTATCACCCAAAATACCAGTATCCGTATCAGGATCTAGCCAATAGTTGAAATCTGTGACTTGAACATAAGAGGAATGCTTAAATTCAGAACCATATGCATCTCTGAAGGTCAAGGTGTAAGCGTTTTTTCCCTCTATTAGTTGTATATCTTGCGGTAATTGAACACTCCATTCTCGTCTCCCATCACCAGAAATCATTAAACGATATTCCTGACCAGCTATACTGATATAGCCCACAACTTCATCATAATAATAATTTGCAGTTAATGACCCTTGTAATTTAGGTGCTTTTGATGCGCTTAAGTAGGGATCATTTACCCCCGTCATACTAGATTCTGCGGCGACTTCACTCGTCACGTTAAAAACTAAATCTTGTACTTGTATACCTTTCGAAAAGACCTGTGTTGCTTCTATACCTGTTATGGAGGTCGCTTTAACAGCCACATCATCAATAATATAACGCTTATTTTTTGCTAACAGCCCTTTTGGAAGAGAGAATGACCAATTACCTTCTTTATCAATATCACGAATAGGAAAACTGTATTTTTTAGAATTCAAATTAAATGAAAAACTCATTTCTGTATTCGCTGATGCTTTTCCTTTAAAACTTGGCATTAGTTCATTGATAGATAACCCTTTAAAATTTCTACTCGTTCTATGAGGTGTTACTAACTCAATTTCTGATAATTTAGGTATTGAATTATCAATCACTAGCTTCCCATTTCGTTCAAATACATTATCTGCAATATCTTTGATGGAAACGTTAAAATCCCCTGAAAAATTGCCAGGTAAGCTTTTATTAAGAGAGAGAGACCATCGACCATTTTCATCGGTTTTCGTTGAAACCGACTGATTGTTGAGGGTGAGGACGACCTCACAATTTGCTTCGCCTTGTCCTGTAAATACGGGCTGGCGGTGAGTCGTTATAAAGTTACCCTTTCCCCCCGTGTCCGTTTCAGGCGTTAGCTCAACAGTCGAACTTGGACCAACAGCATCAATAAAAACACTGCCAAACACATCTACACTTTTGCCGCTGATAGGGTTAGTGGCTGTAACCTGATAATTATTATTACCTTCAGGTAATGGTTCTACGACAATTTCCCATTGCCCTGAACTTGCATCCGCTGCTGTTGTATAGGTTTTCCCATCTATCACAAAACTAATTTTCGTTCCTTTAGTTGCTGTGCCTACAAATTTAGGGGCTTTATTTTTAGTAATATAATCACCGACTTGCCCACTATCACTTAGCGAGTCTAAAGCAACGTTCAGTGTTGGTAGTGGGGTATCTGAACTACCTGTCAAAGATGGATAATAATTAAAATGTGTTGATACCGTTTCTATATTGCCAGCAACATCTTGTGCAGTAACAGTATACTGGTTGTCTTTTCCAATATTCGCATTAATATCAAACGTTAGTGACCATTTGCCATTCTTATCTGCATAAACAGTTTTCGTTGTCCCTTTAAATTCAGCCGTAATTTTACTATCAGGATCTGCTTGACCACTAATTTGTGGACGAATTAGATGGGTTGAAACACCGTCAAGGATGGTATCGCTTTGGCTAGCGATATCTAAACCCGCAGTTAGCGCCACTTTTGAATCAACAATAAAATGACATTTTTTCGATGAAACATTACCTGCGGTGTCTTTCACCGTGACTTGATAGTCGTAATCACCGTCTTGTAATGCCTGCGGCACGGTAAATTGCCACACACCATCGGCATTACTGCGAATATTGTGTGTAGCACCCGCCATCTCTACGGTAATGTCGGCCTGTGGCTTGGTTTGCCCTGTCAGGGTCGGCTGGCGATGCTGAGTGATATTATCGCCTATCACACCGCTGTCACGACTCGCTAACAGCGTAGCCTCACTAGCCGGCAACACCGTATCTATCAGCAAACTTTGCGCCAATACCGCCGAGTTCCCTGCCATATCAGTGACCGTCACGTTCATTAGGTGATGACCATCGGCAAGGGGCTGCGTCAAGGCTAACGACCAATCCCCTGCGTCATCCGCCGTCGTGCTATACTGCTCCCCCGCCACACGCACAACCACCGTCGCCTTGGCATCGGTCTGCCCCGTTAAGGTGGGGGTAGTCTCGTTGGTCAAAAAGCCGCTTCTGTCCGCTAATTGTGCCTTAGCACTCGGCAACGTCGTTTTTACTGTCACCGTGCCATCCACGGTTTTATGGTTACCAGCAATGTCGGTGGCGGTGACTTGATAATGGGATAGCCCTTCGGGTAAAGCGTCATTGACCGTCACCCGCCATGCCCCTTGCCGATCGGCGGTTGTGGAAACCGACTGTGCCCCAACCATCAAGGTTAGGGTGCTGCCCGCTTCCGCCTGTCCCACAAACGTTGGGCGCAACTGATTTGTGATGCTATCCCCTTGTTCTCCGGTATCGGAGGCGGCATCAAGATCTACCGACAAATGGCTCACTTGGCTATCAATTGTCACGCGCCCATGGGTTGTTGACTGATTCCCCGCCGTATCTTTTACCGTGACTTGATAGTCGTAAGCACCGTCTTGTAATGCCTGCGGCACGGTAAATTGCCACACGCCATCGGCATTACTGCGAATATTGTGTGTAGCACCCGCCATCTCTAGGGTAATGTCGGCCTGTGGCTTGGTTTGCCCTGTCAGGGTCGGCTGGCGATGCTGAGTGATATTATCGCCTATCACACCGCTGTCACGACTCGCTAACAGCGTAGCCTCACTAGCCGGCAACACCGTATCTATCAGCAAACTTTGCGCCAATACCGCCGAGTTCCCTGCCATATCAGTGACCGTCACGTTCATCAGGTGATGACCATCGGCAAGGGGCTGCGTCAAGGCTAACGACCAATCCCCTGCGTCATCCGCCGTCGTGCTGTACTGCTCCCCCGCCACACGCACAACCACCGTCGCCTTGGCATCGGTCTGCCCCGTTAAGGTGGGGGTAGTCTCGTTGGTCAAAAAGCCGCTTCTGTCCGCTAATTGTGCCTTAGCACTCGGCAACGTCGTTTTTACTGTCACCGTGCCATCCACGGTTTTATGGTTGCCAGCAATGTCGGTGGCGGTGACTTGATAATGGGATAGCCCTTCGGGTAATGCATCCTCAAGGGCGATACGCCATAGGCCTTGTTGACTCGCTATTGTCGATAAAGATTGGCTTCCTATTTGTAAAGTGACCGTGCTACCTATTTCAGCCTTTCCTGTAAAAGTGGGATGAGGCTGATTGGTTATATTATCCCCCACCGTTCCTGTATCTGAATGAATATCAAGGCTAATTGACGGTAACTCAATTGAGCTATCAACCGTTATTTGTCCATGGACAGTCACCGAATCATCAGCGTCTCGTGATGCAATCAATTGGTACTCATGAATACCATCTGGCAAAGCAGCAGGAATTGTTAACGACCAGTTCCCCTCTTGGTTTGGCGTAATAGCATATTGCGAGCCAGCAATCACTAAATGTGCTTTCGCATCTAAGGACACCATTCCGGTAAACATTGGCATATTGATATTAGTAGTATTATCCCCTGCCGTCCCCGAATCTGAATCTTCACTTAATTTACCTTGGATAAAGAGTTGAGATTTAGGCGCAGAAGTCAGTGGCTTCGCTTTAGGATTTTCTGATGTGGAATTTGTTGAAGCCGATATTACAGGTACTGGTGTAGTCATCCCATGAGAAGACACCTTAGCATGATTATTTTCTTCTGCTATTTTATCTACTTTTTTTTGCTGGTTAATTTGGCTTTTTGCTTGATTTAGTTTTGTTATAGATGAATTTAACTGCTGTTCTTTTTCTTCATTCGTCGATTGTAATTCACGTATCGCCTTTGCCAGCTCTTGGTTCTTTTTGTTTAATTCGTCAAGTTTTTCACCTAATTGTTTTTCTTCAATTTCATCATTATGTTCCTTTTCAGTAACATCAACCATTTCACTGGTAAATTGCTCTTTAATATAAATCGCATCAGCTCCAAGATTCATGGTGATTGAAGATAAAACTTCATCTTGGGATATTGTTACACCTTTTTCCGTAGATAATGTAATCTCACCAAGGATAATATCTGCAAGGCCATTTGTTATCCTATCAATTTCCCCATTTGGCTTTGTAATAATTAAGTCTAATCCTTGAACCTTATAGTTTTTAATAATAATATTATTAGTTTCAGTTAGCTGCGTCATATCTTTATTTCTTTATTGCGTTATTTGAAAGATTAAATTTAAAATATAAATAATATACTTCATGACTGCATTATATCTATCCTGAAAAAAATTATCGGCTCAACCATCAACTATGAGCTAATACTCCTAAATATTGAGCTCATATTCTAATGAGCGATACATAATAACCTCTATAATATACCTATAAATAAAACCGAACGAATACCTAGTATTAATTTTATCAATCTAACAATACAAATTTATTTTTAAAAATGAGCTAACAATACAAATGGAAGAAGACTATGAAGGCTCCGACGAGGAGCTAGCGCCTATGGTTGATGGATTAAGTGGTACATTATGTATCATCATATTAGTCTCAATGGTATTTATCTTCAGTGGATTAAAAACAGCCAATACTTATATCAATTATGGTCAGTTAAAGTTCGAAAACATCAAACTAGATATATCAAAAAAAATCATTTACTTCAAAGGAGGTATTCACTTTACTGAAAGTGAAATAGATTTATTAACAAATGAATTTAAAAATAGCAGTAGAATTACACTATATGGTTATACCGATGAAAAAATCTCTAATAACCAAGAGAAGAATGCCTATAACCTTCTTTATGTATCATCGCTAATCAAAAAGCTGGATAGCAATAAAAAAATCGTTCTGAAAAAAGGGACGAACGAATATTGTCCAGATTGGAACTCATGCATCTATTGGGATTATAATTAAATGTACTATATTGGATTGTTTTTTTATGTAATAACATTTCTCTCTTGCTTTTTATTTCAAGGCATTAAAGAGATGGTTCAGCAATGTATTTTACTGGCACCGGAAATTAGTTATGCCATGATTGGTATTTATATTTATCCATTGATTATCTTTGTTTGCCATAAGCTTTTTAAAAAAAATACCCATCGCCATTATATTTTTCTTGCAAGCCAAACTAAGCTCTCTGCTTCCGTTACGGTTTCATTAGGGCTAATTGGTACTTTTATTGGACTAACAGGTATGATCACCGCAATTTCAGCATCTCTTGCTGGGGATGGGGATGTTGCAGAAAAAATGACAGCGATGATTTCATCTATTTCAATGGCTCTAAATTCAATGTCGTTTGCATTTTTAACCTCAATTCTTGGTGTTTCTATCTCTGTTTTATTATTAGTTAGCTTGAACTTCTTTTATTTCTTTTATCAAAAAGAAGCAAAAGAAAAAGATACCATAAAAAAGCAAGATGTTATGGGTTATGCAAATGAGCTTAATCAAATTAAAGAAACATTATGTACTCTCCAAGATGTGAATATCAATATCGCCAAAAAACTCGTTTCCATTCCTGAAAACAGTCAACTGGCAAGCAATATAGACAACAGTTTGTCCTCGTTATCTGCTGTAGCACAGCAACAACTGAATGTTTTAAATGCCCTCAAAGATGATTTGCTAGAAGAACAAAAAAACCGCACACATGAAAATGAACAATTGGCAGCAGGTATTTTAGAAATTAGTCATACAACCCAATGGTTGCAAGCCAAGTCATTGGAAAATAGAAAAAAACTATTAACATTATTATCGATGGAGTAACCCATGCTCACTAAAAAAACGCTATTAGGGCTATCTATCGCCTTATTCAGTATTCATTTTGCCATTGCACAAACTGATGAACAGAAAGAGAACTTTAATTCATTTATCAATCGAGTCATGGACAATTCAACCCCTATTAAAATCAAAAAGTTAGAACTTGAGGCAGAAGCATATCGAGCAAAACAGACTGAATATTTTTATCTACCAAAGTTAACCGCAACCGCCAAAGCGAAAAGACAAGGAGATGCAATCAACAACCAATTGACTGCAACTGCTTTGATTTATGATAGTACGTTAAACCATCGTTTTAACGAAAAAGACTTAAAACTTAAAGCTACAGAACTTGCCTTAACCAAAGAAAAAGAAGATCTGTATATCACGATTACGAATAATCTAATTGGCATTCACCACCTTAATGAATTAACGAAGACGACAGATGACTTAAATCACAAGGCACAGACTATTTTTTCTTCAATTAATCGTCGATATCAAAGCGGGATCGCAAAATTAAGTGATGTTGAACAAGCCACATTATTAATGCAGCGAATTGAAACAGAACAGAAAAATATCAAAACAGAAATAGAGCAATATAAGTCAAATATTGAGTTAGCCTCGGGGATCCCCTTCCCTGAAGGCGGTGTTCAAGTTCCGAATAAGCTAATTAAGCAGCTCAATTCAACATATATTGACAATCAACATACTGAACAAAACATAGATTTCAATATACTGCGTATGCAAGCTGATGCTCTTAAGGAAAATGCAAAACAACAAGACTCTTTATTTAATATAAGTTTAATTGCTGAAGAAAGATATCTCGATAAACAAAGGAACCATAACGAATCCTATGCTGGTGTAGAAGTCAAAGTTAATGTATTTGACTTAGATAAAAAATTATCAAAAATTGCCCAACTCAAAATGTATGAGGCTACAAAAGGTAAAGCTGATTATAAGTATAAAGAAACTACCGCTAGAATTAAAAACCTGAAGTTTATTTCATTATCGAATGAAACTGAGCTAACTAGCTTACAAGCACAATTAGACACCATGAGAGCGATTATTATAAGCCAAGAACGTGAATATGAAATATCACAATCTTCTTTTTATGAAATGGTAAATACACTCTTTGATATGTTAACAATTGAAAGGCGTATTGCAGAGCTAATAATTTCAGATATGAAGAACAAAATGGAATATGTACAATTAACTGGGAAGCTGGCAGAAATTGAAACATCATCTTAATAAGCTAAGTCTGATACCAAAAAAAATTAAAATACTGATTGGTCTTTCTTTCTTCTTTTTTACATATATTACACTTGCAGAAATTGAAATATCCTCTCCTGGTGAAGGGATCATTTCTGGTGTATCTAATCGTTTAGAAATCGTCAGCCCAACATCTGGCTTTATAAATATGTTTAATTTAAAGGCTGGTGACTCAATAGAAAAAGACCAAGTTTTATTTTCGTATACTAATTTAGATGTATTTCATCAGGAAAAAACACTCTCTCATTTAGTCAGTTTCGCCAATGAACGCATTGATGAATTAGTGGAAAATAAGGTGCTCCTTAATCACATTTTAGAGGGTAAAATCACAAATGAAGATGAGTTCTCTTCTATCGCGAAAAACCCAAAAAGTAAAATATTGAGTGCTTACAAACAACTTTCTGAATACATGTTACTAAAAATGGAGACCTATAATTTAACAGAACAATATACAGCACAAACAAAAGAGCTTGTTGAATTACAAAACCAGCTCAAAATCTTAAAAAGAAAAGGTTCTTTACTTTCATCCGCTGGCGCACCAGAAATTGAAAAGCTCAATAATAATACAGATATTAGTAGAACGGTTGCGTTAATAACGACTGGGGATTTAAATGCACAAAGTTTATTAAGACAAATGGCTTTATCTGAGAAAAAGTTTACTACTCAGTTAATTAGTGAAATACAGGACAATGAAACTCAGCTTAGTCGATTAAAAAAAGAGCTGCTAGAAAATACAGGCCAAGCCGAATTACTGAGAAATAAAATTCGAGCAAACAGTGTGCTTTCACCCACTGACGCTGTAGTACTCAGTATTGAAAAAGATCTCGAAAAAGGCTCTTACGTTGAAGCTTCTGATCTCGTTATGGTACTAAAAAAACACCAAGATACTCGAGTTATTAACGCTAAAATACTGGCTAAGTATCGGCCATTTATCACCCTTAAATTGCCAGTAAAAATTGTCGTCACATCGCCAGGGTTTAAAAAAGTGATTCGAGGAAGTGTCACTCAAATCAGTGCTGATTCTTTCATAGATAAAGAGAAAATAGGTCAAGATCGTTTTTATTCAGTACAAATCACACCAGAACAAGGAACTGTGCTATTACCTGAACACGATGGATTACCTGTAATGGTTTATATTTCAAGTAAGAAAATATCGGTTTTAAATTACCTTACCGCTCTTATCAGCGATAATATCACATTTAATGTATGGTGAGTTTATGTTGGGTTTTGTTTCTGCACTATCTGCATCCGTTGCTGTCATGGTGTTATTAATGTCCGTCTTATTAGCAAACGTGTTATCCACCACTATGGAAATGGAAAAAAATAAAAATAAGGCTATCCTCGAGGGAGTTAAAAATCAGTCTATCGCTGATAATGAAAATACAATATCGAGTAACATTACACAATCGCTCGTTTTAAATAATGAAATCATGAAAGAATTAAAACAAGATAAAATAAACACAATAGAGCTATCTTGTAGCTATGGGAATAATATCACCTTAGATGCAGCAATGACCTACACTATTTATAATACGGTACTAATCAAACGCAACATCCCACAAATAGTTATTGATGCTAAAAAACCCGTTGAAGATAAAATAAATATCAATACATGTTTCTTTAAGAGTAAAAAAGATGAAGCCAACTAGTTTCCACCAAACAATAACTAATTATTTCAATGCATTAGGGGAGCCATTTTCGCCCCCTTCCTCCTCTTACGATCCTAAATATGTTTTAAATAATATCAATGAGTTTATTGTTAATCAGTTTTTCACTTACCAATATTCAGAAGTTATTTATGATAACACAACAACCATGCCACTCTTGTTTATCATGGAAATTCATGATGATGAATACATTATTATTAAAAATAAAGATGGTAAATTTTTCAATCTCACAACAAACCAAAAAATCACAGAATCATTACTTAAAAGTAAACGTCTTTTTTATTTTTTAGCTTGTGCAAAAACATTAAATCAAGAAAAAATTTATCGTTCACTAATCAATCTGACACCAAAATCAACGCTATTCTCTCTTCCTTTAGTGATTTTTGCTTTACTATTACCTCTTTATTCGAATTTATTTAATTCGAGGTTAGTTTATAGTGAGTCAATCGCATCATTGCTTTATATTAGTATTATATTTTTATTTGTTGTTGGTCTAGAGTTTTTTATTAAACATATTATCCATGAAAAAAACCTACAAACCATTAAGCTAAATATTGGTATTTTTAATCGCTATTTTGTTAATCTTCTTAGACAGACAAATTGTAAAAGCGCCGCTATCAAAATCAGAACTGCTGAAGCGTCTATTTTGCAAGTATGGGAAATTAGACCACAAATTATCTACGATATCGGCCTTGCCATTTTATTCACAATTTGCATTTGTGCCATGCTCGGTTTTTATTCGCTACTCTTACTTACTTATTATGCTGGTCTTATTTTTTTATGCTTGCATATTCGTTTTCGTTCTTACAAAAACATGTTGAGAGCCAATAATTTTAATTATGAAAAATCAGCACTTTATTATTCATTTGAACAGAAAAAAAGTGAATTAAACTTTATTAATGATATTCATTTTAACCATTATGTTGATCAAAAAACCCACGAAGATGAAAAAATCAAGCTCAAACTAAATGAAGCCAACCACCAGTGGATGGAAATCATTAAAACCAACACTTTTCTATCCATGATCGTGATGTATGTTGCCTGCTATTTAGCTGTAGGGAGCGGTACATTAAGCCTAGTTTCCATTATTGCAGTACTTATCATTAATGGTCGCCTTTCTGGGGCAATTACTGGAGTTATTAACCGGATATTCTTAGTTAAAACACACTTGTTCCATATTCAAAATAGTGTATCTCAACTTACCGAGAACACACTCCCCTTATTTAAACAACGGGGTGTTCTGTTAGATTCCGTTGAATGCTTTAAAGCACAACACATTACCTTAGAAATAGGTGGTAAAAAAATAGTTAACCAACTAAATATTGATGCTCAGCCGGGTAATATTATCGGTATCACTGGGGTATCAGGCTCAGGAAAAACGTCATTGATCCATGCACTTTGTGGTCTCTCAAAGCAATATTCGGGTGAAGTGACGATCAATGATGTCAAACTACAAGAAATAGCTCATCAATTTTTCCAACAAAACGTTGCCTACCATTCTGGTAGTTCAACATTTCTCAATGGGAGTATCCGTGATAATTTTAATTTACACGGTGTCTTTGATGACCGTGAAATTATTCGTATTACTCAGCTTTGCTGCCCTAAACTCCCAATTAGCCAAGAAACCTTAAACGATGTACTCATTAGTGATGTACAAGCCTCGACGGGAGAAAAACAAAAGTTGATGTTAGCGATTACCCTACTCAAAAAACCGAAAATTATTTTTTTGGATGAATCAACTTCATTTATGGCAACCCATGACGCATTACATTTTCTAACGACAATTAGAAAAGAATTAGGATTAGAAAAATCGATTATTTTCTTTGCCACTCATGATTTGGGCCTAACACCGCTATTTACCCAGCATATCGCATTATCACTTAGTCCAGTTAAGAGGAGAGTGGTATCAAATAGCGCAAATCCCAGCCATGAGGTTGTGCTCCCCAAGATTTCACTCTCCCGCTAATGAAAAACGAAAGAGCCTCGCATTGCGAGGCTCTCAGACTACTGACAAACATAACTTGTTTGGCGGCAGATTGGATAGCTTTTGAAAATAAACCAGGAAAACTAATTGTATTGATTTTCAATTATAAAAATGCAAAGAAAATCATCCCAACAACTGCACCGGTTGTCCCGAGAATTGTTTCCATCACGGTCCATGTTTTCAGCGTTTGCGCTTCCGTCGCCCCGGTAAATTTACCAAATAACCAAAATCCAGAGTCATTTACATGGCTTAAAATTAATGAACCGCCTGAGATACAAATCGCTAACGCAGCTAACTGCGCGCCCGAATAACCGAGCTCACTGATAACCGGTAACACTAAACCCACGGTTGTTAAACAAGCCACTGTTGCGGAACCTTGAATAACGCGTACTGCACCAGCTAATACGAAACATGCAAGCGCAATCGGTAAACCTGCACCAATTAAAGAATCACCTAATGCTGGACCAACACCGGAATCCACAAGGATCTGTTTGAACACCCCACCAGCACCAGTGACCAGCAAAATAATGCCCGCCGGTTGAATGGCTGCGGAGCAGATTTCCATCACTTTCTCTTTATCCATCCCATAACGGAAACCCAGACCATAAATCGCCAATAAGCACGCTAATAATAGTGCGGTAAAGGGATGACCAATAAATTCTAACCAATGTTCTAGTGCAGTTCCCTTTTCAACTAAGTGCGTACCAATGGTTTTTAAACCAACCAGAACCAATGGGAATAGCACTAAACATAAGCTGAACCCAAAACTTGGCATCTTGCCATGTTCTGTGTTTGGTGCTTGGTAATCCGCTGGAATATCAATATGAACAAACTTACTAATAAAACTACCAAATAATGGACCGGCTAAAATCATACTTGGAACTGCGGCACATAAGCCGATTAAAATCATCCAGCCGTAATCAGCGCCCATTTGGGAAGCCACTAGCATTGGTGTAGGGCCTGGCAATAAGAAAGCTGCCGCTGAGGCGACCCCAGCAAATAAGGGGATCGCTAAACGCACAACGTTATGCCCAGTACGATTTGCAACTGCAAATACAACGCCGATAAGCAAAACGATGGCAACATCAAAAAAGAGAGGCAATGCACAAATTAACCCTGCAATCCCCACTGCATAATGCGCGCGTTTTTCGCCAAACAAATTAAGCAATTTATTTGCAACTTGGTCTAATGCCCCCGTTTCATGCAAGATTTTTCCAAACATCGCCCCGAGTGCAACCACAATCGCTAAAAAGCCTAGTGTTCCCGCCATTCCTTTTTGCATCGTTTCCGTGATTTGCTGCACGGGCATTCCTGAAAATAGCCCTGCACCAATGGAAACAATCATCAAGGCCACAAAGGCGTGTAACCGTGCATACATAACTAAAAATAGCAGTAATACAACAGAGCCCACTGCCGTGAGCACTAACGTAAGCGTGCTGAGTGTTTCAACGCTATTCATACTTTATCTCCAGCGACAATCTGTGTGATCGTTGAGCAGGTATTACCGATGACGTCTTCAAGAGACTGGCGGATATCCACAACATGCACATCAGTTTCTGCTTCGTTAGGTTCTTCTAATGCTGCAAATTGCGTTTTGAGCATTTCAGGTTTAAAAAAGTGCCCTTTACGCGCTTTGAGTCGTTCTTCAATAACATCAGCATCGCCCTTTAAGTAGATAAAAAATAAGTTTTTATTATCGTCCCTTAAAATATCACGATACTTTTTCTTCAGTGCTGAACACACCACTAACGAAATATCATTCGTTCTTTGCATGGCAAAAATGGCTTGATTCAACGCCACCAACCAAGGATGACGGTCTTCATCGTTTAATGCGTGTCCTGATGCCATTTTTAAAATATTCGATTTTGGGTGCAAAAAGTCACCATCAAGAAAGGCGGCTTGCAATTGCTGAGCTACACCATTAGCAACCGCTGATTTGCCGCTACCCGATACCCCCATTAAGACAAATGTATAATTTTGTTTTTGGGTATCACTCATAGAAAACTCCTCTGGCTTTATCGTTGTTCTATTTTTTATTACTCGGCAATGTTACCGGTAACTTGTTACTGGTAACATTATTATTAGTACGGATTTATTGCAATAAAATTGGCGAATAAGAGAACAGAACTGTGATGCTACTCTCAATCTGTCAGAAACAAAGAAAATACGCGAAAAAGGGAAGTAATGTGGAATGACAGACTAGCAGGTTATTTCCCTAAATAATTCAAATTATAGGTAGGCGGCAAATGAGGATATCTCAGGGAGCATACATCAGTATGTGACCTGAGTAGCCGAAAGCAGCTAACGCAATACAGTTTTATCTTTCAGCTAAGTCGATTGACTCTCGTTATTTCCCTAAATAATTCAAATTATAGGTAGGCGGCAAATGAGGATATCGCAGGGAGCATATATCAGTATGTGACCTGTGTGACCGAACAAAGCTAACGCAATACAGTTTTATCTTTCAGCTAAGTCGATTGACTCTCGTTATTTCCCTAAATAATTCAAATTATAGGTAGGCGGCAAATGAGGATATCTCAGGGAGCATACATCAGTATGTGACCTAAGTAGCCGAAAGCAGCTAACGCAATACAGTTTTATCTTTCAGCTAAGTCAATTGACTCTCGTTATTTCCCTAAATAATTCAAATTATAGGTAGGCGGCAAATGAGGATATCTCAGGGAGCATACATCAGTATGTGACCTGTGTGGCCGAAAGCAGCCAACACAACTACAGCTTGAAATATGACGAATTTAAAATTATCTCACCGCTATATATTCTAAATAGTTCAAGTTGTCGCAAGGCGGCAAAGTGAGGACATCGCAGGAACATACATCAGTATCTGACCTGTGTGACCGAACAAAGCTAACGCAATACAGTTTTATCTTTCAGCTAAGTCGATTGACTCTCGTTATTTCCCTAAATAATTCAAATTATAGGTAGGCGGCAAATGAGGATATCTCAGGGAGCATACATCAGTATGTGACCTGAGTAGCCGAAAGCAGCCAACACCCCTATAATTTGAAGTATGACGGGAAATAATTAGATGCTCTCGCCGGTAAGAATCGAAAACCCCACATCAAAATGCGTCTCCGTTAGCTTCTTGCCTGTCATCCGAGCGAGTAACACTTCTGCGGCCTTGCGCCCCATTTGATCCCTTGGCGTTAGCACACTGGCCAATTTCGGTGTCATCACTTGCCCCACATCGTGTCCGTGGAAACCCGAGATAGCCAAATCTTGAGGAATGTTAATCCCTAATCGTTGGCACTCAAACACCGCCCCGATAGCCAAGTCATCATTAGTACAAAACAAACCATCTGTATCTGGGTATTTCGCTCGGCAATCATGCAATAATTGCGCACCTAATGAATACGATGAACTGGCTTGCGTCATCACATTGCGCGGCTCAAGGTTTGCATCTAACATTGCTTGTTCATAACCTTTTAAGCGGATAAACGTTCGCTCATCGTGCCTTGCCCCGATATAAACGACTTTACGGCAGCCTCGCTCAATCATCGCGCGAGTCATTTGGCGTGAGGCTTCAAAGTTATCAATCCCCACAGCAATATCTAGACAAGGGGAAACACTGTCCATAATTTCAACAACAGGGATACCCGCCGTTTTTAACATGCGTAAAGTGCGTTCGGTATGTGTTCGCTCTGCCAAAATTACGCCATCAATATTATATGATAGCAATGACGTAAGCCTTTCCTCTTCCTTTTCAGGCAAATAACCATAGTGCGCTAACATAGTTTGATAGCCGTGGCGGTCGGTTATTGCTTCTATCCCTCTGATCACTTCGGCAAACACTTGGTTGGTTAACGACGGAAGCAACACCCCAATGGCATGACTAGTTGCATTCGACAAAATATCTGGGGCTTTATTCGGAATGTAACCTAAGTTTTCAAGGGACTCGGCGATTTTTTCACGTAAAGCGGCCGAAACCTGCTCTGGGTTACGTAAAAAACGGCTCACCGTCATTTTTGTGACGCCGACTTGGTCTGCTACATCCTGCAACGAAGGTCTTTTTTTCTTCATAGGTCCAAAGTGATATTTATAAAATTAGCTCTCTATGTTCAGCGATCTTTTTATTGATAGCAATCTTTGTTACTGATTTACATCACACAAATGTCGAGTTTTTCCAACAACTCAACTTTTCGGGTTGACTCTCTAGTATGACTCCGCTAATTTTCGCGCTATATAACTATTATCATAACGAGTATATTCAGATTTATTATGGCAATTAATCGTAGACAATTTCTTCAATCCTGTGCCTTACTTGCGACGTTCTATAGTTTACCCAGTTTCGCTCGGGGTCAGCACCGAGTCGAAGAAGTCATCTTTGGGCAACTTCCTTCCGCAAGCCATATTCAGCGTGTTATCAGCTCAGGTCCCCCCGCTGATTTACTGATGTTTGCCCTTGCGCCCGAAAAAATGGTCGGATTCGCCTCTATTTCGTTGAAAAAAGGCCATACAGGGCTTTTTGCAAAGCAATGGCTCGATTTACCTGTTTATGGCCGCTTAGCGGGTCGAGGAAGCACACTATCGTTAGAACAACTTTTAGCTTATAACCCTGATCTGATTATCGACACAGGGAATATTGATGACACTTATCGCTCACAAGCCGAAAAAGTGGCTAAACAGACGAATGTTCCCTACTTATTGATTGCCGGTGGATTAAAAGATTCCCCCTTGCAGCTCACTCAGCTTGGAAAAACCTTAGGTGTTGAGCATCAAGCACAAAGGCTTAGCCAACTAGCTCAACGTTATCTAGATGATGCCGCTGCCTTTGCAAATACGTCCCAACAAAAACCGTTAAGTTTTTACCTTGCTCGTGGTGCAAAAGGGCTAGAAACGGGAGCGAAAGGCTCAATACATACCGAGGCCATTGAAATGCTTGGTTTACGTAATGTGGTCGATATTCCAAATTTCCGTGGCCTCACCACCGTTTCCATGGAACAGCTCTATCAATGGAACCCCGACATCATTATAACGCAATATGAAGAAGCGATTGAATTTATGACCACCTCTCCATTGTGGCAAGGGCTAAATGCCATCGCAGATCAACAACTGCTGGTTTTTACAGGGATGCCATTTGGCTGGTTAGATGGTCCACCTGGTGTTAACCGCCTTCTCGGTATGCGTCGTTTACAAAGTCACTTTGATCAACGCATCGCTGCAACAATGAAACAGGATCTCGCTGAATTTTTCGCGCTTTTCTATCATTCGCCATTAACTTCTGAGCAAGCCGATTTGCTAATGGAAAAATCATGAGTGGAGTGATGGACAAGGGAATTAAGCCCTTATTACTCATTCTCGTTTTATTGATTAGCTTAGTGATTGCTTTAACAAGTGGTAAGTATTCACTTACTCTTAATGAGCTGTATCGTCTATTTGCCAGCTTATTTTCCTCTCAAATTGAGGTGAGTGACCCACGCAACGAAACAGTGTTTTGGCAAATACGTTTTCCACGCACATTAGCGGCAATTATTATTGGTGGGGGATTATCCATTGCGGGAGCTGCCTATCAAGGGATGTTCCGCAACCCACTGGTTTCTCCTGATATTTTAGGTGTATCAGCCGGCGCTGGCGTTGGTGCGGTTATCGGTATTTTTTTCGGACAATCATTACTTTATATTCAGCTCGCCGCCTTTATTGGTGGTTTGATTACCGTGGCGCTGGTGTGCTTTATTGCCCACCTTGCTCGCCAACACGATCCTATTTTATCGTTAGTACTGGTCGGTGTCGCCATTAGTGCTATCTGTGGTTCCGCTATTTCATTAATGAAAATCCTCGCTGATCCTTATACCCAATTACCGTCAATTACCTTCTGGCTACTGGGTGGCTTATCATCCATTACCCAAGAAGACCTATTATCGGTCTTACCATTAATGATCATTGGTATCATTCCTTTGCTCTTACTGCGCTGGCGAATGAATTTGCTGAGTTTATCGGACGAAGAGGCCAAAAGCCTGGGGGTTAATGTTGGTTTAACTCGCGCAATCTTTATTGTCTGTGCCACATTACTCACAGCAAGTGCTGTGTCTATCGCAGGTATTATCGGTTGGATAGGGTTGATAGTCCCCCATATAACTCGGATGATAGTGGGTGCTAACTTTCGTTATCAACTCCCTGCCTCATTGGCGATCGGGGCGATTATGCTACTAATTACCGACACCCTCGCTCGCACGATTGCGGATATTGAATTACCGCTGGGTATTTTAACCTCTGCCGTTGGTGCACCGTTCTTTTTAGCTATTTTATTGCAAACAAGGCGGGTCAAATGACCATAATGACCCTCAACAATGTCGCCATTGGCTATCATCACACGGCAATAATCGATGGCATCAATCTTTCCTTACCTGAAAAGGAGATTACGTGCCTACTCGGTGCTAATGGCTGTGGAAAAACCACCTTAATGAGAACAATATTAGGTTTGCTTCCAGCGATCCATGGCGATATTTTACTGAACAATCAATCTATAAAAAGCTTAAAACAGCAGGATATCGCGAAAGTAATTGCTTACGTACCACAAGCTCATGATACGCCTTTTACCTTTACCGTGTTAGATATGGTGATGATGGGGTTAACCCCACATATTTCCTTATTTTCTGTCCCAGGGGATGCTGAAAAACACCAAGCCCTTCAACAACTCGAACGGCTTAACATCCCTCACCTTGCAAGCCGCCTTTACAGCACACTGAGTGGCGGTGAAAAACAATTAGTCTTAATTGCTCGTGCATTAATACAAAAACCCTTACTACTTATTATGGATGAACCTGCCGCTAGCCTCGATTTTGGAAATCAAATTCGCCTACTTGAACAAATTGAAAAATTGAAAGCTCATGGTATGACGGTACTGATGTCGACTCATCACCCACAACATGCCGCCGCCATCGCCGACAACGTCATTTTGCTGGATAAACAACAAAAAGCACGACAGGGTTTATCAAAAAGTATGCTAACACTCACTAACTTGGCAGCACTTTATAATGTGGATGAGCAGAGTATTCAAGCTCACTTCCAGCTTCCATCAACATTTTCTTATTAAGGTCAGGGATCATGTTAATCAACCAGATCGATTTTTCTAAAATGTACCAAGAACATATGCAGCAAGCCCATAGAACACGTAAAGAACCGGAGCATTGGGACAAAAAAGCCCAGCAAATGGCGCAAAATTGTGCAAATCCTCATGATCCCTATTTAGTGCGCTTTCGTGAACTGATGGATTTTACGGGTGCCCAAACTCTACTGGATGTGGGCTGTGGTCCTGGTTCTATTAGCCTGTGCCTCGCCAATGAATTTAAAGAGGTTATTGGTATTGATTACAGTGGTGGCATGCTGGAAATGGCGCAAATTCGTGCCAAAGAGCTGGGGATTACCCATGCCCGCTTTGAACAATTAGCTTGGGAAGATAGTTGGGAGACACTGCCTAAAGTCGATATTTCTGTCGCCTCCCGTTCAACCTTAGTGGATGATTTAAAAGCGGCGCTACTTAAGCTCAATCGCCAAACAAAACTGCGCGTTTATACCACTCATACCATCAATCCAACCTTTATTGATGAAAATATTATTCGTGAAATCGGTCGTGAAGTGATCCGTTTGCCAACCTATATTTATGCGGTGAATATCTTACATCAAATGGGCATCAACGCCCGTGTTGATTTTATTAAGAGCCCGAACAAAGGTGGCTTTGATAGTTTTGAAGCCTTTGTGGATAGCGTTAATTGGTCACTTAAAAATATCACCCCGAATGAAACGGAGATCCTTCGCCGTTATTACGATACACAAACCGCATCTGGTAAAAAAATAGCTTATCCATCAAGAGATTGGGCTATGGTATCTTGGGATGTTGTTGCCGAATCGGAACTCTCATTATGATTTATCTACCTGATGCCTTAATTGACCAATTACTGTTGGATGATATTCAATATGGTGACCTCACTACCCGAGCTCTCGGGTTAAATTCTCAGCTTGGTGTGATGACATTTACTTCTAAATATGGGGGGTGTGTCAGTGGTATCCACATTGCCAAACGCATGTTAGAGAAACTTGGGATCACTTGTGAATGCCTTTCTCACGATGGGCAACTTGTCGAGCCGCACACGATTTTAATTCATGGGACAGGGCCGATTGACGCTTTACACCAAGCTTGGAAAGCGGTACAGAACGTCCTTGAGTGGTGCGGTGGTGTCAGCCACTATACCCAACAAATGGTCGCTATCTTGCGTCAATATCAACCCAATGGACAACTCGCCTGTACCCGAAAAACTATTCCCAACACTAAGCCTCTTGCCTTAACTGCGATTTTGGCAGGGGGCGCTATTATTCATCGAACAGGCAGTGCAGAAAGTATATTGCTATTTACTAACCATCGCCAATGCCTTGAAAATCCAGATGATTGGTGTGCTCATATACAAACGCTACGCCAAAATGCTCCTGAAAAGTTAATCATTGTTGAAGCGGATAATTATCAACAAGCTGAACTTGCTATCAAGGCACAAGCGGATATTGTGCAACTCGATAAATTGCCGATAGAACAAATTCAGCAATTACAGCAGCTCGCCACAGCGCAAAATCGGCCTTGCCAGTTATCGTTAGCGGGCGGGATAAATTTAAAAACCATTGAGGCATTTGCACAAACTGGTGTGCCATTGTTAGTAACATCGGCACCTTATTATGCTGCACCTCGAGATATAAAAGTGAAAATTTTTAAGCAGTAACCTAAAAAGTCAGCGTTAAAAAACCATTTGCTAAAACAGCCTACCCCGTAGGCTGCATAAACTGATGGCTAATCACGCATATCGTTATATAAAAAACAATATACTGTAATTAATGAAACTGGAAAGACATAATGAAAATAAAACAAATTACCTATTTGGTTGGGATGGCTTTATTCGCAGCACAGGGGCACGCCGCATCTGCCCCTAAAGCAGAAAAAAATAGTGATGTGATGTCTGTCTGGAGTACGCCACTGGCGGCGGATGCCAATATCATCACTGAGCAGCAAATGCAGCAATTGAATAAAACCAATGTGGCACAAGCATTGAGTACCCTACCGGGTGTTTCCATTCAAAAATCAGGTAACCGTAATGAAACGCAAGTGAATGTACGTGGTTTCGATAGCCGCCAAGTCCCTATCTTTTTTGATGGTATCCCAACCTACGTCCCTTATGACGGCACACTGGACTTAGGGCGTTTTATGACCAGCGAGCTAGCGAGTGTTGAGCTTTCTACAGGCTATACCTCGTTACTGCAAGGACCAAACTTAATGGGTGGTGCGATTAACTTAACCACCGCAACCCCAAAAAAGCCGTTTGAAGCCAATATCAGCTTAAACCAAGGTTTTGCCCGTGGTGCAGATAATGCCCACAATATTAGCGCACGACTAGGTGGTCGCAATGACTTAGGGTTTATTCAAGTCAGTGGTAGCCAGTATAAACAGCGTTTTATGGGAATACCGAGCTCTGAAAACAACAACCCGTTAGCAGGCAATCATGGTCGTCGCCCGAATTCAGCCACCGACGACAAACGCATGATGGTGAAAGTGGGCTGGACACCTCGTGAAGCCGACGAATATGTGGTTACCTATCTAAAACAAGATGGGGATAAAAATAGCCCGCCGAGTGTGACAAATGCCAAACCTCAAATTTGGCAATGGCCAGCTTATGACAAAGAAAGTATTTATTTCAATGGAACAACCCAAATAACCGATGACATCGCATTACAGAGCCGCCTGTACCACGATACATTCAAGAATACACTTCATCAATATAGATCTGTTAAGGACTATAAAGACGGCACCTATAACTACAGCCGTTACGATGACTACAGCAATGGTGCCGATATGCGTGCTGATTTTACCGTACGTGAACTCGATATGCTGTCATTTGCCGCACACTGGAAAGAAGACGTTCACCGTGCCCGTGCAAGAAAAGATGTGCCCTTCGACCACTATAAAGACAATACCTATTCTATTGCTACAGAATATCAATGGGTCGCCACTGATAACTTAGATATTATCGGCGGTATTGGTTATGACTGGCGTAAAAGTGCCGATGGTAAACGCTATGATTACAAATCAAGCGGTTTTGAGAAATACGATGGCAATAGCCAACATGCGTTCAACTGGGAAGTGATGGCACGCTACCACTTAGCGAACGAAGATACCGTGCAGTTCTCCGTATCGGAAAGAAGCCGTTTCCCTACGCAAAAAGAGCGTTATACCAAAGAAAAAATGAAAACGCCTGCCACTTTTGTTATTAACCCACACCTTGATGCTGAGCGAGCACTGACTTACGATTTAACCTATAAAGGGCATATCTCTCCGATTTGGTCATACACCTCAAGTGTTTATTACAACCACGTTTCAGATGCCATTATGGCACATCGTATTGGCACAGATAAAAATGGAGCCCCTATATTAGAAAACCGCAATAGTGGTAAAGTCGACTACTTTGGTATTGATCTAGGCACGACAGGCCAAATTACCGATTGGATGGAAGCCGGTTTAAGCTACGGGTATATCCATGCGGATCCTAAGCACTACAGCGTCAAACACGTAGCTGAATTGCCAACCCATAAAGCCTTTGCTTGGGTAAAATTCACCCCTTATGAGCCGTTTAGTATTACAGTGACCGAAGAGGCGAGAAGCTGGGCATTTAACTATGTGGATGATGAAAGTAAAGTGCGCGGATTTGCTAAAACAGATTTGCGCTTAGATTATGACTTAGGGAAAGGTGTATCAGTAAACACATCTGTGAATAATTTATTTGATAAATCTTATGAATACACAAATGGGTATATTGAAGAAGGGCGAAATTACTGGTTAGGAATTGAATATAAATACTAAAATTTAAATATATTAGGTAAGGCTTACCTCCTTACCTAATAATATTGACATAAGGTAATAATGAGCATAAGGTAAATTAAATATAAGCGTTCTTACGTAGGAGTTTTCCTATAAGAAGTTTGATAAATGAATTTGTATTTTTATAGATAAAAAGATTGTTTTTAAGCGCCAAAAGAGTTTAAACCAAATTTAATTATACACATTATTTAAATTTATAGATTTAAATAATGATAATCCTTTCAATTCAATAATTTTGCCAGTTATTTCAAAAAACCTCATCGCTCAATACTTGCAGTTAATGGATTCCCTATTTAGACTATAAGAACAACAATAAATTATTAATCAAAAATTTAACCTAAATAACATTTTATTTATTTAAGCTACTCCTGTTTGTAGCTTAGTTGGGTCATACTTTGCAATTAGAGAGAGCAAGTAATATTTATGATTGAAGAACATGACTATACTATTGATGACAAGTTTATTTTCGAACAAAAAACAAGTCTCATTTACTTAAAAGATGACAAAAATCAATCTATTGAATTATCCAAACCAGCTTCGAGATTATTCAATGAGATCTTGTTATTAAATATCAAAAAAGGTATTGCCACACGAGATGAGCTTCTAACCAATGTATGGGAAGAATACGGGTTAGTGGGTTCAAATAACAATTTAAATACTTATATTAGTGAAATACGAAAAAAACTTGAAATTATCGGCATCGATCCGAAATCTATCGTTACAGTACCTAAAAAAGGTTTTAGAATTAACAGCCAAATCACTAAATTTAAGATAGAAAATAATTATCATGCCGACTTTCCAATTGAAGCCACTGAACCATACGAAAATGGCAGTGTAATTGAGAACTCAGCAACTTCTCATTTAAGCGTAGATAAACATGATTATGCAATTAAATCGCATAATGTCACAACCAATCCCTTAGTCAGTAGTGGTGCTGCCATTGATAATATACCAGAGGAGAGTGCGCTAAAAACTGCAACAATCCCCATAAGCAGCCCCATGGCTATTAACGATAAAAAACAGAAAAATATAAAAATTTTATTCCTTTTTATTATTACTTTAGTCATTTGTTTTTCTATTTATTTCTTTTTTAACACAAAAACGCCGAGTATTAATCAGGAAACAGCTTACCTGACTGTAGGTACCCGTGGAAACTGTGTTATACAAACACCAGCAGATATGATAGGAAAAACAACAAGTGGCAATATTGCTTTTGTAAATAAAAAATTAGAAAAATATAATATTTCCTGCGAAGAACCAAAGCGTGTTATTCTTTTATCCGATTTGAATAAAACATATTCATTCGATAAAAACATTGCAATCAGCATCTGTAAAGGTGAAAAAGATAAATATAATTGCGTTTCAATTAACGATCAGAGAATTTAAATGAAAAAGTATATTCTTGTATCGATTGCTATCATTGCGACAGCCTCAATATCATCTATCTTAATAAATAAAAAAGAAAATGATATTAAAATTTGTCATTCTGAAGTTGTGTGGATTAAAGATAACAGCACACCAGAAGGGCTGGTTTTAGAATCAAAGCTTAATGTGATGTTATCAGATGAAAACTCAGGGAGAATAAATATTTATGGAAACATTAAAGATAGGGATAAGGCTTATCGAGTTGATAGGGCAATTTACTTTAGCTATCAGCCCATTGACCGAAAAAACAATTATTTATTAAGCTTTAAATCATCTTCTGTGACTATATCGGATAATACACCAAATGAACTATTTTCTAATTTTATTCAATTAGAAAAAGATAAAATAAAATATTATGTCAATGTTACAAAAATGAATGACAATATTTATATTTTAAAAGATGAAGCGTTTTCTTCTTTTACTTGCCATTTAGATTAGCCGCATAAAAAAAAGCCTACCAACTGCTATGTTTAAGTAGGCAAAACCGTCAACATGGGAAACAGTAAAAACAAAAATATATGAAATGAAAAGCTAGAAAATCGGTTAACTATATGAATTCTTGATAAGCGCTATTTATAACGAATGTTATAGGCCATAAATAGCCACTTGCGGCACGCCATCTTGCCCTATCGTCCCTCTAAACATACCTTTAGTGTTAAACTGCATAATAAAATTACCTTTATTATCGACTGCAATCATCCCCCCTGCGCCCCCCATTTCCTGCACAGAATTCAGTGTATTTTTTGCCGCCTCTGCAAGAGGTGTTTGTCGATATTTAATTTGTGCCGCCACATCGTAAGCCGCCACGGTACGAATAAAAGCTTCACCTAAGCCTGTGGTTGAAATCGCAATCGTATTATTATCTGCATAAGTTCCTGCGCCAATAATCGGAGAGTCGCCTATACGGCCATAATGCTTATTGGTTGTCCCTCCCGTTGAAGTCGCAGCCGCTAAATTACCGCGAATATCGACTGCAACAGCCCCCACCGTGCCATACTTATAGTCATACATTAGAGGGTCTTGATACAAAGCCGCATTAACGCCTTTTTCTTGCTCAACCTTTTGGCTAATCTCCTTAACCTTTTTTAACTGTTCAGTCCGTGATTCAATAATAAAATAAGAGGGTTCGACAATATCTAACCCTTCAGCTTGTGCAAATTCTTCAGCACCAATCCCCCCCATCATCACGTAGGGGCTTTTAGTCATCACCTTATAGGCCGCCATTATAGGGTTTCTAATATGAGAAACCCCTGCGACTGCACCCGCCTTATGGTCACGGCCATCCATGATCGAGGCATCTAATTCGACTTTATTATCAACCGTTAATGATGCACCTTTACCCGCGTTATATAAGGGTGAATCCTCCATCACCATTACTGCCGCTTGGACAGCATCAATACTATCGCCCCCTTGCGATAAAATTGTGTATCCCGCTTGTAATGCTTCCGTGAGTTTTTTTTCGTGTTCTTTTTTTAATTCTTCCGATATATTCTGTTCCGTAATATCTCCGGCACCACCGTGAATAACTAGGCGAAAATAGTTATTTTCAGCGAATACGAAAGGAGTAACAAACAGTAGAAAAAGAAAGATAACAATATTTTTTTGAGAAAATATCTTAACTACTAAGCAGCTATTATTTAATTTATCGTTATTCACTATAGATATGCTCAATAACACATTGCTTCTTATAGAAGATTATTTAATTTAGCTTGCTTATTCGTTTTTCCAAAGAAAAAGCAAACTCATCTAATAAATTCCATTCCACTTCATTAACTACCCCTATATTTTCAGGAAGCATTATTGTTTGCTCAGAGAAAGGTATCAATGGTTTAAATAATTCATTACTATCTATCGCTATATTTCCAACAGAAACTTTATCAAGCATCAAATACAAAGGTGAGTCATTTTTAACAATCAACTTATTGCCATCATGTCTGAAAGATATTTTATCTTGAACATTCTCAATTTTCAGAGACTTGAGTGTTTTGGGACGATAATAAATTTTAAATGTCAGCGCTCGTAAAACAGCCATATCTGACGTATTTTTCACCGCTTTATTTGATGCTGGTATTAAAACAAATTTTGCTAAAAAAACGGATTCCCGATCTTTCGCTAATAATGTGCTATTACCTGAAAAAATAATTCGCCAATCATAATATTGCCCAGGTTCAAACCTATTCAATGGCGGTGTGACGATAAAAGGTATTGCATCTTCTTTAGTCAGTTGTTTAACACCGCTAGATTCATCTAACCATGTCATCATTGTTTGTACTAAATAGGCAGAATTCTCTGTATTTCTCATGCCAATAGAAATACTTTTATCCCCCTCAATATAGGTATGCCTTTGCAAGGAAAATAAAATATCATTTTTAACCTCCGCCTGAGCGTAAAGCTCCAACGCTGGAAATATAACCAATAAAAAATAAACAATAAGTCTGCACATGCAAAACAACCTATTTTCTAATAGCTCAATATTGACAGTTGTTTCATCCCGTCAACGCTTAAAGGGAATTCTATTATATTTTAGTATAGACAGTAATAACTGCTTTACCACGATAATTACCTGCTGGTACATTATCACTCGAACAGATTGCCCATTTAATGGCTAAACGATGTACTTCACCAACTTTCGAAATTAAAGGTAGCTTAACCTCTGTATTATCAAATTTAAGTAAATCATTACTTTTGCTATCCTTACAAGTTAATGCTGGCGACGCATTGCTATTTAAAGCAAAACGTCCAATTACCCAGGGTACTTCTGCTCTTTTATCCGCATTTGCATCTAAGTTTTCCAATTTAAGTATTGAATGATTAGATGGGTCAAGCGTCCCTTCCGATACCATAGCAGATAAATAGACTTGTTCATTATCCTGCTCTGCACCGCTACAAGTAAAGTTTAGTGATGACTCTTTAATAATCTCATTGCTTCGATTCATCACCACATTGATATTCGCATTAACCACATTACTCATTTGACAAAAGCGGATAACCTTCAAATCAGAAGTAACTCTAACTCTTATATACGCATCTGCTGCACTATCTGCACCATTCGAGATTAAATATAACGGTGCGCCAGAATACCTATATACACCGGACTCTGCCGAATTAAGAATATAAACAGGATAGTTATTATTATTACCAACATAAATAGACTTGTAGCCGCCATTTGTAATGTCTTCTCCTACTGGGGCAAAGCAAGCATGATATCCCCAACTGGTTAACTTTTTATGAGATTCAAAAAATGTTCCCGTGTATTTTTTAATAAGCCCACCACCATTAACATCGGCCGTAAATCGTAAACGAGGGATCACATAAGCTTTTAGGTTGGTATTTTTTGAATTTGTGAGTTCTAACCCTATTTCTGATGTATTGGGGATTCGTTTAAACACCGTAAAAGATGAACTACACGAATCTTCCCGACCAGAAAAACCAATTAACGCGGCTGAGTTCGACCATGTCTCCCATCCACCACCATAGTCACTATACACAGGTCTATGAGTAAAACCCGTTGTTCCTGTAAGATATCCTTTCACATTATGAGGAACACTAGGATCGGGATTTTTAGCAAGGTCTATCACACCAACTAAATTTAGATACATCTCGCCATAATAATCATCATCCTCAGCATAAGTGATTGATGGCGCAATCAGTAATAAAGCGAGTCCTAAATAGTATGCGACGTTTAATTTTTTCTTATTCATGAAAAACCTCATTCTGACAATATCCATCGAATGTAATTAAATAATCATCTATTTACATAATGTAGATAGAGAACGTATTGGTTGTTCTGTCGAAACGGGTAACGCCTCTATATTAGAAAAATCAACACGACATTTTTGTTTATCGCCATTGCCCCAACTGACATTCAATACGCCATCATTTGGTAATCCACTCATAAATAATTGGTTATTATCACCCACAATTCCTGTATTCACATCTTTAGAATCTTTATCAATTAAAGTTGCTACTGAACCAAATGGTATAGCACTACCATCAGAATGCTTCAGGCTCATAATAACTTGATAACCAACCTTAGTTTCGAATTTAACTTTAACGATAGCTCCATCCGATGGATAGACGGTTTTTGTTGTTTCATTTAGCATCACATCATCTGGAAGTGTATTCACATCCAAATTAATATGATTCGCGCTATAGGCAGAAATGTAAGGGTAAATTGCATATCCTTGGCGATTAATGACTGAGTCATCATTACTCACCGAAGTACCTTCAGCCCCCTTGGCTTCAACAATTGCCATAGTACTCCCCATTGATTTACCTAATAGCACACCACCAGAATGGAGTACAAGCCCACCAGATAAGCTACCATTGATATTTTGCGTATGCTTACCATAGTTGTAACCTGCACTTATATCTCCCTTAGAACCGGAATACGATGCATTTAAGGCACCACTCGCTCCAACCCCTTTATTTTCATACCCTTGAGATACGCCATATGCAAGTTTATCGTCCAGTAAGGTACCATTGACCGAAAGCATATTTGTTGTTCTATGTTTATTATCTTGAGTAAACATATAACTACTACTCATATTACGAGCTAATGCATGATTCGAAAAAATACTGAACGGAACACTGATATTAAGTGATATTTGCCGATTTTCAGGCCAAGATGAACGACCTTTAATTCGATCAATACTATAACGCAATGAATAATTGATTTTATTAAAATTACCGTTATACCCCATTGACAGCTGGCGGACTTCCCTATCAATTTCCCAATAATCAGAAATACTCCCAGACAGGAAAATGCTGCCATAATTGCCAAGTGACTGTGATATTGCGGTTGTAAAACTAGCTCGTTGTCGCTGGTTCAACCATGGTGCGACATCATCCTTTAATCTACGATCATAGTTATTGAAATCTGCAAAGCTAAAGTAAGAACGGCTTGAGTACCTTAATGCGGTTAAATCGATTGAGGTACCTGTTGTCATCATACTTTTCGAATAACGTACACGATATGATTGACCCGTTGTATCACCAAGCTCGCCACCCATATCAGCAGACGAATGCGTAATATCTGCAGATAACGCACCTAAAGATCCCAAAGAAACCCCAACGCCAACAGCGGCAGAAAAGTAATCTTTCGCCATTAACAGCCCACCATATAGCGTACTGTTTGTTGGTAAACCATAAGCAACCGACCCTAAAAAGAAGTCAGATTCCTTAGAGCTCACAGTGTAGCCACCGTCATAGCGACCGACACTCGTTTCGTATTCATATCCACCAGGGCGGAGCATGACAGGAAGAGCTGAGAATGCAACTGTAAATGTTTTTTCGGTACCATCCTCCTCTGTCACGGTAACATCTAGGTCACCAGCATTCCCCGTTGAATACACATCTTTCAAAGTAAATGCACCTGGTGAAACGTAAGTTTGGTATACAACATAACCGTTCTGGCGAATAGTAACTCTCGCATTAGACTGAGCAATACCGCTTATTTCAGGCGCAAACCCACGCTGACTACTTGGCAACATACTCTCATCTGAAGCTAATTTCATTCCTTTAAAAGGAAATGAGTCGAATACATCACTGCCCGTGGTAATTTCGCCAACCATGATAGTTGAACGTATTGAGTTAAGCGCTCTCATCACATAAGTATTATTAAAATCAGTGGAAGATGTTGTATCACCATCACTATTACTACGGTTATAAGACACATTAGAACGTAAACGCCACGGTCCTAAATTTAAACCTGAAGCAACCGTTGCAAAAAAACTATCCGACTTAAAGGTTCCCCCAGCATCTGAGTCATCACGTGTTTTATTACCGCTGATAAAATAATTAAAAAATAGTGCGGGGATACCATCATCCAACAATTTAGGATCGATATAGCCTTGCACTTTATCCAACATAGCAACTTGTGGGATTGTAACTTTTAGCCATAATTGTGACATATCTAAAGTCACTGTTGAGTCTTGTATATATTTATCTAAATCAAATATCTGAGTGTTTGGATCAAGCTGATTTAATGTTGGTATTGCTTTAACATTGACGCCCCATTCTTCCAATAGAGCCGGGGTAAACACAGGCACAACTAAGCCATCCTTGTTTGCCAAAAAGCTCAGTGTCTTATCCCCAAAGTTATTTCTATTGACTTCAACTTGGATACGATATTCCCCTTCGAGGACACTATTTGAAGAGCCAAACTGCGATAGGTCCAATTGACTTGGGTCAATACCTAACTGACTTTCTAGCATACTAGGGTCGAAATAGTCATCACCATAAGAATATAGAGATAAACATATCACTGAAGATAATAAGCTGATTTTAAATAATTTATTGTCCATTCTATAGCCTTTATTTATCTTTATATTAATATCTAATTAATAATGAAATAGATTAATAAAAAGGAATATATCGTTATATCCAGCTATGACCTTATCTTTCTAAGTTTTGATTTAGTATTTTGATGTTGAATTTATAACATACTTATTCGTCATAGAACCAAAATCATTCAAGAAATACCAACTTACTTTAGAGGGGTCACTAATTTTAGTATTGATTAAAAACTCGCTGAAAGGTTCGAGAAGTATAGATTCTTTTTTTAAATCACCATCGATACTTAAACCAACCACAGTCATATAGTATGGTGTCGGGTTATCAAAAAACCATTCAGCTTGTTTTTTTATTAAATTAACTTTTTTATATTGTTCATTTGTTGGGGCATCAATACCGACAGGACGATAAATAAGTTTAATAACAAATGCCGTCACAAAAACTAAGCTTGTTTTATTCTCATCATCATTTTTATTTACTGAAGGAATAGCCCTTGTTTTTAAGTAAAAAATAGATTCTCTATCTTTAGGGAGGTCACCCAATTTATTCGACATTATTCTCATCGAGAACTCTGCTCTCGGTTCCACTTTAAATAAAGGTGGTGTCACAATAAAATTGTCAACGCTCTTATTAGCTAAATCTTTAATAACAGAAGCTTGTACCAAAATTGCCTTATCTGTATCATTACGTATTTGTGCCACTTGGCTAGTATCATCTTGATTAAAAATGATACGACTTTGATTTAATGATAGACCTTCAGCATTCGCTAGTGATGTCCCTATAATGAAAATAATAATAAGCAATTTTGATAACATATTATTTCTCTTAATCTGATACAAATGTCAATGTTAATGTTGCTTTAAAGTCACCAGTATTAGCATTACTTGCACAACTTGTTTCTCCCGTTTTACACATTACATAAGCATAATAAGTTTTCGACATATTTGATTTATCTATATTCGTCCAAATTTTATTATTAACATTTGTATAGAAGTCTGTATCCCCTTGAGTTGCATTACTTTTAGGAGAAATTCGTATAGCAAACTCTTTACCTGCATCGTCCAAGAAACCATTATATTCCTCAATATAGTTTCCAGTTAAAGAAATATACGAACCACTAAATGTATTATTTTTACAGTTAGACAGTTTCACATCGAATGCAAGCTTCACATTTCCTTGAGGAACTTCATTTTTGAATTTACTCATAGGAATGTTACCAAAATCTACTTTATTCAAAGAAGTCCCATCAACTGTAATATCGCATGTATTTTTCGGGACAGTAACTTCAAATTTAAATTCTTTTGAGGCCTGAGCTGAATTTAAAAAGCCAAATAAAGAAACAATAAGACAACTATTCAGAAAATGTATAATTTTCATTACTAGACCCTTCAATTATGGTTGAAGAAAAGTAACATCAACCGCCACCACAAGATCTCCAGCTTTCAATGTTTCTCCCGCAAGTTTAACAACACTCACCTCAAAGTTTTCTTCAAAATCACTATTTGATGGAATACTAAGAGAAACTAAACCGCCATTATTAAAATCAACCACCTTGCAGTTATTTTTATTAAAATCACATGACTTTAAAATAAATGCAGCTTTGGTTAAGTTGCTCGTTGGATAAATTTTATTTTCTGGGTCAATTGATACTCCAGCAGAGCCAGCTAATTTCATTACGTATGAAGCTGAACCTGATGAGAAATTAAAGTCAGAACAACTGTATTTCAATGAAAATGGTTTAACATATGTTCTATCATTTATATCTTCTTTAATATTTGCTGTCATTAATGCATTATCAAATTTAACCTCCATATCAGAAGTTAAAAATGAACAGGTCCCCTGAATAACCTTACCTGTCACTTCGAAATCGACGGATTGAGAAGGGCTTGTTCCTCCGAAAAATAACACTATCGAAAACATAATTGCATTAAAATAACTAAAACATAATTTAGTTAACCTGATTGGTATAGGCATCCTCTCCCCCCAAATCGTTAATGACAACCCATTTAGCAATACCTTTACGACCATTAATTGGGACAATATAATTAAATGAATCAAATGGTGAAATCATGGTATTACGTTTTTTCATGCTTAACTCTACATTCACGCCATTTACTTCTAACTTATTAAGAGAAATATAATAAGGAGAATTATTGATAACTGATATGCCTGTCGAACTGCTTTTTATTTGCAACTGTTGGTGCGCTTCTTTTGGTGACATAGAGAGATTAGAAGGACGATAGAATAATTTTATTACATTATTATAACCAATATTCAACGCTGAACTATTTAAAGGCCCATTAGTTGCAGGTATCATAGTTGCACTAAAATAAAAAACTGATTCCTTATCTTTCGGTAGACTACTTGATTGAGCATATATTTTAACTTCTTGTGTTTTTTTGCTGTCTACTTTGACTAAAGGTGGAGTCACCATAAAAGGTGCATCAGATTTATTACCATCAACACTTTTCGATACGATAAATTTTGCTAAGTAATTAATATCAGTATTATTTTTTGCACCAATAGAAGTGCTATCCTGCCCCTCCATATATATAATTCGAGTGGCATTCAACCCAACCCCTCCCGCTGAATATGCCATATTTGATATAGCTAAAAACAATAAAACCCAAATAAATCCAAATGGTTTTCCAGCATTCATAAATAAATTTTTTTTAGTTTTTATTGTTTTCATTATATTATCCATCAATAAATGATTAACGAAATATTAAGAGGCTTTATACAAAGCCTCTTCAAATCAAAAACTAACTGAATTAGTTATAAGATACTGTAAATGTTACTGGAACACTCAATACATCTGGTGCCACACCATCTGCTTGAGTTAACAGCAATGAAGCAGTCATTGGGATAGTCGCTCCGCCATCTTTAGCAACAGCTTTTGCTAATGTAACTTTAGAGTCTTCATTTGGTAAAATACTTACAGTATCAGATTTTAACTGCACTGCTAATGACTTAGAGTCTTGGTTAGCAAAAAGCTCTGGGAAACCATTTGCTGCATTACCTTGTGCATAAACATTGATGCTTTGATCTGCACCATCATGTGAACAATTGCTCAAAACTAGGTCAAATTTCTTAGGCTCGCCTAAAGTATCTTTAACTGCTTTACCTGCTGCTTGGTCTACAGTGAACACGCCCCAATCAATTACTGAACCTTTGGTTGTAGTATTAACTTCACAAGACGCTGTGCGCAGTTGTGCTTTAAATGTTAATTCCACACCTTTTTTACCATCTGCTGCTAAAGCAGAACCAGCTACCATTGAAGATGCTAATACTGCGATTGTTACTAATTTTTTATTGAATAACATATGTAAATACCTCTGTATTTATGTCGTCATGTAAGTAGTGAAAGACACAATTTTTATTAAAAGCCAAATTCACAACATCCATTTACTGAATTAAATCACTTTTATGAATTTGGTGAACTAACAGCTAGCTTTATTCAAGCCAACATTAAGAGCATTAAAAATCCTTTTAATCCCCTTTTTTAAAACCAAGTCAGTTAAACTGACTTTAAAAAAGAGCTATTTCTATATCGCCAAATTGGAGAGACCAGCATCGATATAGAAATAGTAAAAATGGACAAAAATGTTAAAACATTAGAGAGCTCGATTACTCTTATTACTTCCTGTACTGGAATGGGGGGCTTATCTATAAGTCACTCATTATTTAGTTGTTTACTTCTCACTTTGCCATTTCTATTCACTTAACCATTTCTATTTCAAACAAGTGAAAATCCATCATTAAGTTTTCAAACGCTCCGTTGCTTTCTGAGAACAATTCTAAGGCAACAGTATTTATTGTCAAAATTACACCTAAAAAGCAAAATGAAAAGAGATTAAATCTATAATATTTAATTAATATAGATTTAATCTCTTTTTTATAGATTTTATGATAAGTTTAAAGCTGTTACTTAGATTAATTTATATAAATCGAAACACGCTTACTTATACTTATTTCAAGTTGTAAGTAGTTATGTAAATCAGTACCAATATATTTTATACCAAAAAATAAGGAATAATCAGCTAAACAAACCATATAAAAGCCGTTTTTATCAAAAATCTAAATGGGATTAGGTTAAGTGCAGATTTTTATCTCATACTGCAAAATAAGCATCAGATAAGTCTTAATTGAAATTTACGTTAAATAACACCTAAAAACCATATATTTAGTATGGTTTACGTTAAAAAAAAATGATGCTTATTGTTTCAATTAGCAGCGCATTATTTATCTGCTACATTCGTTTCACCCTAGGTTATTTTAAGATAATCGTTTGCTTATAATTATTTTTAAATAGCAAATTATATAAACAATATACTTACTTAGTTATTTTCTACAGCCTTGAACTCCATTGCGCTTTCGATACAAAAGTTATGATAAACTTATGAGCAATAAATTGTTGCGTGTTGCGAAGTTAGGGTGAGTAAATGAAAAAAATGAGTGAAGATAAGATACTGGTGATGGCAGAACGTATCTGCCAATCAAGAGGTGTTAGGCTGACTCCCCAACGGGAAACTGTATTACGCTTAATTGCCAAGCAACACGGGGCAATCAGTGCTTATGACTTATTAGACTTGCTGCGCGAAGTTGAGCCGCAAGCAAAGCCCCCTACCGTATACCGTGGGCTTGAGTTTTTAATGGAGCAAGGCTTTATTCATAAAATAGAGTCAACCAATAGCTACGTCGTATGCCACCATTTTGATAACCCTAGCCATATTTCTGTCATGCTTATCTGTGATCACTGCGGCAGTGTGACAGAAAGTGATTGCGCAACAATAGAAGCCGCTATTATCAGCCTTGCGGAAACCAACCAGTTCCGATTGCGCCATACTGTGGTTGAAAACCATGGTCTATGTAAAAGCTGTGATGAAATTGATAGCTGCCAAGATCACGCACATTGCAGTCATGATCATGCACAACCCATCGTTGCAAAGAAAAAGTAGCAATTGGACGTAGTAAAATTCACCACGTTGCTTATATATAAGAAACGAATGTTCAAAGAGAGATATAAAGAAAGGATAGATAAGAAAGGAAGCAAATAAAGCAGGCAGATCTCTACACATCAATTTGAAATCTGCCGGCAATCAGTGAGCCATCTAACAAGCTACCATACGCAACTCGTTTGATAACCTAAGAATTAATACCAGTCACTATTGCGGATCACACCTACTGCTAAACCTTCAATAGTGAAGCTTTGTTCGCGTAAATCGACAATAATCGGCGCAAAGTCAGGATTCTCAGCAATTAACTCAACACGGTTACCTTGCTGCCTAAAACGTTTCACAGTTACTTCATCATCAATGCGCGCAACAATCACTTGGCCATTGTGCGCACTTTGTGTTTTATGAACCGCTAATAGGTCACCATCCATAATACCGATGTCTTTCATCGACATACCATTCACACGTAATAAAAAGTCCGCATGAGGCCTGAAAAGTTCAGGATCCACTTGGTAGTGACTTTCAATATGTTCTTGCGCTAATAAAGGTTCGCCAGCGGCAACACGCCCAATCAAAGGCAACCCTTGATCGTCAGCTTCTTCTTCAAGAAGCAAGCGGATACCCCGTGATGCCCCAGAAACAATTTCAATTACACCCTTGCGAGCCAGGGCTTTTAAATGTTCTTCTGCCGCATTAGGCGAACGAAAACCAAGGCTTGTTGCTATTTCAGCACGTGTAGGAGGCATACCCGTTTGCGAAATGTGTTCACGCACCAGATCATAAACCTGCTGTTGTCGAGCTGTCAGTGCTTTCATTCCGTTCCCCTGTTTGTTTATACAGTCAGACTGTGAGTATATACAGGTAAATGAAGATTTGGAACAGTTAAATTGCTGAATTTAGGTATTTGTTATCAATTGACTTTTTTCTCAGCTCTAAACAACCTTTATTAACTAGCCAGCAAAATAACGCTGCCATAAAACCAATAGCCAAATAAATAGTGCCAAACCAATACTGACAAACACAGCGGCAGAGCCAATATCTTTCGCACGTCCTGAAAGTTCATGATATTCACTGCCAATGCGGTCAACAACGGCTTCGATAGCGCTATTTAATAACTCAACGATAGCCACCAGCACCACTGAACTGATCAGTAATATCCTATCCACATAACTGATATCTAAGAAAAATGCGATAATAATCGCAATCACAGCAGCAACGGATTCTTGACGAAATGCCGCTTCATTTACCCAAGCCGCTTTTAGCCCTTTAAGGGAGTATCCCGCTGCTTTAATCACACGGGTAAAGCCCTTAGTTTGACTTGCCATATTTATTCCTTAAAAAATACAAACAATAATCGATTTTTACGGTCAAAGTGAATTGTCAGTAACAGATCTGCCAGTGGATTTCTGGTATGATTGCGCAGCATTGTTAACAAGAGGCTATAATCATTTATGTCACTATGGCGTAAAATATATTACAACACGTTGAATTTACCACTTAAATTATTGGTAAAAAGTAAACTAATTCCATCGGACCCCATTACAGAGCTACAGCTTGATACCAATAGGCCTACACTGTATGTATTGCCTTATCACTCTAAGTCCGACCTTCTAACGCTGCGGCATCAATGCTTGGCTATCGGCCTGCCTGATCCTTTGGTTGATAACGACATCAATGGCACCAAGCTTCCTGCTTATGTGTTTATCGATGATGGTCCACGCGTATTTCGCTATTACTCACCCGATCCACGTAAAGATTCCGTCAAAACATTCCATGCATATTTAGATTTGCACAAAAACAATCCAAATCTTGATATTCAAATGCTACCTGCATCGGTAATGTTTGGCCGCTCTCCTGGTCGTGAAGGGCATACCCCTGCCCCACCGTTGAGGCTACTAAATGGCGTGCAAAAGTTCTTTGCGATTTTATGGTTAGGTCGTGATAGCTTTGTGCGCCTCTCTCCTCCCGTTTCTATTGGGAAAATGGCTCAGGACCACGGTACAGATACCATAATTGCCAATAAATTAGCCCGTGTCGCCCGTATTCACTATTCCCGCCAACGCCTTGCTGCGGTCGGTCCGAAACTACCTGCACGTTATGAATTATTCAATAAGCTACTAACCTCAAAAGCGATTGAAAAAGCCGTGGAAGACGAAGCGCGCAGTAAAAAAATTCCATTGAAAAAAGCGCAGCAAAATGCGGTGAGTATGATGGAAGAAATTGCGGCAAACTTCTCTTATGAAGCCGTGCGTTTAACTGACCGCGTACTCAGTTGGACGTGGAACCGCCTCTACCAAGGCATTAACGTGCAACATGCTGAGCGAGTTCGCCAGTTAGCGCAAGATGGTCACGAAATTGTGTATGTGCCTTCCCATCGCAGCCACATGGACTACTTACTGCTATCCTATGTTCTTTACCACCAAGGCTTAGTTCCACCACACATCGCCGCAGGGATCAACTTGAATTTCTGGCCCGCCGGCCCGATTTTTCGCCGCCTTGGCGCATTCTTTATCCGCCGTACCTTTAAAGGCAACAAACTCTATTCCACGGTTTTTCGGGAATATTTAAGTGAGTTGTTTGCTCGCGGTTACTCTATAGAGTATTTCGTTGAAGGAGGTCGTTCCCGAACAGGTCGTTTATTGCAGCCAAAAACCGGAACGCTATCAATGACACTGCAAGCCATGCTGCGCGGTGACTCACGCCCTATTACTATTGTGCCTATTTATATTGGCTATGAACACGTGATGGAAGTGGGAACTTACGCCAAAGAGTTGCGCGGTGCAGAAAAAGAGAAAGAAGGCTTATTTTCTATGATCCGCGGGTTACGCAAACTGCGTAACTTAGGCCAAGGGTATGTGAACTTTGGTCAGCCCATTTCTCTTTCTCATTATCTTAACCAGCGTGTACCTGATTGGCGTGATTCAATTGATCCTATTGAGCCACAGCGCCCAACTTGGTTAAATCCTACAGTGAGTTCGTTGGCAGACAATATCATGGTGAACATCAATAACGCTGCCGCCGCAAATGCCATAAACTTGTGCGCAACGGCTCTACTGGCATCGCGTCAACGTTCATTAACCCGTGAGCAGTTAGTTGAACAAGTGGAATGCTATCTGCAATTATTACGTAATGTGCCGTATACCGAAGATGCGACGACGCCAAATAAAACGGCTGAAGAGCTACTCGAACATGCGCTACAAATGGATAAATTCGAGGTAGAAAAAGACAGCATGGGGGATATCATCATTCTTCCTCGTGAAAATGCCGTCTTAATGACCTACTACCGTAATAATATCCACCACTTACTGGTATTACCTTCACTGATAAGCAGTATTGTACTGCACCATGAGCGTATCGGCCGCCAAGAAATTCACTACCAAGTCAGTCAAATCTACCCTTTCTTAAAAGCAGAGCTGTTTATGCGTTATAACGATGAACAATTGCGAGAAACCGTAGATACTCTGATTGATGAACTGAATAATCAAAAACTTATCTGCTTAAAAGACGATGAAATGGTGGTGTTAAATCCACGCCGCATTCGTCCGTTACAGTTGTTGGCGGCAGGTGTCCGTGAAACACTTCAACGCTACGCTATCACGCTGTCATTACTTAATGCCAGCCCTGAAATAAGCCGTAATACGTTGGAGAAACAAAGCCGCATTCTTGCGCAGCGTCTTTCGGTGCTGCACGGTATTAATGCCCCAGAGTTCTTTGATAAAGCGGTATTCTCAACTCTGGTTGAAACATTAAGAGAAGAAGGCTATATCGATAACACTGAAAACGATATTTTCACCACTAACGCCAAGAAACTGTATGCTGTTCTTGCGCGCTTAATGTCCCCGGAAATTCGTTTGACGATTGAAAGCGTTAGCCAAGATGATGAGTTTTCAGAAGAGAAAAAAGCAGCAACGTCTCTTGAGACTACTCCAGTGACAGAACCAGAGAAGGACTAAACTGGTTTCTGTAATCCTATAAAGCAAAAAGGTAATGTTTTTCAACATTACCTTTTTTGTTGGCTGATTGAAATTATTCCCAAACTACAAATAGCTTACCATGATGCCAATAAACAAAATTAAGCCCACGAAATTATTATTCATAAAGGCTTTAAAACAAGGAGCGCGTTCGCGGTTCACCATTAATTGTTGTTGATAAACAAATAACCCGAAGACAAGCGCCAAAGAAAGATAATAAATCGTTCCTAAGCCCGCTAAAGAGCCCACGACCACCAGCAGCCCCACCATCAGTAATTGTAGTAACCCAATAATTAATTTGTCATATTGGCCGAACAAAATAGCTGTCGATTTCACGCCAATTTTTAAATCATCATCACGGTCAACCATGGCATATTGTGTATCGTAAATCACAGACCAAATAATATTCACAAGAAATAAAACCCAACACACTAGCGGTAAAGTTTCGCCAACTGCGGAGAAGGACATCGGAATCGACCAACCAAATGCGGCACCCAGCACAACTTGGGGCAAGTGGCTGACTCTTTTAACAAAAGGATAGATCCATGCTAAGGCAAGCCCCGCAATAGACAACCAAATTGTCATCGAATTGAGTGTTAACACTAGCAAAAAGGACACACCTACTAAGCTAGCAAACAAAATTTTGGCTTCTTTTTCTGTCACATCCCCGCTGGGCAATGGGCGATGTTTAGTACGTTCCACATGGCCATCAAAATGACGATCCGCGAAATCATTAATCACGCAACCTGCGGCCCGCATGAAGAACACACCCGCAGTAAACACAATCAAAATGTGCAAATTGGGCGTGCTTTGAGCAGCTATCCATAGTGCCCAATACGTCGGCCACAGTAATAACAATGAGCCAATGGGTCTATCAATACGCATTAAACGGCTGTATGCATGCCATTTACTTAGCGTCATACTTCCCTCCACTTGTCGTGCTCCTTCTCTCACTCCATCATACTTCAAAATAGGTAGGCGTTTACACTACTCAGTTGGGCAAATCACGGATTTTTGTGTATTCGTATCGTGTTTTTGCCAAAACTTATAATTTGAAATAGTTTGGATAATTAACGATATACAGGTGATTCAGGTAAAAACATTTCGGTTAACAATAAAGGCTTATCGGATAACCTTAATCGTGAGCGACGAACCCAGCGCTCTGCACAACGACCAATATGGATATAATCGCGCGTTAAGTTATCTCGACTAAATAAATAACGGCCTAGTGGCATTCGGCCAATATCCACCAATTGTCGGTCATCATCAGTCAGTGTTTCTTCAGGAATGACCGTTCGACCTAGTAACCACGGAATGCCATCTCCATACATGACGACTTCTCGTACCCAGTAGCGAGAACTCGTGGGTAAATTTTGCACTTCTTCTGCGCTCAACATCGCTTGTGACACATAGCGCTCTATATAAGGTATGACAGTAACTTGCTGGCTTTGCTGTTCAAAACGTTTTGTCATGGAACCAAGTTCGAGTAACCAATCGAGCGTGTTAGCGGGAACTCTTTCATCGTCCTGCCCAATCCATTCAATTGGCTGCGAAGTAAATAGCGTTTCATCCATTACGTTAATTCCACCATGCATAACATGGTTATGATTTTTGTATTTCTTACTAAATAGAATATCACGTTGTTTTGCCACAAGGTTAAAGTTAGCTAACAATTTATATAAAAAGTCACAAATTCAACACAAAATGTAAAAAAATAGTGAAAAAAATTTTAATTACTAACAAGTTATAAACGATAATGAAACTCATTGATATATTAATGATCAGACTAATTTCAACTCGCTTTTACGATTTTTAATGTAAAAAAACGGGAAGCAACTAACACTTCCCGCTTAATTTACTGCACTATTTCAATAAATAATTAGCGCCAAGCTTTATAGATATTAATCAATCCATTTGTTGAGCTGTCATGGCTACTGATTTTTTCACTGTTTTCTAATTCAGGCAGAATACGGCTAGCTAATTGCTTACCTAATTCAACGCCCCATTGGTCAAACGTGAAGATATTCAAAATCGCCCCTTGGGTAAAGATTTTGTGCTCATACATCGCAATCAATGCACCTAATGAATATGGTGTAATTTCTTTTAATAGAATCGAGTTAGTTGGTCGGTTACCTTCAAACACTTTATAGGGTGCCACATACTCCATTTCTGCCACGGATTTACCTTGAGCAGCAAATTCAGCGTCAACCACTTCACGCGTTTTGCCGAATGCCAGCGCTTCTGTTTGCGCAAAGAAGTTAGACAGTAACTTCTCATGGTGATCACCAAGCGGGTTATGGGTTACCGCCGGTGCAATGAAGTCACAAGGGATCATTTTTGTCCCTTGGTGGATCAATTGATAAAACGCATGTTGCCCGTTGGTTCCAGGTTCCCCCCAAATAATTGGGCCTGTTTGGTAAGAAACCGCTTTGCCATCTCGGCCAATGTATTTACCATTGGACTCCATATTACCTTGTTGAAAATAAGCGGCAAAGCGGTGCATATATTGATCGTATGGCAGAATCGCTTCAGTTTCCGATTCAAAAAAATTGTTATACCAAATGCCAATCAACCCTAACAGCACAGGAATATTTTTCTCCAGTGGCGTTTGGGTGAAATGTTTATCCATAGCATGAGCACCATTCAATAATTGAACAAAATTCTCAAACCCTATGGATAAAATGATGGATAAACCAATTGCTGACCATAATGAATAACGGCCACCAACCCAATCCCAGAACTCAAACATATTGTTGGTATCTATACCAAACTTAGCGACTTCTTTGCCATTTGTGGAAAGCGCCACAAAGTGCTTAGCGACTTGGCTTTCTTCTTTCGCCGCAGCTAAGAACCAATCACGAGCAGAATGTGCGTTAGTCATTGTCTCTTGCGTAGTGAATGTTTTGGACGCAATCAAGAACAATGTTGTTTCTGGATCCAGTTTTTTTAGTGTTTCGGCAATTTGCGTTCCATCAACGTTAGAAACAAAATGCATATTCAGGTGATTTTTATAAGGGCGCAATGCTTCAGTCACCATAAATGGACCGAGATCAGAGCCACCAATCCCGATATTAACAACATCGGTTATCGCCTTGCCCGTAAACCCTTTCCAATCACCACTAATAATACGTTGGCTAAACTGCTGCATTTTTTCCAGCACGGCATTAACGTCTGGCATCACATCTTTGCCATCCACATAAATTGGCGTATTGTCGCGATTACGCAAAGCAATGTGCAGCACCGCACGGTCTTCTGTACGGTTAATTTTTTCACCTTTGAACATACTATTAATGGCATTTTCCAGCTCTGTTTCTTTTGCCAATGCCAATAAATTGTTCAAAGTTTCTTGCGTTATCCTATTTTTGGAGAAATCCACTAAGATTTGACCATCGAACGTTGCCGAAAATTTGGTAAAGCGGTCTTTATCTTGCTCGAACAAATCACGCATATGCACATCTTTCATTTGCGCAAAATGTTGTTCTAGCGCCCGCCATGCTGCCGTTTGGCTTGGATTAATACTTCTCATGGATAACACTCTCCAAACAATTTTAAATAGAAATAGATTGTACCCCGTCAAAGAAACAGGACTTATCGGTTTTCTGCGTTATATTGATATTCCCCAATTCTGCTGCACTTTTCCAGACTTAATTATCCCTTTTATTAAAATACGTACTTTCAAAGCCATGCAACTTGAAAAACGGCGCGTTGATACGCTAAATCATTCGAGTTGCATGTCGGCGACAAGTGAAGATAGACCGATGAGCAGTCACAAGACTGTGATCCAGCTATCTGAACCTAGTCAACACCCATGCAACTTGAAAAGCGGCGCGTTGATACGCTAAATCATTCGAGTTGCATGTAGGCGACAAGTGAAGATAGACCGATGAGCAGTCACAAGGCTGTGATCCGGCTATCTGAACGTAGTCAACACCCATGCAACTTGAAAAACGGCGCGTTGATACGCTAAATCATTCGAGTTGCATGTAGGCGACAAGTGAAGATAGACCGATGAGCATACACAAGTATGTGATTCGGCTATCTGAACGTAGTCAACACCCATGCAACTTGAAAAACGGCGCGTTGATACGCTAAATCATTCGAGTTGCATGTAGGCGACAAGTGAAGATAGACCGATGAGCATACACAAGTATGTGATTCGGCTATCTGAACGTAGTCAACACCCATGCAACTTGAAAAACGGCGCGTTGATACGCTAAATCATTCGAGTTGCATGTAGGCGACAAGTGAAGATAGACCGATGAGCATACACAAGTATGTGATTCGGCTATCTGAACGTAGTCAACACCCATGCAACTTGAAAAACGGCGCGTTGATACGCTAAATCATTCGAGTTGCATGTAGGCGACAAGTGAAGATAGACCGATGAGCATACACAAGTATGTGATTCGGCTATCTGAACGTAGTCAACACCCATGCAACTTGAAAAACGGCGCGTTGATACGCTAAATCATTCGAGTTGCATGTAGGCGACAAGTGAAGATAGACCGATGAGCATACACAAGTATGTGATTCGGCTATCTGAACGTAGTCAACACCCATGCAACTTGAAGGATGACGCGTATGGGAGTGTATTGAGAAAACCGATAATACCTTACCCATCATTAAAATTACTGATTTACCCCGATTCTTAATTGACGCGCCACTATTTACCCGATAAATCTATATAAAGTTTAGGTTTAACCAAAGGGATTGACACCATGAATACCGTAGCGTCTTCGTCAGACAACAATCAGTTTGTTATTGCAAAATTTGGTGGCACCAGTGTCGCGAACTTTGAAGCAATGAACAACAGTGCAAATATTGTTCTTTCCAACCCCAACGTACGCGTTGTGGTACTTTCCGCCTCCGCAGGCATTACTAACTTACTGATTGAATTAGCTGAAGGTTGTGACGCTGATAAACGCAATGCGCTGCTACAAAAGGTGAAAGATATTCAATATGCTATTATTGATAACTTACAGACTGCGGATGTTATTCGTCAAGAGATCAATCGCTTACTGGATAACATTGCCCATTTAGCGGATTCTGCTTCTCTCGCCACATCAGATGCATTAACAGATGAAATGGTGAGTCATGGGGAATTAATGTCAACTTTGCTTTTTGTGGAAGTTCTACGTCAACGCAATGCTAACTCGCAATGGTTTGATGTCCGTAAGGTCATGAAAACCAACGACAGTTTTGGTCGTGCAGAACCTGTGCTCGATCAGTTAAAAATCCTTGCAGAACAACATCTATTACCTCGTTTAGCCGAATCCGTTGTAATTACGCAAGGCTTTATCGGTCGAGATGAAAAGGGCCGTACAACTACACTAGGACGTGGAGGTAGTGACTATACTGCCGCACTATTGGGTGAGGTTTTGAATTTATCGCGCGTCGATATTTGGACAGACGTTCCGGGCATCTATAGCACTGACCCACGGGTCGTACCAAACGCCCAGCGCATTGATGAAATTGCTTTTGATGAAGCCGCAGAAATGGCGACATTTGGCGCAAAAATTCTACACCCAGCGACACTACTGCCTGCTGTACGTGCTGGTATTCCGGTATTTGTTGGCTCCAGTAAAGCCCCTGAAGCCGGTGGGACGATTGTCAGTGACAAAACTACTAATCCACCACAATTTAGAGCACTAGCACTGCGTCGCAAACAAACATTATTAACATTACACAGTTTGAAAATGCTGCATGCACGTGGTTTCTTAGCGGAAATATTCACTATCTTATTACGTCACAATATTTCCGTGGACTTAATTACCACTTCTGAGGTGAGCGTTGCATTAACGTTAGATACAACGGGTTCTACAGGAACAAATGGTAGCCTACTCACTAATGCACTGATGACGGAGCTTTCCGCGTTGTGTCGTGTTGAAGTTGAAGAAAACTTAGCGTTAGTGGCGATTATTGGTAATGAGCTATCGCAAGTAAATGGGCTTGGAAAACAAATTTTCGGGGCATTAGAATCTTTCAATATTCGCATGATCAGCTACGGCGCAAGCAGCCACAATATTTGCCTGTTGGTACCGGGTAATGATGCGGAAGATATTGTTCGCACATTGCACAGTAACTTATTCGAATAATTCATCCGATCCCCAAAACACTAGGCGATCTTAATGATCGCCTTTTGATTGGAACTTAATGTTTTTTCAAGCGTTCCATCGACTGATTGATATTATCGGTATAGCGCAACATCGAAGCTTTAACCTCTTTATCATTCTGCAAAAGTGTCAAATTACGCTTCGCCGTTTCATTGCCTAGCTCTGCGGCGCGCTCAAACCACATCACCGAACGGAAAATATTTTTTTCCCCACCTTCACCTCTGGCGTACATTACAGCTAAGTTGTTTTGCGCATCACTGTTTTTCTTAAAAGCCACTTTTTCCAGTAATTGGCGTGCCTTTGATAAATTTTGCGCAACACCAGTCCCCGTTAAATAAAAAATCGCAAGTTGGTTTTTCGCTTCAAGGCTGTCATCTTCCACCAGCTGTAACCAATTAACAATATCCTTGGTATCTATAGTCTTTAATTCGCCAGCGACATACATTTTCGCCAACTTAATTTTTGCATCAACACTGTCGCTATTCGCTAACTCTTTATATAATTCAATGGCTTTTGCTGGGTTCTTTTCAATACCACCCAACCCTTTTTCATAAAACTCAGCGACCTTCATGCCTGCATCTAAAGAAGCATTTTGTGCAGCTCTATCGTACCAAACAAATGCCTCTGCTAAATCTCTCCCGACACCATCACCAAATTCATAGGCCCTTGCGATAGCCAACTGCGCATCAACATTATTTTGCTGAGCCGCTCGTTTATACCAATACATAGCTTGATAACTATTTTTTTCAATTAACGAATGGCCTTGCTGGTAAAAATCCCCCATATTGCTTTGCGCAATCGCAGATCCCATATTCGCCGCTTGCCGATACAAATAAATAGCAGTTTCTTCATCTTTTTCAACACCTTCACCATTTTCATACATCACGGCAAGATTATTGACTGCTGCGGCAATATTATTCACTGCACTGCGTTCATACCATTCACGGGCTTTTTGATAATCGACACTTCCCCCAAGACCATCATGATAAAAAAGCCCCATCGCAAATTGCGCATTGGCATGTTCTTGTTCTGCGGCTTCGGAATACCACGCTTTGGCTTGCTTAAAATTTTGCTCGACGCCTAAACCGTGCTCATATAAATACCCCAAAGCATATTGGCAGTATGCATCGCCTTTTTCTGCACCACGGCGATACCAATGCTCAGCTTGTTTATATTTTTCTTGGTTTTGTAATAACATACCGAGATAATAATCCCCATCGGTATTATCCAAATCCGAAACTTTTTTAAACCAGCGATAAGCTTCTTGATCATCCGCTTTTAAAAAATCAGTCCCTTCCATATAGGCGAGTCCAACATCCACCATCGCATCGACATCACCTGCCTTCGCCGATTTTAATTTTGCTTTAAAATCATCGGGCAGCACAACATCGCTGACCTGCCCTGTCGTTTCTGCTGGCTTATTTTTTGTAGAAGGGGCTTCAGAAGCAGCTTGAGCCAAAGATGCTGCGCTCAAACAGACTACTAGAAACAAATACCGTAATTTCATCACCATCACCCATTTATTGGCGTTATGTTATTAACATAACATTCCCCAAAAAAATTCATAAGGGATCAACGCTGAAAAAACGTTATCAGAAAGGAATTTCGTCGAAAAATTTAGGTGATGTTCATTTATAACTAAAACGCCCACCACCTAAATCGCTATTAAAGCTTAATTAACGCGGTAACCACCATGTTTGCTAGCGAATAAATTGAATTTACCCCATTCAATCAGCAGATGTTCCAGCTTTTGATGGCTGATTTTGCATAATTCAGAAATTTGCGACACGATAAATTGATTTTCATTCATTAATTCAGGGGCAAAGACTTCTGCTATCCACTCACACTCTTTCGTCGTCACTAACCAACCATCATTAGTGGAAAACTTATGCACTGGGATCATGCCTTCTTTATCGCTTTCTTGTGATAACAGTTTATTTTCATCCAATTGCGCTTGATGAAATGCGGCTATCTCTTCTTGTGAAGGCGTAGGCTCTACCGCTAAACGTTCTTCTAAAAATAAATAAATTTCTTCTGCACGTGCAGGTGTTAACTCGCTTTTTAGCCAAATCTGGTTAAAGCAGTGCTCATCAAGGGACTCATCTGTATCGAGTTTATCCATGATTTGCAAGATGCTCATCATAGCGCTGACCGCATCTTCGCTCATGATAAATATTTCAGGTGCCGCACTGTTTTGGATTTGATAAGGAAATGCCATTGAATGCGGCAGTTCATTTTCAATAATAAATTCATAGTTCATCATTGAACCCCTTTAATGTCTTTACCCATAAGATGGTGCTGAACACCTGAAAAATCAATACAAGGTTTTATCAATCTTCAGGATCATAGCCTAAATTCGGGGCTAACCAGCGTTCCAGTTCCGCCGCCGACATCCCTTTGCGCCGTGAGTAATCCGCTATTTGGTCTTTTTGCAACTGTGCCACAGCAAAATATTTACTGTCCGGGTGACTAAAATACCAACCCGATACCGCCGCGCCAGGCCACATAGCATAGGAGCTCGTTAGCTTCATTCCCACTTGGTTTTCCACATCCAACAACTGCCAAATTTTCTCTTTTTCGGTATGCTCAGGGCAAGCAGGGTAGCCAGGCGCAGGGCGAATGCCTTGGTAATTCTCACGGATCAGCTCTTCATTACTCAAGTTTTCATCTGCCGCATAGCCCCAATATCGGGTACGTACTTGCTGGTGTAAATATTCTGCAAAAGCTTCCGCTAGCCTATCCGCCAGCGCTTTGACCATAATTTTATTGTAGTCATCGTGCTGTTTTTCGTATTCATCCGCCAACACATCCTCTTCTAAACCACCAGTGACGGCAAATGCACCGATATAATCGGCTTTACCACTGTCTTTGGGTGCCACAAAATCAGATAAACAATAGTTCGGGAAATCCGTCTTTAAGGTTTGCTGACGTAGGTTCAAACTCAATGCTTGCACATGATGACGTCCTTCATCCGTGTAGATTTCAATATCGTCACCAACACGGTTTGCAGGGAACAAACCAAAAATACCTTTCGGTGTCAGTAAACGCGCTTTTTCAAGTCTGTCCAGCATCGCATTGGCATCATTCAATAACTTACGCGCTTCAGATCCCACGACTTCATCATCTAGAATGCGCGGATATTTACCAGCCAAAGACCATGTCATAAAAAATGGCGTCCAGTCAATGTACTCACGCAAAGTCGCAATCGAGGCACTAACCTCTTGAACACCTAAAAAATTGGGTACTGGTGGCTGATAAGCTTGCCAATCGATATTCACTGCATTCGCTCGCGCAACATCCAGCGTCACTGGTGGCGTTTTCGGCCTTCTACGTCCATGCTGTTGGCGCACTGTGTCATATTCACGACGAGTACGCGCAACAAAATCCGCCTTTTGTGTCTCAGACAACAATGCCGCAACCACCCCAACCGTACGTGAAGCATTTTGCACGTAAGTCGTTGGGCCACTGTAATTAGGCTCAATTTTCACTGCGGTGTGCGCTTTTGACGTTGTGGCACCACCTATCAATAATGGCAACGTAAAGCCTTGCCTTTCCATCTCTTTTGCCACATGCACCATTTCATCAAGGGAGGGGGTGATCAAGCCTGACAGACCGATAATATCGACATTTTGTTCACGCGCCGTTTTTAAAATCGTTTCACATGGCACCATCACCCCTAAGTCGATGATTTCATAGTTGTTACACTGAAGTACTACCCCAACAATATTTTTACCGATATCGTGAACGTCTCCTTTTACTGTCGCCAGTAACACTTTCCCTGCACTACTACCTGATTGTTTAAGTTCTTGAATATAAGGTTCTAAATACGCAACGGCTTGTTTCATCACGCGAGCAGATTTCACCACCTGTGGTAGGAACATTTTCCCTTCACCAAATAAGTCTCCTACCACGTTCATGCCATTCATTAATGGTCCTTCAATAACCTCAATCGGGCTTGATGCGCGTTGGCGAGTCTCTTCCGTGTCTTGAATAATAAACTCAGTAATGCCTTTGACTAAAGCATACTCTAGGCGCTTTTCCACTTCCCAACTGCGCCACTCCGCTTGTTGAACTTGTTGTTCAACCGAGCCAGAACCGCGATATTGCTCAGCCAACGCTAATAAACGTTCTGTGCTGTCATCGCGGCGATTTAAAATCACGTCTTCTACCGCATCTTTTAATTCCACAGGCAGATCGTCATAAATAGCTAATTGCCCTGCATTGACAATCCCCATATCCATTCCGTTGCGGATCGCGTAATACAAGAACACAGCGTGGATCGCTTCACGAACAGGATCATTGCCTCTAAACGAGAAAGAGACGTTAGAGACTCCCCCTGAAATCATGGCATGAGGCAGCTGCTCTTTAATATCTTTACAGACATCAATAAAATCAACAGCATAGTTATTATGTTCTTCAATTCCTGTCGCGACGGCAAAGATATTGGGGTCAAAAATAATATCTTCAGGAGGGAAATCCACTTCCTCTGTCAATATCTGGTAAGCACGGCGGCATATTTCAATTTTTCGCTCACGGGTATCCGCTTGACCGACTTCATCAAATGCCATCACCACAACCGCAGCACCGTATTTGCGCAATAATTTTGCATGCTCAATAAAGGCCTCAACCCCTTCCTTCATTGAAATGGAGTTAACAATTCCTTTGCCTTGTATACACTTAAGACCAGCCTCGATGACGTCCCATTTTGAGGAGTCGATCATAATTGGCACACGGGCAATATCCGGCTCTCCTGCGATCAAATTCAAAAAACGCACCATCGCCGCGTGGGAGTCCAGCATCCCCTCATCCATATTGATATCAATGATTTGAGCACCGTTTTCCACTTGCTGACGCGCCACATCTAAGGCTTCTTGGTAGTTTTCTTCTTTAATCAATCGCTTGAATTTTGCCGAACCTGTGACATTGGTTCTTTCCCCCACGTTCACAAACAGCGATTGTGCCCCAATATTCAACGGCTCTAACCCTGAAAGACGGCATTCGATGGGTAAATTCGGTAATTGACGAGGCGCAATTCCTTCGACAGCTTCCGCCATTTTACGAATGTGCAGCGGCGTTGTTCCACAGCATCCACCAACAATATTTAGAAAGCCTGCTTTTGCCCACTCTTGGATTTGTTGCGCCATGTTTTGCGCATCAAGATCATATTCACCAAAAGCGTTTGGTAATCCAGCATTGGGATGAGCACTCACATAACATTCAGCAATTCGCGACAGTTCCGCAATATATTGGCGTAATTCATCAGGGCCCAACGCGCAGTTCAGCCCAAATGATATCGGCTTTGCGTGGCGCAACGAGTTATAAAAAGCTTCTGTGGTTTGCCCTGAGAGAGTACGGCCAGAGGCGTCAGTTATCGTACCTGAAATCATGATAGGCAGTGAAACCTTTAACGCTTCAAGTTCCGTTTCAACAGCGAAAATAGCTGCTTTAGCATTCAATGTATCGAAAATAGTTTCGATCATAATCAGATCGACGCCACCTTTTACGAGCGATCGCGTTGATTCTCGATAAGCGTCAACCAATTGATCAAAAGTGATATTACGAAAAGCCGGATCATTCACATCCGGAGAAATAGAGGCAGTGCGATTTGTTGGTCCTAACACACCCGCAACATAGCGTGGCTTATCCGGCGTTTTACGAGTCCACTCATCCGCACATTCACGGGCGATACGCGCAGCCGCTTCATTAATTTCCGCGGAAAGTGCTTCCATTTTATAATCCGCCATCGCAATGGATGTGGCGTTAAATGTATTAGTTTCAACAATATCTGCACCTGCCGCAAAATATTGACTATGAATTTCTCGAATAATCTCAGGCTGAGTCAGCACTAATAAATCATTATTGCCTTTTAAATCACTTGGCCAGTCCGCAAAACGTTCACCACGAAACTGTTCCTCTGTTAGCTTGTGCTGCTGGATCATTGTCCCCATTGCACCATCTAACACCAATATACGTTTTTTTAATTCTTGTTCTAATTGATTTACTTTTTCGGACACTGCACTGCCCTCCTGATCGGAAACACTGAGAAATAAGTCAAATTTTTATACTTAACATCCTACCATAACTTTTGTGTTTGAAATTCACTGTTATGATGAGAGTTTCTCAGGTTATGTAACGAACACTTTCTCACTGATCCGATGAGTATTTTCAGCTCAGTTAGTTCATAATAGAATCAAATTTCATTACAGTCAGGAGAGACTTAATGGCAACGGCACCCATTACAAAAAAACTTAAAAAAGCAAAAGGGCCAGCAAGCGGTGCAACCGCAGCAGGGCAAGTTCAATCACTAAGCCGTGGACTCACACTGTTGGAATATATTTCTGAATCTACTGGGGGCATTGCCTTAACTGATCTTGCATTACAAGCGGGGCTGCCAAATTCAACAACACACCGGTTATTAATGACCTTAGAGCAACACGGTTTTGTACGCCAAACGGGTGACTTAGGTTTATGGGTTATTGCCTCCAATGCATTTATTATTGGTAGCAGTTTCTTAGAAAGTCGCAATCTATTAGCGTTAGTTCACCCAATATTGCGCCGTTTAATGGATGAATCTGGTGAAACGGTGAATTTAGCCATTCTTGATCATACTGAATACGATGCCGTTATTGTTGACCAAGTGCAATGTACCGCATTAATGCGGATGTCAGCGCCAATTGGTGGCAAACTGCCGTTACACGCCTCTGGTGCAGGTAAAGCGTTTATTGCAAATTTACCTGAAGATAAACTTATTCCACTACTCAGCCGTAAAGGGTTACATGCCTATACCCCTTTTACATTAACCAACCCTTCAGCATTAAAAGAAAATTTACAGCAAGTGAAAAAACAAGGATTTTCTTATGATGATGAAGAACATGCTTTAGGTTTAAGGTGTATCGGTGCTTGCATCTATGATGAACACAAAGAAGCTTTTGCTGCTATTTCTATCTCAGGCCCCTTATCACGGATAACAGATGACCGTATCACCGAATTAGGCGCTATGGTGATTAAGGCAGCAAAAGAAATTAGCCGTGAATATGGTGCAAATCGTTAAGCTCTGCTCTAGCTCAATAACCATGCGGGGAAACCCGCATTTTTAAAGGGCAAAACGTTGCTCATTAATCTCCCTGTTGGCTTGCGGATAAATCGTCTATCTGCTTGGTGCGCTCAAAGGTCTTAAACTTTGATATATCGCGATACTTTTCAATCAATGCTAACGCGATGGCTTCTGTTTCTGCATCCGCTAAACCGTCAATATCCCGTGGTCTAAAATGTAGCTGAAAAGCACGTAAGGTTTTTTTGGTTTGCACATCCAACTTTCCGGATAACGGTATGGCAGAATATCCGTAAAACTTGAGCGCTCTTTGCACACGAAGGACATTGGCTGGTTCATTCACATTTCGTCCAGCAAGGTACTTATTTACCGTTTTAGGATCAGGCCAGGCGCCAATACCTTGTTGTGACAAACGTTGCCATGGAAAAGCCCTCCCAGGATCTTGTTTGCGTAGTGGTGCGATATCACTGTGACCAATAATATTCTCAGGTGGAATACCATAACGCTGCATAATATCCTGTAGCAATGGGATTAAAGCGGCTATCTGTGACTCATTAAATGGAGGCCAGCTTTTATCCCCTTTTTTCTCTCCCTGAAAGCCCGCATTCACAATTTCAATCCCGATAGAGGAATCATTTAACCCGCTATGATAAAGCCAACGGCTATCACCTGCATGCCACGCTTTTAGCTTTTCAGGGACAAGTTGTAATACGATTGGCTTCCCATCTTTATAATTTGGGTTGCTTGGAATGAGGTAATGGGAACTCACCTTACCTTTCGTCAATATTTTAATAGAATGGTCATCATCAGAGACCGTATAGTGTAGAACAACGTACTGTATACGTTCACTGGTGTTTTGAGAAGGGTAGCTTTTATCAACGTAATAGCCGTTATTTGATGTAGGCGTAGTACACCCAGCAAGTAAGAAAACGAAAAATATCCCTATATGTTTCAACATTAAGCATTAACCTTATCTTACTTGGAAGTCGTTGCATATTTAAACATAAGGTTATAGATAACACTATAGAAACTGAGTCTCTTTTCTATGATCAAGCGTCTCTAACTGAACATAAGTAAAAACCAATTCCCATAGATTCGTTATCTTTAAAGCTTACCTATTCCTTCATACTCTTTATGGAAAAATAAGTAAGCTTAATTTTTATACTTTAGTGCTCTTTTTAGTGCAAAATTAAACCTAAAAAGTACTTTTATCAACGACAGTAAAATATTGACTAATAGAAACGGATGACGACTAATTAAAAAAAACAAATAAATATACAAACATTTATTAAGCAAAAATTAATCATTTATATTTCAAAAAATATTAATTCAATTAATTATAGTTATGCAGATGAGCTTTAAATATCCTTCATCATAAAGGATATAAAATCATAATGATATCTGTAATATTAAGTATAATTCATTAATTCTATTTTTATTAGGTCATATAATAGTGATGACTCAATTCCCTACAAGTTTAACACCGTTTTAGCACAACAGATTAATCATGAAAATTGATTGATAACTCGTAAAAAATTGTTTCAACTTGACGCTAGCTTCTTTTTTTCATACTCAACCTGTTTAATGATCAGTTTAGTAATTTCATTAATATCAATATCCAAAAAAATGACAATTTCAATTAATTTATCTAAACTTAATTTGTTAATCCCTAACTCATAACGAGACACTTGTTGCTGGCTTAACTGAATAACTGAACCTAATTCATACCCAGATAACCCTTTGCTCACTCTAGCTTTTCGTAAATGATTTCCTAATAATGCATAAATGTTTTTCTGATTAACGATATGCATAACCATCTCCTAAATAAGAAAATAAATTTAGCTAGTATTAATCATTATAAAATTAATCGAATACATTTAAAATAGTTATGAGCAATCAAAATAATGCAAATTGATAGGTAAATGCATTTTCTATATACAAAAAAAAGAGACTTTAGTATTATTTATAGAGCAATCTATTGCTTTATAAATGATTTTTCTAGTTTAATATAATTAAAAAAGACTTTGCGATTTTATTGATTAAATCGATAATTTAATATCCTTTTACACTTTAAACGTTACTCGTAATAATTGGTAACTAATAAAAATAAAATTCTAACTGATATTATTAGGTCATTTTTACTCTTTAATCAAAGTATAATAAACTGCCTAAATGACAACCAAAATGATATATTCTTTTTTTTATGATAAATTATCAGAGTAATTGATTATATAATTATTATTTCGATCTTTATTATTTGATTAATCATTTACTTTTGCCCTAAAAACAAGGATCCCCTGCTTTTTTGTTAAATAATGCAGTAACTCGGTATCACTCACTTTTAGATTTCCTTTAAGGGAAGACGCATTTCTAAACTGAACCTTATCACCTTGTTTAATCACAATACCAACATGGGAGACATCCAAACCACTATTTTTTGAGTAAATTCCGATGTAATCGCCTGTTTTTAAACGACTAATTAAATTATCATCAACATATCGCACAGGTATATAGCGGATTACCCTTTCTTTTACGGGTACTCCAGTAATAAACAAACCACTTTGATTATTTAAATTAAGCTTTTTATTGACAGATACCGTATGAGGACTGATTTGCTGAGTAATATCCCGAGCAACTGGGTTAGGTTCTTGTAGCCAATCTGAAAAAAAATGGCGTCTGCTAGTAAAACTAATCTCCTGACCCATATAACGGATCTCTGCTAAATTAGTGATAAATTGCTCGTAGTTTTCAGAACGTTTTAGAGCCTCGGTATATTCGATAAAAGTCATGCAATCCATCGCTTTCAAATTGACGACCAGTGTTTCTATGCCTTTATGAGACTGATTTAACGTATATTTATTATAAGGCGTACCAATTAAAGATTGAGTGATAACATCAACTTTTTCAGTGTGTTGATGCTGTTTATTCACTTCATTTTGTTGATTTAGTATATTCGTTAAAATCGTGAACGATCCCGCCGTTACCTCTACCTTTGCATGTACAATCGAGGCAAACAAGCACATCACAATAATAACGTGTTTTAGCATTCTCATACTCTTGTATTTTTAATCGCCATATTTAACTCAATCCTTAAAAGAATAGCATTAATTCAGCAATAAACGCCTTTATTTTTATCACCATAGCCTTCAAGTTGCCTTTTTTTGTTCAAATCGTTTCCCCCCCTTAATCTTGATTAAGGTCACAGTTAGTGTTGAATCTTCATTTTGATGATTGCAATTTTCGCATTTTAGTTAAACAATGTTACCGGTAACATAATGCGATTGAAAAATAACAAATGCTGAATTCACAAAGACACAATCGAAAACTTAGCAGGAATCATTGTCTTATCCATCTTATGGAGCAATTATCATGAGCAGAAATATCACATCAACAACTATCCATGATGAGCTAGCGCGTATCACTCAGCGTATTATTTGTCGTTCAGCACAAACACGTGCCGCTTATCTCAACAAAATTGAACAGGCTCGCACCACAACCGTTCATCGCGCTTCATTAGCTTGTGGTAACCTCGCTCATGGTTTTGCTGCCTGCCAAACAGAAGAAAAACAAATACTAAAAAGCATGACTCGGGCAGATATTGCCATTATTAATTCTTATAACGATATGTTATCTGCACATCGCCCATACGATAAATATCCAGAACAATTAAAAACAGCGCTACTTGAAGCAGGTTCGATCGGCCAAGTCGCTGCTGGCGTACCTGCCATGTGTGATGGCGTAACTCAAGGACAAGATGGAATGGAATTATCCATGCTAAGCCGTGACGTTATCGCTATGTCAACAGCAATTGGCTTATCTCATAACATGTTTGATGGCGCACTCTATTTAGGTATTTGTGACAAAATTGTCCCAGGTTTAATGCTTGGTGCCCTTTCCTTTGGTCACCTTCCCGCTATTTTTGTTCCTGCCGGCCCAATGTCTACAGGGTTACCTAACAAAGAAAAAGTCCGTGTCCGCCAGCTATATGCTGAGGGAAAAGTCGGTAGAAACGAGTTATTAGAGGCAGAATCTGCCTCCTATCATGGTATTGGAACTTGTACCTTCTATGGAACTGCCAACTCAAATCAAATGGTAATGGAAGTCATGGGATTACATTTACCTGGCGCATCTTTTGTTCCTCCAGAAACGCCACTGCGTGATGCATTAACGAATGCTGCCGCACGGCAAATCACTCGTTTAACTGAGCAATCAGGTCAATATTTACCTATCGGCCATCTAGTCAATGAAAAAGTGATCGTCAATGGTATTGTCGCCTTACTTGCGACAGGGGGATCAACCAACCTCACCATGCACCTCGTTGCCATTGCTCGTGCCGCAGGGATTATTATTAATTGGGATGATTTTTCTGATCTGTCCGCGATTGTTCCATTAATTTGCCGTATTTACCCAAATGGGCAAGCCGATATTAATCAGTTTCAAGCCGCAGGGGGAGTGGCATTATTAATTTACCAATTGCTGCAAAAAGGACTATTACACGAAGATGTTAACACTGTTGCAGGTTTTGGTCTTTCACGTTATACCCAAGAACCTTGGTTAAATAACGGACAACTAGAATGGCGTGATGGCCCTAAAGACTCATTTAATCCAGAAGTGATCGCGCAAATAGATAGGCCATTCTCACACCATGGTGGAACAAAATTACTGGCAGGTAATTTAGGTCGTGCGATGATGAAAACATCCGCTGTTCCAGAAGAAAATCAAATCATTGAAGCACCAGCAATCGTTTTTAATAACCAAAATGATATTACAGCACAATTTGAATCTGGCGCGTTAAACCGCGATTGCATTATCGTAGTTCGTTTCCAAGGACCTTCCGCTAATGGTATGCCAGAACTCCATAAATTAATGCCTCCTCTTGGTGTTTTAATGGACAGAGGTTATAAAGTTGCTCTAGTGACCGACGGACGATTATCAGGCGCATCAGGCAAAGTCCCATCTGCTATTCATGTAACACCGGAAGCCTACAATGGAGGGCTACTAGCAAAAGTCAAAGATGGGGATATGATCAGAGTAAATGCATTGACGGGTGAATTACAACTCCTTGTTGATGAAAAAAAACTTGCTCAACGTCAACCTCATAAACCCGATTTAAGCGCCGAACACATCGGCTGTGGTAGAGAACTTTTTGGTTCATTAAGACGCAGTTTATCCGGTGCCGAAGAAGGTGCTTGTAGCATTGATTTTTAAGCTATTTTATTAACTAGGAATAAAATATGAATAATTGGAAAATGACAGCAGAAACCGTTCTTAAGCAAGGTCCTGTCGTCCCCGTCATTGTGATCAAGAAAATTGAACAAGCTGTACCTCTGGCAAAAGCCCTCGTTAAAGGGGGAATTAACGTTCTAGAAGTGACTTTACGAACAGAATGTGCCATCGAAGCGATCCGCTTAATCGCCAAAGAAGTGCCAGAAGCTATTGTCGGGGCTGGGACGGTGATTAATACAAAACAACTTATGGAAGTTTCCCAAGCAGGGGCACAATTTGCTATTAGCCCAGGTTTAACAGAGGAACTATTAGCCGCCGCAGTTAAAGGGAATATTCCTTTAATTCCAGGGATCTCCACTGTTTCCGAACTGATGCTTGGTTTGGATTATGGCTTAAAAGAATTTAAATTTTTCCCTGCTGAAGCGAACGGTGGCGTTAAAGCACTAAAAGCCATTGCAGGCCCATTTTCACAAGTAAGGTTCTGCCCAACAGGTGGAATTTCTTTAACGAACTATCGCGACTACCTAGCGCTGGATAGTGTTCTTTGTATTGGTGGCTCATGGCTAGTTCCAGAAGAGGCATTAAGTACAGGTAACTATGAAAAAATCACACAGCTTGCTCAAGAGGCGGTACAAGGCGCACAAGCTTAACGATTTCAATGCATAGGTAATAACCAAGTCGGTTGAGTTTCTTGACAAAGTGGGATAAAAACAACGTTTCCCACTTTGTATTAATAACTAAACTAATCTTATATTTTTAATTAATTAACAGACACTATCTAACCTAATTATTTATCTACACTCTACATCATCTCAATAAAAATCAGCAGCAAAGATAAACAGCCCCTAGTTAATCCCGTAATAACTCAGCAAGATAACGATATATTAAATTGATGGCAGAAGCGTAATTCTTCACGGTATGCATAAACATCTTCTACGTGACCATTCAATATGCGTTTTTGTAACTTTTGCCAATAATCTGCGGAAAATAAATCAGCATGATGTTGCTGTAAATAATCACGAACTTGGGCATCTTGGCAAATAAATGAAGCAAATTCCTCAGGGAAAACATCATGCTCTCCAATGCTATACCATGGCTCCCCTGATAATTCCTGTTCAGGGTATAATGCCTCAGGTATACGCCGAAAGTTAACCTCTGTCATATAACAGATCTCGTCATAATCATAAAATACAACACGTCCATGTCGTGTCACGCCAAAATTTTTAAACAGCATATCACCCGGGAAAATATTTGCTGCTGCCAACTGTTTAATCGCCCAGCCATATTCATTCAATACATTATTTAACTGCTCATCATTTGCGTTATCCATGTAAATATTCAATGGCACCATTTTCCGTTCCATATACAAATGACGGATTAATATTTTATCCCCTAGATCCTCAATTTGTGATGGCGCTTCGTTTAGTAGTTCCATCATCAATTCCTGACTAATCGCACTTTTATTGAATACAAAGTTTTCAAACTCTTGAGTATCCGCCATGCGTCCAACCCGATCATGTTCTTTGACCAGCCGATAACATTCTTGGACTCTTTCTTTTGTCACATTTTTTTGTGGCGCAAATTCGTCTTTAATAACTTTAAACACACGATCAAAAGCAGGTGCAGTGAACACCAGCATCACCATGCCTTTCACTCCAGGTGCAATGGTAAATTGCTCTCTTGCAAAGTTAATATAAGCTAGATACTCGCGGTAATACTCTGTTTTACCGTGTTTTTGACACCCTATTGCCATATAAAGCTCAGCGATGGACTTACACGGCAATATTTCCCTTAACCAAAAGACTAATGCCGCTGGGAAAGGGGCATACACCATAAAATACGAGCGCGCAAAACCAAATACGATACTTGCCTCATCAAAAGTGATTAAGCAGGTATCAATGTATAATTTGTGATTATCATCTTGATGAATTGGCAATAAAAATGGATGTACCTCATCATTAATGTAAATCTTGCCAATCAACCAAGCAGCCTTATTGCGATAGAACAGCTCATTGACGATCTGAAAGTGGCACTTTTGCCCATCAATATGTAAAAATCGATGCTGTAATGTCTTTATAATACATTGAATATCAAAGGCTAAATCTCGCCAAGGTAACCTCAACGGCACCCCACATAAAACCGAATGTAGTAATGCCGATAAGTTACCTTCAACATGATATTCACGCGCTAACGGCCTCGGAGACGTTGAAAAACGCCTCGGTGGCTGCGAAGTAAAGATAAATAAATTATCTTGAGTTAGTTCTCTATGCTTAAACAACCTGCAATACACTGAATTAAAAAAGCTTTCCGCAATTTCAAAGCGAGGGTAGTCAGGAAGCAATGTTTTATAAATATCTTTAATATGTGCAAGCTTATTCGGTGTTAATGATTGAACCAATCCCATAAATTGCAACTGAGCAACAACCAAACCTACATGATGGTCATACAATTGAATACGTTGTTTCATAGCGGACTGCACAGCATGCCAATCTGCCTGTTCAAATCGTTCCTGAGCTCCAGATGTTATTTCCAAAAAACGCCCATATTGTGCATCAAACCCCTGTAAGATTGTTTGGGCGATGATCTGTTCAGTAGTCAGGATCATGTTTGCTCCCATCTCTTTTCTCTGAAGAAAAACAGGCACTTGATGTGCCTGAAAGCTAACCACCATATCAAATAAACAGAGACACCGAATAACGAAAGATATTGACTAGAACTGCTCTTCTTCTGTTGACCCCGTTAGCGCGGTCACGGAAGAAATTCCCCCTTGAATCACTGTTGTCACTTTATCAAAATACCCTGTTCCTACTTCTTGTTGATGCGAAGAGAAGGTGTACCCCTTATTTATTGCAGCAAATTCGCATTCCTGCACTTTTTCTACGTAATGACGCATCCCTTCTCCCTGAGCATAAGCATGGGCGAGATCAAACATGTTAAACCACATGCTATGGATCCCCGCTAACGTAATGAACTGGAAGCGATACCCCATCTGAGCAAGCTCGTCTTGGAAGCGAGCGATCGTCGCATCATCTAAGTTCTTCTTCCAATTAAACGATGGAGAACAATTGTAGGCCAGTAATTTACCTGGATATTTTGCGTGTATAGCCTCCGCAAACTGCCTTGCAGCTTCTAAGTCTGGTTTCGATGTTTCACACCAAACAAGGTCAGCATAGGGGGCATAAGCTAAACCACGGCTGATCGCTTGCTCAATACCTGCATTGGTACGGAAAAAACCTTCTGATGTGCGCTCCCCCGTGATAAAACTCGCATCATATTCATCACAATCAGAGGTGAGAAGATCGGCTGCATCTGCATCTGTACGAGCGATTAAGATTGTGGGTACGCCCGAGACATCAGCAGCTAGTCGTGCAGCAACCAATTTCTGGATGGCTTCTTGCGTAGGAACTAAAACTTTCCCGCCCATATGACCACATTTTTTCACTGCTGCCAGTTGGTCTTCAAAATGCACTGCCGCCGCACCTGCCTCTATCATATTTTTCATTAACTCAAAGGCATTAAGCACCCCACCGAATCCTGCTTCAGCATCCGCGACAATGGGTAAAAAGAAATCGATATATTCTTTATTATCTGGCCCGATACCATTGGCCCATTGGATCTGATCAGCACGGCGAAATGTGTTATTAATTTTTTGTACGACAGAGGGCACTGAATCAACAGGGTAAAGGGACTGATCGGGATACATACTGGAAGCCGTATTCGCATCAGCAGCAACCTGCCAGCCTGACAAATAAATAGCTTCAATGCCTGCCTTAGCTTGTTGTAAAGCTTGCCCGCCTGTTAACGCGCCCAGTGCATTAACGTAACCTTTTTTAGATTTACCATGAAGTTGTTCCCAAAAACGTTCAGCTCCTTTACGTGCTAATGTATGTTCAGGATTAACTGAGCCACGTAGTTTAATAACGTCTTCCGCCGAATATGGACGCGTGATCCCGCTCCAACGTGGTTTTTTCCATTCATTTTCTAATTGGGCAATTTGTTCTAAACGCGATGTCGTCATGATCCATTTCCTTTATAAGAATATGTAGGGTTTATCGAATATTATGCTTGCTATTGTTAGTCTAATAATTGGTATCCAGGGATAGTCAGAAATTCAATGAGCTCATCTTGCGTAGTGATCCGCCTCATTAACTCTGCCGCCTCTCTAAAACGACCACTTTGGAAACGTTTATCTCCGAGCTCTTTTTGAATAACCTGTAACTCTTCATCCAGCATTTCTTCGAAAAGGGCTTTTGTTACCTTTTCACCGTTCGACAATGACTTACCATGTCGTATCCATTGCCAAATAGAGGTTCTCGAAATTTCGGCCGTTGCCGCATCTTCCATTAATCCATAAATAGGGACGCAACCATTACCGGAAATCCAAGCTTCAATGTATTGCACTGCAACACGGATATTCGCTCTCATTCCTGCTTCAGTTCTTTCACCTGAACACGGGGTTAAAAGCTGCTCAGCCGTAATTTCTGGATCGGCGTCGCGAGACACATGGAGCTGATTTGCATGTTCACCAAGTGCTTTATCAAAAACCGCCATAACGGTATCGGCTAAGCCTGGATGTGCGACCCACGAACCGTCATGCCCATTTTTTGCTTCAAGTTCTTTATCCGCCCTTACTTTGGCCAAAATTACCTGATTTTCTTCTTCATTTTTGCTCGGAATAAATGCAGACATCCCCCCCATCGCAAATGCACCACGGCGATGGCACGTCTTAATTAATAAACGAGAATAGGCACTTAAAAATTCTTGAGTCATAGTGACAATTTGACGGTCAGGCAACACTCTATCTGAATGTTCTTTTAGCGTTTTGATATAACTAAAAATATAGTCCCAACGCCCACAATTTAAGCCAACAATATGATGCCGCATGTGGTAAAGGATCTCGTCCATTTGGAATACTGCGGGCAATGTTTCAATCAAAACGGTTGCTTTA